>CAKOVG010000006.1 GCA_934121875.1 uncultured Clostridia bacterium
TTACAACGACTTCCGTTCGACTTGCATGTCTTATGTGCGCCGCCAGCGTTTATCCTGAGCCAGGATCAAACTCTCAACTTTTTTTTGCTATTTTCATAGCTTAATCTCTTTGAGTTTTTTGACTCTTAATTATTTCTCTGGCTGTGATTTCTCACAGTATTTTTTTATAGATAGTTTGCTTCTATCTTCCTTTATTATTTTTGGTTTCTCAAAGGTTTGTTATTTACTTTTCAATGTGCTTTGTGTTCACTGTTCAAATGTGAACGAATGTTATTTTACTACTTTATTTTAGAAAAGTCAATAC
This sequence comes from uncultured Clostridia bacterium, assembly GCA_934121875.1. Classification (GTDB taxonomy): domain Bacteria; phylum Bacillota; class Clostridia; order TANB77; family CAG-508; genus CAG-273. Next base: position 305 of record CAKOVG010000006.1, read on the forward strand.
TTTTTTTAAAATATTTTGAAATATTTTAAAATGTTTTTAGTGCAAAATAATAAACTAGTATAGTTGTTCTTTCTTAAATGAATTTCACTTACTAATTTACTCTTCCACAAACGCATATTTTTCGTCCATAAGTAGTAACTTTATTTATAATACCATATTGCCGCTATAAAGTCAATACTTTTTTTGTAGATTTTTAAAGTTTTTTGTAGTTTTATTTAAATTCAAATATCATTTTGTTTTTTACCATAAATATAGCTATTTTAAATTTCTACTAATATAACATCTTCTCCTATGCATTTGATGTTTTGCCATTGTATTACTATATCATTGTTAGATGAAAACATGCTCAAAAATTTATTGCTTCCTGGAACAATTATAGATGTAATAGTTCCAGTTTCTAAATCGGCACAAACATCTTGAACAAATCCAAGCCTCCTGCCATCTTTTACATTAATAACTTCTTTATGTTTAAAATCCATGCCTTTTTGTCCCATATGCTTTCCCCCTATATTCTTACTTATATAATATTCGTTTTTTTTATAAAAAGAACATATAAGCGGTGCTTATTGCTCACTTATATGTTTATTTATAAATTCTTTTTATATGATTTATTGCCAACCTTTCTATTCTCGATACTTGTGCTTGTGATATTCCGATTTCCTCTGCTACTTCAACTTGAGTTCTACCTTCAAAAAATCTTTTATTTATAATCATTCTTTCTTTTGGGCTTAATCTTTTCATTGATTCTGCAATTGTAATGTTTTGTGTCCATAATTCATCTGTGTTTTTCTTGTCTTTTACTTGATCTATTATATATATGTTTTCTGTGTTTTCGCTATAGGCTGGTTCTTGAAGTGAAATTGGTTCTTGAATTGCATCTAAACTAATTATTATTTCTTCTTTGTTTACTTGTAGTTCTTTAGCAATTTCTTCGATACTTGCTTCTCGTTGTTCTTCCTTGTTTATTCTTTCTTTAATTGCAAGTACCTTATAGGCTAAATCTCTTATTGATCTGCTAACTCTAATTGAATTATTATCTCTTAAATATCTTCTTATTTCTCCGAATTATCATCGGTACAGCATATGTTGAAAACTGTACTTTTTGTGTTACGTCAAAATTATCTATCGCTTTTATTAGTCCTATACATCCCACTTGAAATAGGTCATCAACATTTTCGCCTTTTCCATAAAATCTTTTTATTATACTTAGAACTAGTCTTAAATTTCCTTGAATAAACTTTTCTCTTGCCTGTTGATCCCCTTTTTTTATTTTGTCAATTAATATACTCTTTTCTTCTGTTGATATTAATGGTAAGTTAGTAGTATCTACACCTGAAATTTCAACTTTGTTCAAATTTAACAACTCCTCTTAGAAATTATTTATTACTTTAATTATTTCCAAAAGGAGTTGTTACTATTCAATTATCACATTAGATTATTCGACATAATTTTACCCTGTTTTGCTCATAATTTCTTTTTTCATTTTACTTATTATTTTCTTTTCTAGCCTAGATATGTAACTTTGTGATATTCCGTAGCATATCTGCTACTTCTTTTTGTGTCTTTTCTGTTCCACTAATAAATCCAAATCTAAGCTCCATTATATTTCTTTCTCTGTTATTTAGTTTTTCTATTGATGCTCTTAATAAAGATTTGTCTACTTCGTCTTCCAATTCTCTTGATGTAATGTCTGAGTCAGTTCCTAGTATGTCTGATAATAACAATTCATTCCCGTCTCCATCTCGATTTAGTGGTTCATCAATTGATATTTCCCCCTTTATTCTGTTGCTTCTTCTAAGAAACATTAGTATTTCGTTTTCTATACATTTTGATGCATATGTAGCAAGTTTAATATTTTTGTCTGTATTAAATGTATTTATTGCTTTCATTAAACCTATTGTGCCAATTGAAATTAGATCTTCTATTCCAACTCCAGTGTTTTCAAATTTTTTAGCTATGTATACTACTAGTCTAAGATTTCTCTCAACTAAAATTTGTCTAACGGATTCATCTCCATTAGCTAATTTTTCTAATATTTCTGTTTCTTCTTCATTAGTTAGTGGAGGCGGTAGAGTTTGACTTCCTCCTATGTAATAAATTGGTAAGTTTTCTTCATTATCATTTCCTATATATCTTACATATAATGTATTTATGCTATTTTTCAATAGTTGTAATAAGTTCATTGTTTTTGCTCCCTTCTAATAAGTCTATTCCAAATAGTGCAGAATAGTTGTCACTCAGTTTTTGCTGAGAAATTCCAACAATTACATTGTTGTTTTCTTCAATTTCTTCTTTTTCTATAGTAACTTTATCTGCTTTTATTCCTAACATAATACCATTTTGCTTTCCTATAGAAGAAAAAGGTATTATTTTGAATCTACTTATATATTTGTTTTCAAATTCAAATTCTTCACCTCCTATTATTTTTTCCGTATTGTCTAGTATTTCAGCTGGTAATATTGAATACATTTTTTCTTTTTCAATTATGATTACTGGCGTTTTGCTTATAGGATCTCTAAGTAAATTACCAGTATCTAGCATTGCATTAATTTCAATTATTTTTTCAAAGATTTCTATTTTTAGCTTGTATATCATATCTTTTTTTCTTAATTTTGTTTTTACTATTTTAAAGGATATTTGTGTAATTATAAAGCCAATTAATCCTCCTAATAAAGCTATTTTTATAGGATACGTACCTACATATACTCCATTTTTCATTAATATATTTTGTGGTTTAATGAAATAAAGTAGTGCAAATGCACAACCTCCAAATACAAAAGATGTTAAATAAAATATTACTAGTTGTTTTGCTAGTTTTTTTATTTCTTTTGGATTTAGTGCAACATATATCATAATTATTGAAAGTATTATCTTAGTTATTATGTTTGAATAGATTGGTAGTATTTTTAAATAAGCTACTACAGCATATAGTCCTCCGTATTAAACTTGATAGCAATAGTTTATATTGTTTAGTTTTTATTTTCATAATGTAGCTTGTTGCAAATAAAATTATATAATTCATACATACATTTTCTAAAAGTACTACATCCAAATATATTGTCATTACCTTTACCTCTCTACATTAGAAATTATACTATTTTGTTTTTAAAAAGTGTGTCATTTCCTAGTGGCGAATAAAAGAAATATTCTACAAAAAAATGCAAACTCAGAAAAGAGTTTGCATTTTTCGATATTTAAAATTATTTTCTTCTTAAGAATGTTGGTATTTCTAGGTTTTCTTGAGAACTTGAATTATCAGTTATTGTTGGTATAGAGTTAAGTTTTTTATCCCAAGCCCTGTCTATTATGTCACCTACTGCTAATGTATTTGATAGTGGTCCTTCTTCTTTTTCAAATCCAGTTGCAATAACGGTTATTACTATGTCTTCGTCAAGGCTTTCATCTATTACAGCACCAAATATGATATTTGCCTCTGGATCTACATTTCTTTGTATTAATTCTGCTGCTGTGTTTACTTCATGTAATCCCAAATTACTTCCACCTGTTATATTAATAATAACACCTCTTGCGCCTTCAATTGAAGTTTCTAGTAATGGGCTTTGTACAGCTTGCTTTGCTGCATCTTCTGCTCTGTTTTCTCCAGATGCTCTACCAATTCCCATGTGTGCCATTCCTGTGTTTAGCATTATAGTTTTAACATCAGCAAAATCAAGGTTAACTAATCCAGGAATTGCTATTAAGTCTGATATACCTTGTACACCTTGTCTTAGCACATCATCTGCCATTTTGAAAGCTTCTACTATTGAAGTTTTTCTGTCAATTACTTGTAATAGTTTATCGTTTGGAATTACTACTAGAGTATCAACTTTTCCTTTTAGACTTTCAATTCCGCGTTCTGCTTGTGATAGTCTTTTCTTTCCTTCAAATGTAAATGGTTTTGTTACTACTCCTATTGTTAGTATTCCCATTTCTTTTGCGGCTGCTGCAACTATTGGAGCTGCTCCTGTACCTGTTCCTCCACCCATTCCGGCTGTTACAAATACCATATCTGCTCCGCGTAATGCTTCTGCAATTTCTGTTTTACTTTCTTCTGCTGCTTGAGCTCCAATATCAGGATTAGCTCCTGCTCCTAAACCTCTTGTAATTTTTTCTCCAATTTGTATCTTAGATGCTGCTTTTGATAATAGTAAAGCTTGTCTATCTGTATTTACTGCAATAAATTCTACATTTCTGATTCCAGACTCAACCATTCTATTTACAGCATTATTTCCAGCTCCACCTACACCAATTACTTTGATAGTAGCTGTTCCGTCCAACATTGTATTTTCTTCACTGTTATTGTCCATTAGCATATTGTTCATTCCTCCTATTTTTACCTTATATATTTTTAAAATTAAAATCTATGAGTAGAAAAATTCCTTAATTCTTTCCATAATATTTTTTAGTATACTTTCTTTTGAATTATTATCTATACTGCTACCAACTGTTTTGGCAAATGGTCTTGATGCTACATACCTAACTAAAGCATATGCTGTTCTATATTCTGGTCTTACTACACTTATAAGTCTTCCTGTTGCAATTTTTACTGGAATGTTTAATATTATTTTTCCTGCAACATCGCTTTTACTAATATTAGTAATTCCTTGTCCTGTTAAAACAACATTGTTTATTTTAGATTTAATTCCTTGTGCTGTAACATCTTTATTTATTAGTGAGAATATTTCTTCTATTCTTGCTTCCATAATTTCAATTAATTGTGAACTTTTTATTACTTTCTTTCCATTTTCGTCTTTACAAGTAGTAAGTAATATTTCATTATCATTGTCTATAAATGATTTTAGTGCTAGACCATATTGTTTTTTTAGTTTTTCTGCTTCTTCTTCACTGATATTTAATACCAATGAAATATCATTTGTAATACTGTCTCCTCCTAAAGGTATAGTATTTGTATATGAAAAACTATTGCCTTCAAACACACCTATTTCTGTATTGCCTGCTCCAATATCTAATAACATAACATTATCATTTAGTTCGTTTGAATCTAATGCTAATGTTCTCTGTGCTAATGTTATTGGAACTAATCCATCAATATCTAAATTAACTTTTTTAAATATAGAAGCTATTTGTTTGATATAGTCTTTATCTGCTAAGATAACTTCTGCCTTTAATGTAAAACTTCCGCTTAGATTTCCTATTGGATCTAGTACAGTTTTTCCATTTTCTAAAACAAATTGACTTTCTACAATATCAATAATTTGTTTGCCTTCTGGCACATCTATATCTTTTACCTGCATTATACTCGATACAACATCTTTCGCAGAAATACCAGCATATTTATCTTTTGCATCTTTTGTTATACTGTTTTGAACTATTGTAACATATTTACCTGGTATATTAACATATGCTGAATTTATTTTTAAATCTGCTTCTACTTCTGCTTCTTTTATTAAATGGTGTATAGAACTTGCTATTTCATTTTCATCTATAATTTTGCCTTTTTTTATTCCATTACATTTATTGGTAGTTGTACAAATGACTTCAATTTGGTTAAAATTGTTAACTTCTCCAATTACTAAACTAACTTTTGAAGTTCCTATGTCAATTCCAACAATTATATCTCCAATTGCCAAGATTCATTCCTCCAATTTTGCTTCTTTTAAAGATTGTTTGTCATCTGTTTTAATGCCTAAAGAATATTACATTTTTTATAAAATGTCAATAGGTTTGTAATATTTTTGTAATATTTTTGTAACAATTATGACATATTGTTTTTATCTGTCGTTTTTTTATCCCATTTTTCTAAATAATAGCGTCTTATTATTGCTAAATTGTTAAACATTCTTCCAACAAATACAACTATTGCTGCTAAATAAATATCTACATTTAGTTTCTGCCCCAAATATGTAAGCAATATTGATAATATGGCATTTCCAAAAAAACCTGTTACAAATATTTTTAAGTCAAAGTTCTTTTTTAGTGTTGATGCAATTCCTCCAAATACAGAGTCTAGCGCCGCAATAATAGCAATTGCTAAATAGCCTGAGTATGTATATGGAACCATTGGAGCATATATTCCTATAACTGCTCCTAAAATACATCCAATTACGATTGCAATAAAAATCATTAGTTATTTGCTCCTTCCTTCATATATTTTATTTTCATATCTCCATTATATTTTAATATTTTGATGTTTTTTCCCGTTTCTAATTTTATAGTTATTCCTACCGCTTTTGCTTTGTCTATGTATCCGCTATCTCTTAAATTTAATGTACTTGATAGATATGTTTGATTTCCAATTGCTTTTACAACATATGGTGATGATATTCTTTGCCCATTTATTAGCATTAATGTTCCATCTGGTTGTGTAACTTCTGTAGAATTTATAATTCTAACATCATTTATTGATATAGCTTCTGCTCCCGCATATCTTAATTCATTTATTAGTTCTAGCAAGTCACGATATTTTATTTCTTTTTCTTCACTGTTTGATAATGTTATAATAACTCCTTCACCATATACATCTGTTTTACCTAAGAGCATATTTGAATCTTTTAAATCTTTATCAACAAGTTCTGAAGCTTCTTCGTTTTTTTCCACTTTTTCTTTGTATTCTTCAATTGATTTTTGGTTTGTTTCTAATTGTACTAAAGTTTCTTCATATTTACTTTTCCACTCTGAAATTGCAGTTCGTAATTCAGCTTCTCTCATATTTTCGATCGCAGTAATGTCTGTTTCTTCAACTGTTCTAAATTGCATAAACATTATTGCAAATAATACTAAGCATACTCCACAAATAATTATAGTCATTATTATTTTGTCTTTCATTTCTCTGTTCAAAGTCATTTTCACCTCTATTTTTCATTTTTTATGTATTTATAGCTAATAACCCCTGTATACTTTTCTACTGTTAAATTATCTGATTGAGTTGTTTCTACTATAACTCCTGCCTCATCTAATATATATAAATATCCACCTATCATTGTAAGCGAGCCATATAGTAAACCTTGTGATCCTATTGCTTTAATAATAAATGGTGAACTTATTTTTTGTCCATTTACTTTTATCACATTACCTTCGCACGTTATTGCTGTTGTTTGTACTATTCTTTGTCCATTTATAGAAATAGCTTCTGCCCCTGCATTGTTTAGTGCATTTACTACTTCAATTAAATCATCATAATGAACTACTTGTGAGCTTAAGTCTAATGCTTCATTTCCATTTTTTAATATACCGGTATTGTTATCTGCTAATTTAATCTGTAAACCTTCACCTTTTACTTTATACAATCCCAACTGCATATTGTTTTCTTTGATTTGGTCTTGTTTAGCTAATGATTTAGTATCATTTTGAGTAGCTTGTTTTCTTATTTCTTCTAATTCTTTATTTGATTTTGTGAGTTCTTCATATGTGTTGTCATATTTTTCCTTCCATTTTAAAACTTCATCTCTTAGTCCATTTTCCTTAAGTGACTGAGATACAGTTGATGTTGTGTTGTCAACTGTTTTTAGTTGAATACATACAGATACCGTTAAGATGAGACACATTATTCCTAATGTTATTGAAATTTGTTTTTTATTCATCTTTTCCTCCTTAAACTTTTTTTCTAAATATTGCTCCTTTACTGTTCAAGTCAGTATTAACCAGAATTTCTCCTTCTATTTTTTTATTCTGTTCTATAATGCTTTTTATATATAACATTTTTGTGCTTAAGTTTGCTGTATCTCCCATATGAACGATTTTCTTTTCTTCTTTTAATTCTAATATATAATTTTGTTTGTCTGCTATATTAATTTTAGTTACTAACTTTGCAATATCGTTGCTTTCTGCTGATTTCATTATTTGTAATATAGACTCTAGCCTTTGTAAGTCTTCTAGGCATAATCTACTGCCTTCATATATTTCAGATTCTTGAGTCAAATATCCAGTTATTATTGGCAATTCTAACTTATTTTTTGAAATTTCCAAAAAATACCCTTGATTATTTATATATACATATGCATTAGCAAAACTTATAATATATGTTGGAGTTCTTTCTTCCACTTGTATAGTTATTGTATCTGGCAATTCTCTCTTTATTTTCACATTCTCTACGTATGCATTTTGTTTAATATTTTTTTTCACTTTACTTTTTACCATTTTAAACATATTTTCATTTAACTGTACTTGTGATAAACTTGTTAGTTCTTCAGTTGTTAGCTTTTGATTTCCTTGTATTTTAATATTCTTTATATTGAAAAATGGTGATAGTAAAAAGTATACAGTTCCTCCCATAAATATTATAATAAGGCTTGTCCACTTTATAAATCTTACTATTGACCTTCTTTTCTTTTTAGCTATTTCTTGTTTTTTAGTTGTTTTTTTTGTTTTAGATTTTATAGTTTCGTCTTCAATTCCCAACTTTAATTCTAATTTTTCTTTTTGAGGTCTTCTTGTTTTTTTTGTGTTCCTCTTTTTTGATTTTACATTTTTTCTTTTCTTAGGTTCTACTTTAGGCAAAGTTTTTATACCAATAATGATTTCATTATCTAAATCAATATTAGCACTTTTTTTAGGTTGTTCTTTTACTTTTCTTGCCATATTTTCACCTTCTTTTTTCTAAAACCCTTACAACTGTAATAGATACGTAAAATGTAGTTTTTATTACACATTTCACGTATCTATTTTATCATATTTATATACAATAAATCTAGTACTTTTTTGAATATTTTAATCTTTTTGTATTGTAATTTTTGCACCTAAATCATTTAATTTTTTGTCTAAATTTTCATATCCTCTCAAAATATATTCTATATTAGTTACCGTTGTTACTCCTTTTGCTGATAATCCAGCAAGTACCATACAGGCTCCACCTCTCAGATCTGTACTTTTTACTGTTGCTCCAGACAATTTTTTTACTCCTTTAATTATTGCAGTTTTTCCTTCAGTAGTAATTTTTGATCCCATTTTATTCAGTTCTGCTGTGTAGCGATACCTATTTTCAAATATATTTTCCACAATTACAGATGTTCCTTTAGCAGTAGTTAGAATACTAGCAAATATTGATTGCATATCAGTAGGGAAACCTGGATATGGCATTGTTTTTATATCTACTGATTTCAATCTTTTAGGTGACTGCATATATATTTTATTTTTTTCTATATTTACATTGCAACCAACTTCTTCTAATTTATTTAATATTGGTGTAATATGTTCTGGAGTTCTATAATTTATACAAATATTTCCACCTGTAATTGCTCCTGCACATAACAAAGTTCCTGCTTCAATTCTATCTTGCATAATTTTGTATCCAATATCCTTTAATTGTTGTACTCCTGTAATTTTTATAATATTAGTTCCTGCTCCAGTAATCTTAGCACCCATTTTGTTTAAACATTTAGCTAAATCTACTATTTCTGGTTCCATAGCTGCATTTGTTATTTGCGTTGTTCCTTCCGCGTATATTGAAGTAAGTATAATGTTTTCCGTTGCACCAACACTTGGAAAGTCTAAATCAATATTTGTTCCTATTATTTTGTCTGCCTTACATATAATAAAACCTGAATCTTCAATAATATTAACTCCTAATTTTTTAAATGCTGATAAATGCAAGTCTATTGGTCTTGCGCCAATATCGCAACCTCCTGGGTAAGAAAACCTTGCTTCTTTAAATCTTCCAAGTATTGCTCCTGCAAGTACAACTGTAGACCTCATTTGACTCATTAACTGTTCAGGAATATCCTTTTTATTAATCTTTTTACTATTTATCTCTATTTTTCCATTGTGTTTTTTTACCTTACATCCTAAATATTTTAATATTTCTAAGGTGATTTGTGTATCATGTATATTAGGAATATTGTAAAGTCTTGTAATTCCTGGATTTAGTATACTGGCTGCTATAATTGGTAAAGAAGCATTTTTTGAACCAGATACTGTAACTTCTCCTTCTAGCTTTCTGCTTCCTTCTATTATGTAACTAGACATTTTTTTCACCCTTTCTATCTTATTTTTGCTATATATTATGTCTAGTTTGCATAAAGTGTGAATATTACAAAAAATAGAGAACCTTAAAGTTCTCTATCTTCTTACAACTAATTTATTAATTTTACTATTTATATACGCTTCTAATTTGGTCATGAATTCATTTGGCTCAATTTGTTTACTTGATACCATCTCAAGTCCTTTTTCCCAACTTGCTGTTAATTTTGGGTTTAGCATATCTGGCATAGACATAAATACTATGTCATATATTTTTTCCCCTTTTTCAGTAGGGGTTATAATCTGTGTTTTAGTATTTATTGCAATATATCCTATTCTTTCTAGCTTTTTCATAATTTCTGCTCTTGTTGCACTTGTACCAATACCAGCTCCCTTGATTTGTTCTCTTAATTCTTCCTCCTCAATTAATTTTCCTGCATTCTCCATTGCAAGTATCATCGATCCTGAATTATATCTACTAGGTGGAGAGGTTTCTGAAGTTCTAGTTTCATAATTTAATACTCCTATTTCTTCACCTTTTTTTAATTTTCTTAGTATGTCTAAGCTATTTTGCTCTTCTGGTTGCTCTTCTGCGTTCTCTTTCTTAGGTTCATTTTTAGCTACTTCTAAATATCCCAACTTTTCACATACTCTTCCGCTAGCTGAAAATTGCTCATTTTCAACTTCTATTGTTACAGATATTTTACTATATTCAGCAGGTGGATAAAATATACTTAAAAATCTTTTTACTATTACCTTATACATTTGCTTTTGTAAATCCGGCAAAGCATCATAGTTTTCAAATCCTTGACCTGTTGGAATAATTGCATAGTGATCTGTTATTTTGCTATCATTTACATATTTTGTTTTTATTAAGTCAGTAGAATATTTTTCATCTACCATCTTTTTTATATATCCTTGTATTTCTTCGTCTTTAAATCCTTTTGCTAATCCATTTAAATTTTTAGAAATTACTTTTGCAACTGCAGTTGATAAAACCCTCGCATCAGTTCTTGGATATGTTACTAATTTTTTCTCATATAAATTTTGTATTATTTCTAGTGTTTGATCTGGTTTTATTTTAAATCTTTTTGTTGCTTCATTTTGAATTTCTGCTAAATTAAACAATAGTGGTGCATTTTCTTTATTTTTAGATTTTTTTACTTCTGTTATTATTGCTTTTTTATCTTTTAACGACATAATGAATTCTTTGGCTTCATTTTCTTTTTTAAAGCCATTTTCATTATATAGTTTTGGAGATTCCCACATTTTTGATTTTTCTGTAACCTTCCATTCCGCTGTAAATAATGACGTTTCTTCTCCGAATGTTCCCACAATTCTGTAATATGGTGTTTTTATAAAATTTCTAATTTCTCTTTCTCTTTGTACAACCATTCCTAGCACACATGTCATCACTCTACCAACCGAAATAGATATTTTTTCTTCTCCTAAATCTTTTGCCATTCTTCTACCATATATAATTGATAAAAGCCTTGAAAAGTTAATACCTATCAGGTAATCTTCTTTTGCTCTTAAGTATGCAGAGTCACATAAGCTATCATATTCAGACAAGTCTTTTGCTTCTTTTATTCCTCTGTTTATTTCCTCTTCTGTTTGTGAATCTATCCACACTCTTTTTCTCTGTTTTTCTGTTATTCCAACTTGATTCTCTACCAGTCTATATATATATTCACCTTCACGTCCAGAGTCAGTAGCAACATAAATACAGCCTACGTCTTCTCTTTGAAGTAGACTTTTTACTATATTGAATTGTTTTTCAACACTTGGTATTACTTCATATTTGTATTCTTTTGGCATAAATGGTAATGTATCTAATCTCCAAAATTTTAAATTTTCATCATATTTTTCTGGATAGCTCATTGTTACCAAATGGCCTACACACCATGTAATAATCCAAGTATCTGACTCAATATAACCATCTTTTCTACTTCCTCCACATTTTAATACTTTTGCAAATTCTGTAGCGACAGATGGTTTTTCTGTTATAAGCAGATTTTTTGCCATTTATATTCCCTCTTATTCATATAGTACAATGTCCATTTCTGAAGTAAAATTCAAATTACCATACGCAAATATTATATAAATTTCTCTTTCTTTACCTAAAAAGAAAGTTGATACATTTTCAATTTGATACATGCTATTTGCTAAGTCCCTGTTGTACACAGTGTATCCAGAGTTTACTAAAATTTGTGCTTCTTCTTGTGCTTTATCTATCGTTTCTTTTATTTTATTTTGGCAATCATTTTGTTTTATGCTATTTAATATTAAAATATCTGATAATTTTACCTCTTTCCCAGTTTCTAAGTCATAATTATATGTTTGAACAATTACTCTTTGCGGGTTGTTTCCTTGCTTCAATGTTGATTTTATTACTAGTGATAATATATTCTCATTTATATATGAAATATAGTCAACACTATAAATCACATGTTCTGTGTATTTATTATTTAAAATATCAGAAGCTTTGTCTACAAATATTGACTGAGTTATTTTATTAAAATCATTTGGTACTTCTCCTTTTATATTCAATACTGGTAGATGAATATCCATTTCATAGTTTGTTTCTTTTTTTTGAATGTCATATGCTGAGTAAACTATATCTTTATCTTCAATTAATTTTATTACTTTTGTAGTATCATAATTATTAATTATTAGTTCATTTGTAAATAAGTCATTTAATTGTGCTTTTATTTCCTCTTGCGTTTTTGGCTTTATATCATTGTTTATATTGTTTGTAGGTTCTTGTGTATTATTGGATTTTTCTACAAAAAATTGAGCATATATCCCTGCCACTAATGCAAATATACAAAATGCACCTATTAAAATAAATATAAGTTTTTGATTTTTCATACCTTTTGCTCCTCGTATAATATGTTTTTTATAAACGTATTCTTTTTTATTGTTCTTCATATATATTACCTTATTTTACATTAAAAATCAAGCAAATTTAATTGACTTATATTTAATTTTGCTGTATTATATATTATGTATTTTTAGACAATAAAGAAATGGAGTTTATATAAAATTTATGGAATTATGTTCAATATGTGGAAAAAATCCAGCGGTTATTTTCCTAAATGCAAAAGATAAGGATGGAAATGCTATATCTAAAGGATATTGCCTTGAATGTGCTCAAAAGCAAGGAATAAATCCTTTGAAAAATTTGAGCCAAACAGACATGAATAATATGAAAAAACAAATTGAAAATATTGTTAGCAATCTAGCTGAAAATATGGATATAGATTCTTTTTCTGAGCAATTAGATGATATGGACCCAGAAGATTTAGAAAAAATGGAACAAGGCTCCCCAATATTTGGTACTGCAATTCCATTAGGTTCAATTTTTTCAAATATGTTTGGAGAAAATCAAGAAGAATCTACTAATGGTTCAACTGAGAAAAAGAAAGTTAAAGTAGAAAAGAAAAAAGATAAACGTAAAAAAGCCTTAGAGTCTTATGGTACAAACCTAACTCAAAAAGCAAAAAATGGTCAATTAGATATGGTTATTGGTAGAGACAAAGAAATTCAAAGAATAACTCAAATATTAAATCGTCGTAGCAAAAATAACCCTTGTTTAATTGGCGAACCTGGTGTTGGTAAAACAGCCATCGCTCAGGGTTTAGCAATTAGAATTGCAAATGGTAAAGTACCTGCTAAATTGTTAAATAAAGAAGTCTATTTGTTAGATATGACGGCTATAGTTGCAGGAACTCAGTTTAGAGGGCAGTTTGAAGCTCGTATGAAATCTATTATTGAAGAGTGTAAAGCTTTAGGTAATATAATTTTGGTAATAGATGAGATTCATAATATTATTGGTGCTGGTGATGCAGAACGTTCTATGAATGCTGCAAACATCTTAAAACCATCACTTTCTAATGGTGAAATTCAATTAATAGGAACAACTACGTTAAAAGAATACCGCAAATATATAGAAAAAGACAGTGCACTAGAAAGAAGATTTCAACCTGTTTTAATTGAAGAACCTTCCATTACTGATTCTATAGGAATTTTAGATGGTATTAAAAAATATTACGAGGATTACCATAAAGTAAAAATTTCAAACGATGTAATTAAGCAAGCTGTTATTATGTCTGAAAAATATATTCATGATAGATTTTTGCCAGATAAAGCAATCGATATTTTAGATGAAGCTTGTTCAAGAATAAACTTGAATAATAAAGAATTATATCAGCTAGAAATATTAAAAGGTCAGTTGAAAGCTGTTCAAGAAGAAAAAGAAGAAGCTGCTCTTGCAGATTCAACTGAAGATTATAAAAAAGCAGCTGAATTAAAAGCTAAAGAATGTAGTTTAATGGAACAAATTGATAGTTTAAATGAGAAAATGAAGCTAAAAAACTTAACAGTTCAAGATATTGCTGAAGTTATTGAAAGTTGGACTAAAATTCCTGTTAAAAAAATTACTGAGGCTGAAACTCAAAAATTATTAAATTTGGAAAATAATTTGCATGAGAGAGTAATTGGTCAAGATACTGCTGTTGAAGCTGTTTCAAGAGCAATACGTCGTAATCGTGCCGGACTAAAAAGTACAAAAAGGCCACCATCATTTATATTTGTTGGCCCAACAGGAGTTGGTAAAACAGAACTTGCTAAATCACTTGCTTATGAAATGTTTGGAAATGAAAACTCAATTATTCGTGTAGATATGTCTGAATATATGGAAGGCCATTCTACTTCGAAACTAATTGGTTCTCCTCCTGGTTATGTTGGTTATGATGATGCCGGACAACTAACAGAAAAAGTAAAACGCAATCCTTATTCTATAGTATTACTAGATGAAATTGAAAAAGCACATCCTGATGTATTTAATATTTTATTGCAAGTTTTAGATGATGGGCGATTAACAGATAGTCAGGGTAATACTGTAAGCTTTGAAAATACTATAATGATTATGACTTCAAATGCCGGTTCTAATCAAAATATAAATTCAATCGGTTTTGGTGGAACAGGAATAAATCAAGACAAAGTTATGAATAGCTTAAAAGAAACTTTTAGACCTGAATTTTTAAATCGTATAGATGAAATTGTTGTATTTGAGCAATTAAACCAAGAACAATTATTACAAATTGTAAATTTAATGCTTGATGATACAAAAAAGGTATTGGCTGATAAAAATATTACTTTAGAAATTTCAGAAGATGCTAAAAAATTATTGTTAGAAAAAGGAACTGATATTAAATACGGTGCAAGGCCTTTAAGAAGAGCTATTCAGAGATATTTGGAAGATGAGCTTTCAGATATGATCTTACGTTCAGAACTATTAAATGGAGATACTATAGTAGTTTCTTTAGAGGAAAATAATTTGAAATTTAATGTAAAAAAATAGGAGATAGTTTTTATGTCAAAGCATATTCCAAATATATTAACAGTTACAAGGTTTTTTCTAATACCTTTTATAATTTATTTTATAGTAATTGAGCAATACCTTATGGCTCTTATACTTTTAACAATATCCGGCTTAACTGATATTTTAGATGGCTGGATTGCAAGAAAATTTAATTTTATAACTAATTTCGGAAAACTTATTGACCCGTTAGCTGATAAGACAACTCAGCTAGCTGTACTTTTAGCAATTACTTTTAAAGGAGTTATTCCATTTTGGATTATTATAGTAGTTGCCTTAAAAGAGGCAGCAATGATAGCTGGAGCCTCTTTCCTTTATGGAAAAGAATTAGTTGTTTCTAGTAGATGGTTTGGTAAACTTGCAACAGTATTATTCTATATAGCAATTGTATGTTCATTTATAATTGCATATTGGAACAATATAGCTAAAGTGCCTTCAAATTCTGTAGCACCTTTACCGCAATTTGATTTATGGATTTATTATTTAGCTTTAGCTACTACAATTTTTTCTTTTGTTATGTATTACATTACTTTTTATAAACAGGGGTATCTAAAAAAGGAAAATTTAAAAATAGATGAGAAATAATCTCATCTATTTTTTATTCAAAATCCTCTAAAACACTATTCAATTCCATGTTTCCAATTGCAGGTATTCCCTGTTGTACCTTTTCTAAATCAGCTTCCGGCAAATACATAGTTTGAATTTCAGTATCTTCTTTTAAATTAAGCGTACCAGCAGCATCTAATGTGTAAATTCCTAAAACGCCATTATGTTCCTTAATTAAATAATGCTGATTGCAATATCCACCCTCTTCTTTATATATTGTAATTTCGTTTGTAGAAAAATTATCTACAGCCCATTCCTTGTAGTATTTTTCTACTTCTGCTTTAGTCTTATTTACTAAAATTTCCGGTATATCATTTGTTTCCTTTAACAAATGATCGCAACCTGTAAAATATTTTTTTTGTAATACTTTAGCATTAGGAGATACTTTTTCTTCAACTACCGCAGTTGGAACCACATTATTTATCTCATTTTCTTCCGCCAACTTCTTATTATCCACTATATTAGTATTCTCTGTTTTGTTTTTGCTATAAGTCAAAATTCCTAAAGCCACACCAATTATTAATAAAAATACAGCTAGTACAATAATCCATCCTTTTCTCATACTCTATCAGTCCTTTTTTAATATTTAATATTAGTATGAGATTTTTTGGAAATATTATTCATTTTTTAGAATAATATAATTATAAGCACATGCACGAATCAAACGATTTGTAATAGCAAGTCCTAAACCTTTACTTCCAACACCTTCAATAATTATCAAATCCACATTTTGTTTATCTGCTTTTCTTAAAAGTGTAAATATATTTTTTGCAACATCTTCTAAACTATTTCCTAAGTTCCATTTATTTCTTGCAACATATTTCCTTATGTGTTCCTCTTTTGCTAAAACTAGAACATTTTTGTTTTGCATTGTTATTTCATTTATCTTTTCAATCATTTTATCTGAATTTTCACTATATACCATAATACACTTTGTATTTGGTGCATAATGCTTATACTTCATTCCTGGTGACGCTACCACTTCATCTTTTTGTACTTGCCCCAATACATTTTTATCAACTTTAACCTGATTTGCAACCTTTTCTAATTGCTCTTTAGTTATTTTACCTGGCCTTAATATATTAATATCATCTCCATCAACTTTAATAACTGTTGACTCTAATCCTATGTCAGTTGAGCCACCATCCAATATATAAGCAACTTTTCCATCTAGTTCTTCTATAATATCTTCTACATTGGTTCCACTAGGCTTTCCAGAGACATTTGCACTTGGTGCTGCAATTGGCACACCAGACTTTTCTATCAACTCTTTTGCAATCAAATTACTAGGCATTCTAATTCCTACTGTGTCTAAATTTGCTGTTACTACATTAGGAATTATTTTATTGCTTTTGCGCTTAAATATTATTGTAAGTGGACCTGGCCAAAAATTCTCTATTAGCTTTTTCTCTAATTCTGTTATTTCTTCTACTATATCTTCAACCATTTTCATGTTTGAAACATGTACAATTAAAGGGTTATCCTGTGCTCTACCTTTAGCTATAAATATTTCTTCTACTGCATTTTCATTTAAGGCATTTGCCCCTATCCCATATACAGTCTCAGTTGGAAACAATACTAAGTTTCCATTTTTTATTTCATTTGCTGCTTCTTGTATTTCATCTTCATTAATTTCATTTGTTTGATTTGAATATTTTGATAACATATTTATACTTCCTTTTCTAATTTTCCTATATATTATACTACTTTTAGGCTATTTTTCAATATCTATTTTTTTATTAACATTTACTTTATTATTTTTTATAGTAATAGTTATTTCTCCACATAAATCAGTCCTATAAATTTCACACCCGTAAATTTTCTAATCTTTCTAATACTCCGTCATTTGGATGTCCAAAAGTGTTCTTTTCTCCCACTCCAATAAGTGCTATCTCTGGTTTTACTTCCTCTAAAAATTGTTGTATTGAAGAGCTCTTGGAACCATGATGTGCAACTTTTAATATATTAGCTTTCAGTTCTTTTGTATCCTTGTATTTACGTATTAATTTTTCTTCGGCAATCTTTTCTATATCTCCAGTAATCAGCATACTATAATTTTTATATAAAAACCTTGTTACTATTGAATTATTATTCAAAATATTTTGCTTTATTAACTCTGTATCTGGAAATAATATTTCTAAACTACAATCTTTGTCTATTGTAACTTTGTCCCCTGCTCTTACCATAATTTTATTTATATGTTTTTTCCTTATAATTTCTGAAAATCTATTAAAGTTCTCACATTCTTTTCCTTGTTCTCCTATAATTACATTTTTAACATTTATATTCTCTAACACAGTAAATAATCCTTGGCAATGATCAGAATCAAAATGTGTAAATATAAGATAATCTATGCTTATAATTGACTTGTTTAGTAAGTATGGTAGTAATGTTTGCTCGCCAACATCAAATGTGCCAAATTCACTTCCTCCACCATCCACTAAAATTTTCTTTTTTGATGGTGTTATAATAAGCATACTGTCACCCTGTCCTACATCTATAAAATGTATTTTTAATTGACTTGTTGGAATTATAGCTAACAAATATGGTAATAAAGTAATAATTATTAAAAATACAATTATTTTCTTATAATTATCTAATATTCTAGGATAAATTTTTTTGATATCATCTTTAAAAAAATATATTATAATAGCCAGATAATAAATTAGAATCTGCCATATTTTTGGTGTTGGCATTAAAATTTTTGAAAATGGTATTTTGCCTGAAAAATTAGCTACTATAATAAATATTTTTAGTAATGGTCCTAGTAAAAATGCCACTACATATGCTAATGGAGTAATTATTAAAGAAACCAAGAAAATCATTCCAAAAATCAAGCATATTCCCATTATAGGTGTAGCAAGTAAATTTGAAATTATAAATACCAGTGAAACTGAACTAAAGTTATAAAGCATAATTGGTGTAATAACTATGTTTGCCGCTATAGACATTATAGTAGTTTGTTCTACATATATTAAAATTTTATATGTAGATTCACGATGTTTCTTCCCTTGTATCTTTCCATTTTTTTCTTTTTGCTCCTTTCTTTTAGTTATTCCTTTTCTCTTTAATCTAATATTATATAACAGTTCTACAAATGTAACTATGCCAATAGTTCCTCCAAAAGAGAGTTGAAAGCTTATATCTAACAGAGCATATGGGTTAAATAATAAAATTATAAATGCACTTATTCCTATATTATTAAATGTATCTGTTTTTTCAAATAACATTTCTGCAATTAAATTTAGAATTGCCATTATGCAAGCTCTAACAATTGATGGCGAACCGCCTGCTAGAAACATAAAAAATAACAAAAACAAACATATAACAAACTTAGCACATCTCTTGTGAATTTTTATATATGCTAGTGCTGTCGAGACTCCCAATAATATATATGATATATGCGCTCCAGATATAGCTAACATATGTGATAAACTTGCTTGCCTAAAACTGTCTTCTATTTCATTATTTATTTTACTTTTTTCTCCTAACAATAGAGCAGCACATAGCCCAGCTTCATCTTTAGGCAAAATTTTGTATATTTTATCTAGCAAAATATTTTTAAAGTTATTAGTTAGCCTAGCCACTATATTTATTTTATTTTTGCCAGTTAATTTTACATTTTCTATTTTACTTTTTACACTACCAGCAATCTTTTTACTCTTTAGATACTGACTATAGTTAAATCCACCTTCATTTCTTACTGTATATGGTGCTTCAAATTTTGAACTAAATATTATTTCATCTCCAAAATTTAACCCTATATTATCTTCTCGCCCTTTTATATCACACAATACTCTAAAATTCTCTACCTTACTTTCTTTTGTCTTTTCATTATGTACTTTTAATACCTGCACCTCATATTGCGTTTTATACCTTTTTTCATTTCCATTTGACACAATAATTCCTTGTATAATAATTTGCTGATTATTATAACTTTCAGTGACTCTTGCATACCTTTTTTCTAACATTAATACATAAATATCAAATACTATAAAACATACCGTAAAAATTATCAAATAATATTTTAACTTATTTTTTAATTTCAATATAATAATAATTAAGATACATATTGCACATACAAAAAGAGCTATACTATTTAAGTATAACCCTATTATAATTCCTAAAATTGTTCCAATAGCAGCAACACAAAACGGTCTCATACTTAACCCTTTCTAGTGCCCCTATTAAATTATATTAATCTTAGTCCTGCATAAAATCTTCCTTTATATATTGTTTTAAAACTAGATATCTCTACTGCATAGCAAGTTGTTGAAGCATGAATAAAATTATCATTTCCAAGATATATTCCACAGTGTCCAATTCCTACTCCTGTTTCATAATCTGTAAGCATTACAATATCTCCTACTTGTAAGTCACTATATTTAGTAATTCTCGTACCTTTTTTATAGTTATATTGCGCATTAGCACCATGTGGAATTTTTATTCCAAAATGTTTATACACATACATCGTAAATCCTGAACAGTCAAAAGTTCCATTTGATCCATCTCCGCCATATACATACTTATATCCCAAATACTTTTTAGCATATGCGACAATATCTGTTTCCTTAATTATATTTTCACTCTTAATAGGTTCCTTTTCATAGCTGTTTTGAGCAGAAGTATTTGTAGTTGCAGTAAAATTTTTCACATTGGAATTATTTTCTACTGTAGATGTCACTGTTTCAACTCTAGGTATAGCATTACTTCTTGTTGTTGTTGTTTTTGTATTTGATACAAACTCTTTTGAAACATACCCTGTACTATTTCCAGTTTTAACTTTATACCAGGTTCCATCTTCTCCTATTATTGTTAATTGAGTATTTAAAGATAATACTTTTATTATGTTATACTTTGTTCCAGGTCCTTTTCTCATATTTACAGAACTTTCACTTATATATCCAGTTGTTTCCTTATATGTATCACTATTAGTATTATTTTGGCTATTATTAGAAGTTTTTTTTGAATTTTCTAAATAATCACTTCTAATCCAACCACAGTTATAGTCTGTTTGTACATATGACCATCCGTTTATTTCTCCTAATACTACTACCTCTATATTCTTTTTCAAACTCTCAATTTTACTTGAATATATTAATGGTAAAAGTTTTAAATCAGCATTTTGTTTTAGCTGTTTATACAAAATATTATTTGTAACTTCTTCTTTGTTAATTGTTGAGTTTGTATTATTTTCTTCATTTTTAGTTTTATTATTATCATCAGTTTGGTTATTACTTGTAGTTGTTTCGTTAGGTTTTACTGTAGTAGTTGTATCTCCTATAACCTTCACATATTCTTTGTTTACATATCCTGTATATGTTTTATATTTAACTTTGTACCAATTTCCTTCTTCTTCAAGTAATTCACATTCTACTCCTTTAGATACCATTGCTATAACCTTTGTGCTAGTTGATGGTCCTTTTCTTATATTTAGTGTGTCTCCTGTTACTTTTACTTTTGTAGCTGCTTTAGAATTAACTGTTAGTATTAAAATACTAGCAATAATAAGCATTAAAGTTAGTGATATTTTTTTTAAATTCCTCATTAAAAGAAGTCTCCTTTTTCTACAAATATTACTATAATTTTTGTTCTTTGGTACGCATATAGTATATAATTAAAGTCTAAAAATGTCAATAAAAAATAGATGTTTATAAACATTTTTGCTATTTTAATATACATGCTAATTACTATAAATCCAATTTATAAAAAAGCAAGGTATTACAATTTCTTGTAATCCTTGCCTTTTCTATATTACATAATTTAAATTAAGCAATAATTTCAGATACAACACCTGAACCTACTGTACGTCCACCTTCACGAATAGCGAATCTTAATCCGTTTTCGATAGCAATTGGAGTAATAAGTTCGATAGTCATATCAACGTTATCTCCTGGCATAACCATTTCTGTTCCAGCTTGTAATTCGATAACACCTGTAACGTCTGTTGTTCTGAAGTAGAATTGTGGTCTATATCCATTAAAGAATGGAGTATGACGTCCACCTTCTTCTTTAGTTAGAACGTATACTTGTGCTTTGAATTTTGTATGTGGATGAATTGTTCCTGGTTTTGCTAATACTTGACCTCTTTCAACTTCGTTTCTTTGAGTACCTCTTAATAAGATACCAACGTTATCTCCAGCTTCAGCTTGGTCTAATGTTTTTCTAAACATTTCAACACCAGTAACAACTGTTTTCTTAGATTCTTTAGATAATCCAACGATTTCAACTTCGTCTTGAAGTTTTACTTGACCTCTTTCAACTCTACCAGTAACAACTGTACCTCTACCACTGATTGTCATAACGTCTTCAATTGGCATTAAGAATGGTTGGTCAATTGGTCTGTCTGGAGTTGGAATATAGCTATCAACTGCATCCATAAGTTCTTTAATTGGAGCATATACAGGATCATTAGGATCTGTAGATGTGCTTTCTAGAACTTTTAATGATGAACCTTTAATAACTGGAATTTCATCTCCTGGGAAATCATAGCTTGATAATAAGTCTCTAACTTCCATTTCAACTAATTCTAATAATTCTGGATCGTCAACCATATCGCATTTGTTTAAGTAAACAACGATATATTTAACACCTACTTGACGAGCAAGTAAGATATGCTCTCTTGTTTGAGGCATTGGACCATCAGCTGCTGAAACAACTAGAATTGCTCCATCCATTTGAGCAGCACCAGTGATCATGTTTTTTACATAATCAGCGTGTCCTGGGCAGTCTACGTGAGCATAGTGTCTTTTATCTGTTTCATACTCTACGTGAGCTGTGTTAATTGTGATTCCTCTTGCTTTTTCTTCTGGAGCACTGTCGATTTGATCATATGCTTCATATTTAGCTTTTCCTAGTAATCCTAGGTATTTTGTAATAGCTGCTGTTGTTGTTGTTTTACCGTGGTCAACGTGGCCGATTGTACCAATGTTAACGTGTGGTTTTGTTCTTTCAAATTTTGCTTTTGCCATTTAAATTTCCTCCTTAAATTTATTAGGGATTTTGTAAATCTCCTATATTTATTTTAATTTAATATTAAAATCTTTTTCAAGCACTTGTATTTTATACTATTTCTAGTATAAAATCAAGTGTTTTTATAACATTAGTTTTGTTTTTTTGCTCTTGATGCAACTATGTTATCAAATACAGATTTTGGAACTTCTTCATAATGGCTTGGTTCCATTGAGTAAGTACCTCTACCTTGTGTTTTTGAACGTAAATCTGTTGCATATCCAAACATTTCAGATAATGGAATGAAACTTCTAATTACTTGGTTTCCTTGGATAGCTTCCATTCCTTCTAGTCTACCACGTCTAGAGTTTATATCTCCAATAACATCTCCCATGTATTCTTCTGGAACTGTTACTTCAACTTTCATGATTGGCTCTAATATAACTGATTTAGCTTGTTTACATCCTTCTTTGAATGCCATAGAACCAGCAATTTTGAATGCCATTTCTGAAGAGTCAACTTCGTGGTAAGAACCATCTACTAATGTAGCTTTAAAGTCAATTACAGGGTAACCTGCTAAAATACCGTTTTGAGCAGCTTCTCTAACACCCTCTTCAATTGGTTTAATGTATTCTTTTGGAACAACACCACCAACGATTTTGCTTTCAAATTCAATTCCTTTTCCAGCTTCTAATGGTTCCATTTCTAGCCATACGTCACCGTATTGACCTCTACCACCAGATTGACGGATGAATTTACCTTGTACTTTAACTTTATTTCTAATTGTTTCTTTGTAAGAAACTTGTGGTTTACCTACACTACATTCAACTTTGAATTCTCTCTTCAAACGATCAACGATAATGTCTAAGTGTAACTCACCCATACCAGCGATGATTGTTTGACCAGATTCTTGATCTGTCCATGTTTTGAATGTTGGATCTTCTTCAGCAAGTTTTGCTAAAGCTATACCCATTTTTTCGCTATTTGCTTTATCTTTTGGCTCAATAGCTATATCAATAACAGGCTCTGGGAATTCCATTGATTCTAGTATAATTGGATGTGCAGGATCACATAGTGTATCACCTGTTCCAACTTCTTTTAAACCAACTGCAGCTGCAATATCACCGGCATATACTTTGTCAATATCTTGTCTGTGATTTGAGTGCATTAATAGAATTCTTCCCATTCTATCTTTTTTATCTTTGTTTGCATTTAATATTGTTGAACCAGCTTCTAATGTACCAGAATATACTCTGAAGAAGCAAAGTTTTCCAACAAATGGATCTGTTGCAATTTTAAATGCTAATGCGGCAAATGGTTCACTATCAGATGTTTTTCTTTCTACTTCATTTCCCTCTTCATCTACACCTTTAATATCTGGTATATCAAGTGGTGATGGCATAAAGTTAACAACTGCATTTAATAACTCTTGTACACCTTTGTTCTTATAAGAAGAACCACAGCATACTGGAACTACTTTATTTGCAAGTGTACCTTTTCTTATACCTTTAATGATTTCTTCTTCTGATAGTTCTTCACCTTCTAAATATTTCATCATTAATTCGTCATCTTGTTCAGCTGCTGCTTCAACTAATTTTGCTCTAAATTCTTCGGCTTGTGCTTGTAATTCAGCAGGTATATCACATACTTCAATTTCTTTTCCTAAATCGTCTTTGTGTATAAATGCTTTCATTTTAATTAAGTCAACAATACCTTTGAAGTTTTCTTCAGATCCAACTGGTAATTGAATTGGAACTGCATTTGCTTTTAAACGATTGTGTAATTGATCTACACAAAGCATAAAGTCTGCACCTGTAGTATCCATTTTATTTACATATACCATTCTTGGAACTTGATATTTGTCAGCTTGTCTCCAAACTGTTTCTGTTTGTGGTTGTACACCACCTTTAGCTGCTAATACTGTTACAGCACCATCAAGAACTTTTAAAGATCTTTGAACTTCAACTGTAAAATCAACATGCCCAGGAGTATCAATAATATTGATACGATGTCCTAACCATTGGCAAGTTGTAGCTGCTGAAGTAATTGTAATACCTCTTTCTTGTTCTTGGACCATCCAGTCCATAGTTGCTGCACCCTCATGAACTTCACCAATTTTGTGAGTTTTACCTGTGTAAAAAAGTATTCTCTCTGTTGTAGTAGTTTTTCCTGCATCAATGTGAGCCATGATTCCTATATTTCTTGTTTTTTCTAAAGGAAATTCTCTTCCAGCCACTTATTTTTCCTCCTTTTATTAAGTTTAATTTGTATTATTTTTATAATTCAAATCGTAAGATTAAAAACAAAGTAAAAGTGGTATATTGCTAGGAAAGCGAACCAAAAATCCTAAAATTATACTGTTGTATGTTAAAAGATTTTTAAGTAATGCTTGACAATGCAAGATGCCGCTTTTCATTTGCTTTTTAAAATTTGTAATGAGCAAAAGCCTTATTAGCTTCAGCCATCTTATGCATATCTTCTTTTTTCTTAAATGCTCCACCATTTCCAGCTACAGCATCCATAATTTCACCTGCAAGTTTTTCAGCCATAGTTTTTTCATGTCTATTTCTAGCATAAACAACTAACCATCTTAAACCTAAAGTTTGTCTTCTTTCTGGTCTTATTTCAATTGGTACTTGGTATGTAGCACCACCAATTCTTCTAGCTTTAACTTCTAGAACTGGCATTACATTTTCAAGTGCTGCTTGGAAAACTTCTAGTGGATCTTTTTGCTCTTTTTCTTTAATGATGTCAAATGCATCATAAACTATACCTTGAGCAACTGTTTTTTTACCATCTAGCATAACATTGTTAACTAATTTTGTAACAACTTTGCTATTATATATTGGATCTGGTAAAACTTCTCTTTTTGCTATAAATCCTTTTCTTGGCACTATTCTTCCCTCCTTTTATTATTTCATACTAAACCGTATGATAGGTACTCTGAAAAGCCCTAAGCTTTTCCGTATAGTGCTATATAATGTATTATAAATTTAAGTACCTTAAACTAGTAATAATTATACGCACCATTTCAAATTTCTACTTCTTTGGACGCTTAGCTCCATACTTAGAACGCGCTTGCATTCTATCTTTAACACCTGCTGTATCTAATGTTCCTCTGATAATGTGATATCTAACACCTGGAAGGTCTTTTACTCTTCCTCCTCTAATTAGAACAACGCTGTGCTCTTGTAGGTTGTGTCCTATACCTGGAATATATGAAGTAACTTCATATCCATTAGATAGTCTAACTCTGGCAACTTTTCTTAAAGCTGAGTTTGGCTTTTTAGGTGTTACAGTTTTTACAACAGTACATACACCTCTTTTTTGTGGTGATCTTTTGTTAGTCATTCTTTTATTCATAGAATTGTAACCATGTTGTAAAGCTGGTGCTGTTGATTTTGTTGTAGAACTCTTTCTACCTTTTCTTACTAATTGATTGATTGTTGGCACTTAAATTTCACCTCTTTTCTAAAGTTTATTTTATAAAAAGTGATTAACGCTTTTTATAACAATTAAAACCGTTAGGTAAATACACTCTTCGCATATTTTACACTAACGGCTTATATTTTATCATTTTTAGTTGTAAAAGTCAACAGTTTTGTGACATTTTATTAGGTTTTGAACTTGTTTTATTCTCCTATTTCTGTTTCATTTTCTTTGTTTGATTTTTCTTTATTTTCATCTATTATTTTAGATACATTTTGTCCAATTTTTTCTTGTACTTCATTTTTTGATTGAGCCTTAATTTTTAAGCTATCTCTGTAGCTTCTGTATTTGTTTGCTTCTTCTTCTGGCATATCTTTTACGAATTCATCAATACTAAAACCTGGTTCGTCATATAGTTGTTCTAAATCCTGTTTCATTCTCTCTGGAGTAATTTCTTCCATTTTTGGTCCTAATTCTTTTGAGCTTGTTTCTAATAATTTTTGACTAATTTTTGTCCATATAATTTTAAATATACTAGGTGCCTTTTCATATCCTACTAATTTTTTGTTTGATCCTGCCTTAGCAAGTTTTTTAATCTTTTTTATTTTTTCCTTATTAGCTGGTTCTGTAGGTTTTTGGTACAAATCTGAAAAATCGTAGTTAATATCTAGCATTTTTGTCATTTTTTGTTCTGGTTTCAATTCAACTTCTCTTACCATTTGTTGGTATTGTTTTAATGCTAAAGTATTGTATTTACCATCAACTATTTTTAGTAATTTATCTATATTTACATCATAGAATTTTGATGCTTGATACACATTTCTATTTTTATATAGCTCATTTGCCTTTTCGTCATCCATTACACCAATTTCATCAAACCCTGTTATAGAAACGTCTTCTATTTGATTTCCATTATTATCTTCTATAAATGCATGATAGGTAGGTTGATTACCTTCAATTGTAAATTGTATATTTTTTACAGTGTAGTTTGAGTTTAAAGCTTTTTGTGGTGAACTAGAGTTTCTTGTTGGATTTACAGCAGTGTTTGGTTTAAAACTTTTTTGATCTTCTAAAGCTTCTTGTTGTGTTTTTTCTTCTTCTTTTTGTGCTCTTTCTTCCTCTTCTTTTTCTGCTGCTTCTTGTTTCTCTTTTTCTGCATAAGCTAAATCAATTTCTTCATCTTTTCTAGCTTCTGCTTCTTCTTGCTCTTTTTTGTATTCTTCCCACATTTGATCTTCTTGCTCTTTAATCTCTTGATTTTCTGTTTCTTTTTCACCTACGAGTTCAATTTCTTGTAACACTTTTTCAATATCTTTGTTTTCACTTTCTAAGGCTTCAATTTCTCTAGATAATCTTTTTATTCTTTTATTTCTGTTTCTTGCATCTTCAATACATTTTTTATTTTCTTCTTCTGCTGCTTGATATACTTTTGACTCAGGCTTTTTTAATTTTAAAACAGTTTTGTTTTCTTCTATATTGCCTAATATTTGTTGTCTAATAGAGCTTACTTCTGCTATTTGTATTTTCTTTTTTTCTATTCTATTTTGATTTTTTTCTTGTTGCTCTTGTAATTCATCTACAAATTGTTTTTTTGCTTCTTGTTGTTGTAATGTTCTAGTATTTTTTACTTCTTCTACTAGTGTTTTTATTTGCTCTACTTGAACATTTTTTTCGCTCATTTGCATTTCTGTTTCTTTTATACTATTCTCCAAATCTGCTCTTTTAGAAATGTCACGAGTTTCATTTAACTCTTGTTGTAGGTCTTTGTTTAAACTACTTGCATATTCAATTTGTTTTGCAAGTTCATCTTTTAACTCCATTTGCTCTTTTAAATCGTCTATATTGTCCATATTTTTGATAGTTTCCAAGCGTTCTTCCATCTCTTTTAATTTCATATTATTCCTCCTAATACCTACTCTTATTCACAATATCTAACTTATTATACCATATTTTTTAGTTTTTCGCAACAATATTATGTAAATTAATTCATTTTGTAATAAAAATTTAATATAATCGTAATAGATATGTAATGCTAGTTTACGTAATTATAACTGTTTTCTTAGGTCTTCAACAGCTCTATCGGCTAGTTTTGAATATTTTAATTTTTTATCTTTTATTTTTTCAGGTAGTTCTGGTAAAATGCCAAAATTGGCGTTCATTGGTTGAAAACTTTCATTAATTGTTGATATATATTTACTTAAAGCTCCTATCATTGTTAAGTTTGAAAAAACAATTTTTTTATTTGTTTGGTTGTATTGTTCTATTGCATTTAATGCCGCTACTAATCCTGAAGAAATTGATTCTACATATCCTTCTACACCTGTAATTTGTCCTGCAAAATATATGTTTCTATTGTTTTTTAATTGATATGTTGGTTCTAATAGCTTTGTAGAATTTATATAAGTGTTTCTATGCATTACTCCATATTTTACAAAATTGGCACTTTCTAAACCTGGTATCATACTAAATACTCTTTGTTGTTCTCCAAATTTTAAATTAGTTTGGAAGCCAACCATATTAAATAAATTTCCCTCTGTGTTGTCTTGTCTTAATTGTACAAGTGCATATGGTCTATAGCCTGTTCTTTTATCTGTAAATCCAACTGGCTTTAAAGGCCCAAATCTCAAAGTATCTTTTCCCCTTTTAGCCATTATTTCTATTGGCATACATCCTTCAAATATTTCCTTTTTTTCGAATTCATGAAGTGTTACTACTTCAGCATTTACTAGAGCTGTCCAAAAACTTTCATATTCTTCTTTGTTCATTGGAAGATTTAAATAACTTGCCCCTGTTTGTGACTGTATTCTATTTTGCCATTCTTCTATTGGTTCGTCTTTTTCTCTTTCTTGTTCGTAGCGTTCTCCCCAAAATGCTACATCCATGTTTATTGAATCTTTTTCGATAATTGGTGCTGCTGCATCATAGAAGAACAATTTATCTTGACCTGTAATGCTTAATATTTCATTTGATAGTTTATCTGAAGTTAATGGACCCGTTGCTATAATTACAATTCCGTCTTCTGCCATTTCTTGTAGTTCACTTTTGATTTCACTATCTATTAAAATATCGTCAATATTGTTTACGGTTTCTTTTCCAACTTCTTTTCTTATTATTTCTATATTTTTCATTTTCTCTAATTCTTCTGTTACTCTCTTAGAAAAAACTTCTCTATCTACTGCAAGTGCTTGTCCTGCTGGCACCGCTGTTTCGTCTGCTATTTTTATTAAAAGTGAATCAAGCATCCTTAATTCTTCTTTTAATAGACCACAAGCATTAGTATGTAAATTTGATTTAAACGAATTACTGCACACTACTTCTGCTAAATTTTGATTACTATGTGCAGGAGAATATTTTTGTGGTTTCATTTCATATAGCTTTACTTTTATTCCTCTTTTGGCAATTTGGTAAGCAGCCTCTGTTCCTGCTAATCCTCCTCCAATTACTGTTATATAATCCTTCATATCTATACCTCATCCAAATAATTTCATAATATCTTCTTTTGATAGTTGGCTTATAAATGTGTTTTGTGTTGATAACATATTGTCTGCAAGTTTTGCCTTTTTTTGCTGTAGTTCATAGATTTTTTCTTCTATCGAATTTTTAGTAATTAGTTTATATACTTGCACATTATTTTTTTGACCTATTCTATAAGTTCTATCTGTTGCTTGATTTTCGGCTGATAAATTCCACCAAGGATCATAATGTATTACAACATCTGCTCCTGTTAGGTTTAGACCTGTTCCACCAGCTTTTAAAGATATTAAAAATACCTTTATATTTTTGTCTTCATTAAATTTATCAACCAAATCAATTCTATCTGCTACTTTAGTTTGTCCTGTTAGCTTTAGATATGATATTTTATTTTCTTTGAGTTCTTGTTCTATCATTTCAAACATTGAAGTATATCCTGAAAATAGCAATATTTTGTGTCCACTCTCAACCGTGTTTTTTATAAGTTCTATACATTGTGTAAGCTTACTACTTTCACCTTCATAATCTTGTAAAAATAATTTTGGATGACAACATATTTGCCTTAACCTCATTAACAAAGCCAATATTTTTATTTGACTTCCTTCAATTCCATTTACTTTAATCTCAGCACTTATTTCTTTTTTTGCTCTTGATAAATATGCCAAATACACTTTTTGCTGTTCTTCTTGCATTTCATTATATAGTACACTTATAGTTTTGTCTGGGAGCTCTGTTAGTACCTCTTTCTTTATTCTTCTCAATACAAAAGGTTCTATCATTTTTTTAAGTCTTTCCAAACTTACTTCACTTTCTTCTTTGACTATAGGTGTTTCGAATGCTTCTTTGAACCTTCTGTATTTAAATAAATAGCCTGGCATTATAAAATCAAATATAGACCATAATTCTGAAAGCGAGTTTTCAATAGGTGTACCTGTTAGTGCAAATCTTGTTTGTGTTAATATTTTCTTTATAGATTTTGCATTTTGAGTATTGTTATTTTTTACATATTGAGCCTCGTCTGCTATCATATATCTAAAATTATAGGCTTTTTCTTCATATATTTCAATATCTCTTTTTAAAGAATCATATGATGTAATAACTAAATCATATTGTGGTATTTGGTCTATTCTCTTTGCTCTTTCTGTAGCATTGCCACCAATTACACATGCTTTTAAACTTGGTGCAAATTTGTTAGTTTCGTTCAGCCAGTTCAAAGTAAGTGAACTTGGACACACTACTAGTGATGGCATTTTTCCTTCTTTATTTACATAGTCTAATATTACTGCTATAAGTTGAATTGTTTTTCCAAGTCCCATATCGTCTGCTAATATTCCACCAAATTGATAACTATCCAAAGTCTTTAACCATTGATATCCTATTTTTTGGTATGTTCTTAAACTTGCATTTAAATTTTTAGGTATTTCCATTTGAACAGTTTTTTGTTCTGTTTCAAGGCTTTCTACCATATTTTTATATGTTTCATCCTTTGTTATTTCAACATTATTCAAATTTTTTAGGCATCTTTCTAAATACAAACTTCTATAATTTTGAAGTGTAATAACTCCATCTTTTAAGTTTGTAAAGCCATTATCCATATCTAGATTTAAGTCATCTAAAAATTTCAAAGTTTCATTTTGTTTTAAATCTATATAGCTTCCATCTTTTAATCTGTAAAAGGTCTTTTTTAGTTTATATCTTTCCATTATGTCTGACAAATCTGATAATTCGATTCCTATTTGTGATAAATCTATTTGTAACAAATTATTTTCTATTCTTACTCCAATAGATTTCATTTGTGGAGTACGTATTTCTTTTTTCTTAAAAGTTTCAGTAACCAAAACTTCGTATTGTTTCATATAGTCTTCAATTTCTTCTGATAAAAATTGATAAATTTTTTCGTCATTTGCTAAAATTAATCTTACGTTTTTTCTGTCAAGCATAAATCCAGATTTTATAAATTGATTTAACGCCTCATTTTCTTTTATCATATTTCTGGCAAAATCAATGTTTTGATTTATTAGTGGATTGAATTCGTTTTTACCATAGCAGAATTTTATATCTGCTATAACATTATTGTCTGCATCATAATCTAAGTATATCTTCACTCCTAATTTTTGTGGAATATACTTATCTTTTACATATTTAGGCAAATCGTCTGTAACTACACTTTCTTCTATTTCCGGTGCTATCATTGCAAAAAAGCTTGTTACTTCTTTTTCATCCATAATTATTTCATTTGTATAATTTTTTCTTAATGTTTCTAATATGTTTAAAACAGTGTTTTCGAATTTTCTGTCACAACGATATAAACTTTCTGAGAATAATAAATATATATTTTTTTTACCTTGTAAAATATCATAGCTGAAAACATCAATATTACATTTTAGTTTAAATTTGTTTTGCTCTAATTCTGTAATGTAAAAAAATATTTCTGGTTCTTCGTCTGCAAAATATATATTTTTTTCTACTCCATTTATTTGAAAGGCTATATTTTTATTTTTTAAAATTTCAAAAATATCATCTAAGCCTGTGTTTGATAATAAAATATTGTCTGGTATAAAATTATTTCTATAATATGTATAATTCATTTCATTACTGTATTTAATAATTTCTGCATATTTTAGTATAAATGATAAAATTTCTTGCGATTCTTTTTCAAAGGATTCTATAGTATGTATAAAGTTTAGTTTTGCGCCATATTGGTATACTTCATTGTTTAACATTTTTTCGTAGAATTCTGGTAGATTTTTAAGTTTATATAGCTGTTTTTCACCTATTCTAAATTCCACCTTTAATTGTTTTTTGAAGTTATCATAAAAAAATTTAGGTACAATTTTTATATTTTTACTTATATTTTCTTCTTCAAATTTAGAGCTTTGTTCACTTTGCATAAAGTTATTTAATAACTGCTTAAATACTCTATGGTTTTCCTTTTCTTTATAGTTTTCTTCTTTCTCTACCATAATAATCTCCCCTAAAATTTTATCAAGTAGTAATTATATCATAGATTATCTAGTATTTCAAGAAATATGGCATAATTTAAGAACGAGGGTTTACCTCGTTCTTAAATTTATTTTTTAGTTTTTCTTTTGGTTGTTTTTGCCTTTTTTGTTTTAGTAGTTTTTGTCCTCTTTTTCTTTTCTTCTTTTACCTCTGGTGTCCATGTTTCCCCTGGTTTTGGTGGATTCCATGAAATGTATTCACAAGTTTCAGGATTATTTTCACATACGTAGAATTTTTTTCCTCTTTTTGTTTTCTTTATTTGTACTGTTCCACCACATACAGGGCATGGTACATCTATAGTCTCTATAATTGGTTTTGCATTTTTACATTCTGGATAGCCAGGGCAAGCTAAAAACTTACCATATCTACCATATTTTATTACCATCATTCTTCCACATTTTTCACATGGTACATCTGATACTTCTTCAACTAGTTCTACATGTTCTAGTTCTTTTTCTACTCTATCTAGGGTCACTTTAAATGGACCATAAAATCCGCGTATAACTTGTTTCCATGGTTCTTTTCCTTCTGCAACTTCGTCAAATTCTTCTTCAATTTTAGCAGTAAACTCAACATTTATTACATCTGGAAAGTTTTCAACTAACAGTTTGTTTACTATTTTGCCTAAGTCTGTTGGTATTAGTTGTTTTTGTTCTTTCTGAATATATCTTCTTTCCAAAATTGTTGTAATAGTTGGAGAATAAGTACTTGGTCTTCCTATTCCTTTTTCCTCTAAAGCTTTTACCAAACTTGCCTCTGTATATCTTGCAGGTGGTTGTGTAAAGCTTTGCTTTGCTTCTAATTTCTCTTTTTTTACTTCTTGGCCAATTGTTAATTCAGGAATAGAATTGTCTTCCTCTTCTTTTTCTCCCTCTATAGTTTCTACATATAGCGTCATAAATCCTTTGAATTTTAAAGTTTGTCCATTTGCTTTAAAGTTGTAATTGTTTACATCTATATTGGTTGTAACTGTATCATATATAGCATTAGCCATTTGGCTTGCAATAAATCTGTTATATATCAAACGATACAACTTATATTGGTCTGTTGTTAAATAATCTTTAATTTTTTCTGGTTCTAAATCTATATATGTTGGTCTAATTGCCTCATGCGCATCTTGAGCATTTTGCTTTGTTTTATAATAACGGTTCTCATAATAGTTTGCACCATATTTTTGAGTAATAACTTCTTTTGCTACTGTTCTTGCTTCATCTGAAATTCTAGTAGAGTCAGTTCTCATATATGTAATTAAACCAACTGTACCCTTTTCACCAACATGCACACCTTCATATAATCCTTGTGCAACAGACATCGTCTTTTTTAATGTAAAATTTAATTTTCTGGATGCTTCTTGTTGCATTGTACTTGTAGTAAATGGTGGTGCAGGTGTTCTTTTCTTTTCTCCTTTTTTTACATCTGCTACAATATACTTGCCTTTTTCTATATTTTTTAATATTTCATCTACTTCTTCTTTTTTGTGTATTTCTAGTTTCTTACCGTCTCTTCCATAAAATGTAGCTTGAAATTTCTTTTTAGAATTTGGTTCTAATAAATCAGCATAAATATTCCAATATTCTTCTGGTATAAAGTTTTCTATTTCTTCTTCTCTATCAACAATTAACTTTACAGCAACTGATTGCACCCTACCTGCTGATAGTCCCCTTTTCACTTTTTTCCATAGCATCGGGCTAATTTTATATCCCACTATTCTATCTAATACTCTACGAGCTTGTTGTGCATCAACTAAGTTCATATTTATTTTTCTTGGTTTCTTTATACTTTCTTTTACAGTTTCTTTAGTGATTTCATTAAAAGTAACTCTGCAATTGCTATCTTCTGGTATTTCTAATATATGTGCTAAATGCCATGCAATAGCTTCTCCCTCACGGTCGGGGTCAGATGCCAAATAAACTTGTTTTGCTGTTTTAGCTTCTTTTTTCAAACTTTTAATCAAATCACATTTTCCACGAATATTTATATATTCTGGTTCAAAGTCATGTTCAATGTCAACAGCCATTTTTGATTTTGGTAAATCTCTAATATGTCCCATTGAAGCCATTACTTTGGTATTTCCACCTAAGAACTTTTTAATTGTGTTTGCCTTTGCAGGTGATTCCACAATAATTAGCTTGTCTGCCATTTAAATTCTCCTTAATTATGATTTGGGTGATTTTGGGGACGGGGTCAAAAATCACCCTTTTCGCTTTTTTGGGTGACTTTTGACCCCGTCCCCAAAATCACCCTTTTAATTCTTTGATTTCTTTGTAGATTCTTTCTTCTACATTTTGTATTGCAACTTTATGGGCTTTTTCTCCCATTTCTTTTAAAACTTTTTTATTCTTCATCAAGTTTGATATTGTACTATTTAATTCGTCTGCTGTCAAGTTTTTATCTAATATTATTTTAGCAGCTCCTACATTTTTTAGTACTTTTGCATTGTATTCTTGATGATTTTCTGTTGCAAATGGAAATGGTATAAATATTGCTGGCACTCCCACATTTGCTATTTCTGTTATTGTCATTGCTCCACTTCTTGAAACTACTAAATCTACAATATTCATTATTTCTTCCATATTATAAATATATGGTACAATACTGGTATTTGGTATGTTATCAATTTCAATTGAATACTTTTCTTTCAATTCTTGTTTTATTTTTTCATATTGCGCTGGTCCTGCTGCCCATAGAATTTGATAATCTTGGTTTTGTTTTTTTGATATTATTTCCAATAAACTATTATTTATACTTTTAGCTCCTTGACTTCCTCCAAAAAATAGTACTATTGGTTTATTACCTTCTAGTTTATTTTCCTTCAATAATTCTTGTTTTCTTTCACTTGATATTTCTACTTTTTTTACTTTGGTAGGTGTTCCTGTAACAACCACTTGCTTTGCCTTTGGCAATCTTGCTTTTGCGTCTTCAAATCCCACTAATATCTTACTTGCTTTATTGGATAACATTTTTACTGCTACACCAGGAAATGCATTGCTTTCGTGCAATACTACTGGTACCTTTTCCTTTTTAGCTGCCATTCCCACAGGCACACAAATATACCCACCTGTTCCAATTACTACATCTGGTTTAAATTGCTTTATTATTTTTTTGGCCTCTTTTATTGAATGAAAAGTCTGGCATATTTTTTTAATATTTTCCAAAGATATTGTACGGTCAAATCCATAAGCATTTATATGTTTTAGCTCATAACCAGCTCTAGGAACCAAATCATTTTCTAACCCTCTATTAGTACCTATAAATATTATTTCTGAGTTTGGTTCTTCTTTTTTTATTTTATTAGCTATTGCTATTCCTGGATTTATATGTCCACCTGTACCCGCAGCTGCTATTATTACTTTCATCTCAATTCCTCCTTTATACTTTTGAACCTGCTCTTGAAATGTTTAGCAAAATACCGCATACTGCTTAGTAATATAAGTAATGCAGTTCCTCCAAAGCTAAAGAATGGTAATGGTATACCTGTGTTTGGCATTAATGAGGTAACAACAGCTATGTTTAGTATCACTTGTACAGCCACTAAACTTATAATTCCTGAAGCCAACAAGCTTCCAAATGTGTCTGGTGCTTTAATAGCAATCAATACACCTCTCCATATTAATATTCCAAATAAAACCATTATTATTAAGCAACCTACAAATCCAAGTTCCTCTGCTATAACAGCAAATATAAAGTCATTTTGTGGTTCAGAAATCCACAAATACTTTTGTTTGCTTTCTCCTAGTCCAACTCCAAATAGTCCACCTGAGCCTATGGCATATAAGCCTTGAACTACTTGCCATCCTGTTGTTGTAAGATACTTCCATGGATCTAAAAATGATACAATTCTACCTATACGGAAACTGTCGCCTGTTCCTCCTGTACTTATTTTATATATTACATAAGATAATAATCCACTACCTGCAATTGCTCCTGAAATAATAAAATACAACAGTCTTGCACCTGCAATTATCATCATTATGCAACTAACCATTGCTATAATTAATGATGCACTCAAATGATTTTGTATGAAAAATAATATTCCAATTGGAGGAACTATATATACTAGTGGCATTACAAAGCCCTTCCAAAAGTTTTTTAATTCGTCTTTATGTTCTGTTAGGTATCCCGCATAAAATATTATCATTCCTATTTTAGTAAGCTCTGATGGTTGGAATTGTCCTATAAGTGGAATTTTAATCCATCTTGTAGCTCCATTTCCTTCAATTCCTACGTTTGGTATCAATACAAGTAATAATATTGCAAACGAAAAAACATAAGCTATTTTATATAATTTTTTATATATTGCATAGTTTACTTTTGAAAAGAAAAACATTGCAATTATTCCTAATACTGCTGAAAATAGTTGTCTACTTGCATATACATAACTTTTTCCTGTTTCTGCTAGTGCTGATGGTGCTGAAGCCGATAATACCATTACTATTCCTAATGCCAACAGTATAAATATTACTGCACATAGTATAAAATCAAATGGTTGATTTATGAAGTTTGCAATTTTCTTTTTGGTTTTTTGCATTATTTCTTTCCTTTCTTAACAATATTATCCTAAATAGAAATCAATCCAAGTATACAACAAACAAGAGTTATTAAACTAAACACCGATACTATCTTGTTTTCATGCCATCCTGATAATTCAAAATGATGATGTATTGGTGTCATTTTGAATATTCTTTCTCCTGTTTTTTTAAAGTGTTTAACTTGTATAATTACTGATAATGTTTCAAGTACTGGTACTAGAGCTATTATTATTAATAATAGTGGCATTTTTAAATAAAGTGCCATACTTGCAATTGCGCCTCCAAGTAAGAGTGAGCCAGTATCTCCCATAAATACTTTTGCTGGGTGTAAATTAAATATTAAAAATCCTAAACATGCTCCAATTAATATTGCTCCAAATAGTGTTATTTCTTTTACACCAAATATAATTCCTATTACAGTTAGGCAAGTAATTATTATTGTAGTAACACTGGTAGAAAGTCCATCTATTCCATCAGTTAAATTTATTGCATTTGTAGTAGCAAGCATTACAACTACTGCAAATGGTATATATAGCCATATAGGAAGGCTTATAGATATTTTGAAAAATGGAATATATGTATCTGTTCCTAAATGTAAAATTTGTACTAAATATAAGCTAAATCCAACAGATACTATTAACAAACCCAACATTTTATATGCTGGTTTTAGTCCTTCTGTATTTTTTCCTATTAGCTTTTTTAAATCGTCTATTAATCCTATTACACCAAAGCCTATTGTTGATGCTATAAGTGGAATTAAATTCATTGCGATTTTTTGTTCTTCTTGGTTATTTGACTGAAAATAATTAAAGCAAGTAAATGCCCCCATTATTAGTAATGTAAGCATTATTATAATTCCCCCCATTGTTGGTGTACCTTGTTTTTTTAAGTGCGATTGTGGTCCTTCTTTTCTTTCTAATTGTCCTACTTTTAACCTTTTTAAAATTGGAATAACTATTAAAGCTATTATAAAGCTAAAAGCTAGTGATATTAGTATTATTTTTGTTTGTAATTCCATATTTCCTCCTTCGTCTTCTTATCTCAATTGTTCTATAATTTCATGTACAATTTCACGCTCATCAAAAGGATACTTTTCCCCTTTAATTTCTTGTGTTAGTTCATGACCTTTTCCTGCAATAACTAATATGTCTTTTTTGTGTAATATTTCAATTCCTTTTTTTATGGCCTGTTTTCTATCTACAATACACTCATATTTTCCTTTTGTTTTCTTAATTCCTTTTTCAATTTGTTCTATAATTTCACTTGGATTTTCGTTTCTAGGATTATCAGATGTAATAATTGTATAATCTGCTAAAACCCCAGATATTTCTCCCATTATAGGCCTTTTTCCACTATCTCTATTTCCTCCACAGCCAAATACACAAATAACTTTACCTTGTGTGTATTCTTTAACAGTTTCCAGTATACTTTCCAAGCTTTCTGGTGAGTGTGCATAATCTATCATAATTGTTAGTTCTTTTTTATTATCTACTAATTCACTTCTTCCTGGTACACGAACATTCAATAGTGCCTCTTGTATATTTTCAACACTACATCCAAATTTGTTTGCTACTGAAATAGCTGCTAATGAGTTATATACACTAAATCTGCCAGGTATTCCAGTTTTTACTCTTTGATTTTTATCTCCAATTTTTACTTTAAAGTCAACACTTGAATTAGTTACAGTTATATCTTTTGCCAATAATTCTGATGGATTATCAATTCCATAAGTTTTAAAAGTACAGTTTGGTACTAATTTTGGCAATTTGTTTGCATATATATCATCTGAATTTATAAATCCATATTTACACATTGAAAATAGCTTTACTTTAGATTCAAAATAATCTTCCATATTTTGATGTTCTTTTTCACTTATATGATCTTTTGAAAAATTTGTAAATATTCCTATTTCAAATTCACAACCTTCAACTCTGCCTAGTTTTAAACTTTGAGAAGACACCTCCATAACAGCTACATCACATTTTTCTTTTACCATTTGACTTAGAAGTTGCTGTAATTCTAAGCTTTCAGGTGTAGTTCTATCATTGTCTCCTAAATTTTTATCTCCAATATATGTACAAATAGTTCCGATTAAACCTACCTTAAGCCCTTGCTTTTCTAAAACAGATTTTATCATAAATGTTGTAGTAGTTTTTCCTTTTGTTCCTGTTACGCCAATTAATTTCAACTTTTTAGATGGATTTTGGTAGAAGTTACAGGCACAAATTGAAACTGCGTACCTTGTATCTGGTGCTAAAATAAAAGTAACATCATCAGGTAAATCTTTTATCATTTCTTTTGTTAATTTGTCTGCTTGTGCCATAATAACTTTTGCACCATTTTTTATAGCGTCTCCTATGTATTTATGTCCGTCTGTGTCAAAGCCTTCTATTGCAACAAACATATCTCCTTTTTGTACTTGATTAGAGCTGTTTTTTATTTCATTTACTTCTATATCAAGACTTCCCTTAACTTTTAATCCTTCTAATCCTGATAATATACTTTTTAAATTCATAACACTCTCCTACACTTTCCATTTTACGCTTACATTATATAATTAAATACATTTTTTGTATACCTTTTTTTTAAATTTTTATAATAACCTTTGAATCTTCATAAATTTTAATTCCCTTTTTGGGAATTTGCTCTTTTATTACTGTATTTTCCGTATCTAAATTTTCAGTTTTATTTTCTATTTGTAAGCTTAAATTTAAATTTTTTAAAATTTTAGTTGCCTCTTTTATAGTTAATCCCTCAACATTTGGAACCTCTACTTGTTTCTTCACATCTTCTTCCTTTTCATTATCCTTATTTAATTCCAAATATGGTAAAATTTCTGAAAGTACTTGCCCTCCAACAGGTGCTGCAACCACACCTCCTTGGTGTCCTGCTTCTCCTTTTGGGTCATACAAAGTTACTAATGCTACTACTGTTGGATCTGATATGGGGGCAACTCCCAAAAAAGATGCAACATATTTATTTGTATTAACACCGTCTTCTGAAGTTCCTGTTTTTCCTCCTACTCTATAACCTTTAACTTGCCCTCTTTTTCCTGTTCCTAGGGCAACTACAGATTCCATCATATCTAACACCTCAGCTGCATGTTCTTTTGAAATTACCTGTTCTCCAGTTTTTACTGGAATATTAGTAACTTCTCCAGTTTTACTATTTATAATTTGCTTAACTACTCTAGGTGTTACTTTTACTCCTCCATTTGCAATAGTACTTACTGCAGTAGCAAGTTGAATAGGTGTAATTTCAAATCTTTGGCCAAATGCTATTGTCGCTAGCTCTACAGGTCCTACCTTATCTTCTTTTAAGAATATACTTGTTGCTTCCCCTGGCAAGTCAATTCCGGTTTTGGTAAGCAATCCATAGCCATTTAAATATTTGTAATATGTATGCACTCCTAATTTTTGTCCTAATCCTATAAATACTGGGTTACAGGAATTCATAAGTGCGTCTCTTAAAGATTCAGAACCATGTGGTCTGTAATATCTCCAACATTTAATTCTAACGCCTGCAATTTCTATTCCACCTGTACAACAAAATTCTCCTTGCTTATCAGTTGTTGTTATTCCTTCTTGTAAAGAAGCTGAAGCAGTAATCAGCTTAAAAACTGATCCAGGTTCATATGTATCTGTTACAGCTTTATTTCTCCACAGCGATAACATTGTTTTATTTCTATCAGCTTGTGACATACTAGGCCAAGCTGTTTTTAATTCTTCTGTGCTTGGTTCAAATGGCTCATTCAAGTTATAGTTCGGGTAACCTGCTATTGCAAGCACATCTCCAGTTTTTGGATTCATTACAACAATATTGCCACCATCTGTACATTTATTTTCAATACATGCTTCTTTCAAGTATTTTTCTGCAATTCCCTGTATTGTTGCATCTATTGTTAATACTAAATTATTTCCATCTATTGCTTTTACATAATTTTCTACAGTGTTTTCTATTTCTCCACCTGTTGCATCTGTTATTTTTTGAATTTTACCTTTTGTTCCCTTTAGCTCTTCATCATATAATGCTTCAATTCCATCTAATCCTTGATTATCACTTCCTGAAAAGCCAATAATTTGTGATGCTAGGCTGTTATATGGATAATACCTTTTTGTATCTTCATCAATATTAACTCCTTTAGATATATTGTTTTCTTGTAGCCATTTTCGTAATTCATTTGACTTATCTTTATTTATCTTTTTTACAATAGTTTCAATTGAACTTCTTTTGGTAACTTTTTTATATACCTTTTCATAATCCAGTTCAAATATTTTACTTAATGCTTGTGCAACCTTTTCTTTATTTTCTTTTGAAATATTTACTGGGTTTACAGTTACAGTTTCAACTGTACTGCTTACTGCTAAAATTGTTTTTCCTGTAGAGTCATATATAGTTCCTCTTTTAGAATTTATACTTCTATCCGAAGTCTGTTGTACATATGCTTTAGCTTGTAGTTCTGACCCCATTCCAAATTGTAACCATCCTATTCTTATTAATAACATTACTAGTACTAACCATATAATAGTGATTTCGTTTCTCATTCTCTTTTTTCTTACAATATTACTTATTTTTTCTTCTGCCTTTGGTATTTTTATTTTTGTTTCATTCTTAAATCTCTTTTTTATATCTTTTTGAATTTGTTTTTGCTGTTTCTTTGTATCTATTACTTCCCTTTTTTTCTTATTTTTCCATTTCAATAATTGTTTTTTATTTACATTTTGACGCAAAGCTTTTTTATCATGTTTCATAATTAAAGCTCCTTATAATAATAATAACTTTCTATTTTTATTATTATTCATTAAAAATAAAAAAAGAACTCGTGGACTTTGTATAATACAAAGTCCACGAGCGGAGTATTTCTTAAACGTACTCGTGCTTGCAGTCATACGGCTCATCAGGATCTTTTTCCTGAAGAAGCATCAACGGAACCTTTTTGATGTGCAACACCTTCTGGGGCTTGCCCGTCTTCCTGTCCATCATGATTTCGAGCTTGGCGCCATCGTTAAGATTGGCAGTCCGATACTCGTTGGGGTCCATGCAGAGTGTAACATACTTTTTTTTATGGTCAATATAAGCAATAATGACCACGCAGTTTTCCAACTTGTGAATTTCGTGAACGGTTGCCTTAACTTTGTAGTGTTTTGTCATTTAGAAATTCTCCTTTTTAAAAATATATAGTAGTTTTTAACTACATATGGATAATTATACCAAATTAACATAAAAAAGTCAAATAATCAAAAAATAAAGGCTTTAACTTTGAAAATATAGCCTTTATTTTACAAAATCTATTATTGTATCTATAATTTTTTTAAACCAGTTTTGTTCTTTTGTAACAATCACTTG
The DNA here is from genome assembly GCA_934121875.1 of uncultured Clostridia bacterium. GTDB lineage: Bacteria > Bacillota > Clostridia > TANB77 > CAG-508 > CAG-273. Next base: position 42,938 of record CAKOVG010000006.1, read on the forward strand.
CTCACTTGCTGTTTCAATATAGTCTTCTTTTGGTAATGATACATAAACCTTTTGTGAATCATCTAATTTCTTCATTCCTAACATGCTAGTTGCTGATTTTTCAATATTAGCTAAATTTAAACTAGTTTGTATGTTTATTTCAGTTTGTGCATTTTCTTTTTTTAAAGTACTTAATTGTTTTTTTAGATTTTCTCTTTGATTAAAGCTTGCTGTTATAAGAGAATTACGATAACTTATAGCAAATAATATAGCAAATCCAATAGCAATATACATTATTATTTTTATTTGCTGTTTTAAATCAGTGTTTTTTTGTTTATTGACTTTCTTTTTAGTAGTTACCTTTTTTACTTTTTCTTCTTTTGGTTTTAATTTTCTAGGGCTTGTCTCATACTGATATCTACTATATGCCATAAGTTCTCACCTCTCTTCTTTTAGTATTTTATAACTCTTAAGTGTTTTTATCTAGTCTTTCAAAAACTCTAACTTTTGCACTCTTAGATCTTGAATTTCTTTTTATTTCTTCATTTGATGCAACAATTGGCTTTTTATTTATAATTTTTCCCAAAGATTCATAATTGCATACACAATATGGTAATTCTTTTGGGCAAGTACATTTTCCTTGTAAATCAAGCATTGCAGTTTTAACTGCTCTATCTTCTAATGAATGAAATGTTATTACTACTAATCTTCCACCTTTTTTTAAACAATACACACTATTCTTTATTGTTTCATACAAAGGTTCAATTTCGTTATTCACTTCAATTCTAATTGCTTGAAAAGTTCTTTTTGCTGGATGTCCATCTTTTTGCATTGCTTTTGGAATTGTATTTTCTATTATTTGCGCTAATTCTTTTGTGGTTTCAATTGGCTTTTGTTCACGAAATTTGCAAATATTTTTAGCTATTTGCCTACTGAATCTTTCTTCTCCATATTGCCAAATAATATCTGCTAATTTTTCTTCTGAATAAGTATTTACTACATCTTTAGCTGTTATTCCATTTGATGTATCCATCCTCATATCCAAAGGGTTATCTCCCATGTAGCTAAACCCTCTTGCTCTTTCATCTAGTTGATATGAAGATACTCCTAAGTCTAGTAATATTCCATCAACTTTTTCTATATTAAGTTCATCTAAAATTTGTCTTATATCATCATGATTTCCATGAACATAACTTACATTCTTATAGTTTTTTAATCTTTCTGATGCTGCTTTTAGTGCCTCTTCGTCTCTATCTATTCCAATTAATGTGCCATTATTAGATAACCTTTTTATTATTTGCTCACTATGACCTGCACCGCCCAAAGTTCCATCTACATAAATTCCATCTTTTTTTATTTCAAGTGCTTGTATACATTCATTTAATAGCACAGGTTCATGTTTAAATTCCATCTATTTTTGAAAATCCTTTCAACAGCATATAATAGCACAACAAGTTGGTATTATTTATACCAACTATTATGTGCCAATTTTTTAATTTTTCTTTTGTAATTTTTCATAATTTTGCTTTCTTTTGTAGGGTTTGGAAATTTTTTAGGTAATCTTTTGTAGTTTTATATCTTTACCTTAGTAATTTAATTTTTTTTCTTTTGAAATTAAAATCTTTAGTAAGACTTTACTTTCTTTGTCTTTAGTATAATTTATCATTTGTAAAATGCTATCTTTTGTATGCAATCTTTAGTAATATTTATCTTTAGTAAGTTTTTTCTCTTGTACTTTCTAACTTTCTTTTGTTTTTATATAGACTTTTGCAAGTTATATACCTAACATTGTCATATTTTCTGCAATTTCATCTGCTGATATGTTTTCATCACTATTATAAGATTTCCATTTTTCTTTATCCCAAATTTCAATTCTAGTGCCAACACCAATAATTACTGTATCTTTTTCTAGTTTAGCATATTCACGTAAATTGCTAGTAATTAAAAATCTGCCTTGTTTATCAATTTCACATTCTATTGCACCTGACAAGAAAAATCTTACGAAATCTCTAGCATTTTTGTTTGTAAGTGGAAGTGTTTTTAGTTTTTCTTCAAAGTTAGCCCATTCTGTTTGTGAGAAGCCAAATAAACATTTATCTAAGCCTTTTGTTATTATGAATTTTTCGCCCATATCTTCTCTGATTTTTGAAGGTAATATTAATCTACCTTTAACATCAAGAGAATGCTCATATTCACCTATTAACACTTTTTCTCACCTCGCTAACATTTTGTTCCACTTTTCACCACTTCTCTCCACTTCAATTAGATTTTAATATAAGATTCTAAAAATAGCAAGTGTTTTTTGAAAATTTCTTAAAAATTTTTAAAGAATAAAAAAAGTTGCTTCGTCTCATGTGCAAGGGTTACTCTTCAACTCCTACATCCTAAAGCAACTTAACCTTATTGTATAGCAAAATCTTCGATTTTTTGCTATACAATAAAAAAGCACCATATTAAATGGTACTCTTTTATTTCTTAATTTTATTCTTTTTCTAGCATTCCCTCTATAATTTCTTCTAAATCAGTAGTGTCTATAACAGACTTTATGCTTGCTTTTAGTACATCTTGTGGATCAACATTCTTTAAATTTAAAATATATCCATTTTTTAATGCTAATTGCCTAATAAATTCTCTATTAGTTCTTCCGTTTCCTTCTCTAAAAGGATGTAACACATTTAGCTCAGATAAATAATATGCTAATCTTTTAGCTAGTTCATGTTTTGAAAGTCCTTCTAAAAACTTTTCTTTCTTTAATTGTTCTAAAAGTCTGTCTAACTCTGGTTCGATATATTCAAAACTCGCAAATCTAAATTCTCCTTTTCCAATATTTTCTTCTCTAAATTTGCCTGCAAAAGGATATATGTCTTCAAATAAATACTTATGTATTGAAATATAGTGGTTCTTGTTAAATGTTCCGGTAATCCCTTGTATTCTTAAGCCTAATGATTTAGCTGCTGTAATTTTAGCCTCATATTTTTCTAGTTGCTTATAATCTCTAATATTTAATTTATTTATTAAAGTTCCACTATTCTCATAGCAATATTTTGAGCCTTCATATAAATTTCTCATTACTACTCTCCCCGTATTTTTTATATCTAATAACAACATGAGTTTAATTTAAAAACAAAAAGTTGTCAATATTTTTTATGCATTGACAACTTTTAAACTAAATTTGTGCTTTTATCATATTTATTAACTCTGGCATTGCCACCTCATTTTCAGCTAACATTTTGTACATGTTTACATCATTTTCTGTAATATTCATACCTTCAATAGCTAAATCATTTTTTATATTATCTATATTAAATTTAAAAATTTCTTCATTGAACATTTTTTATCCTCCCTTTTGGATATTTGGTTTTTTCAAACCCTACAATACTATTATACCACAAAATCACTAAAAAGTATAGCTTTTTAGTGATTTTTGTAATATTTTATATAATTAAATTTCTCTTAATTTTAATACTAGCCTTTGTTTTCCACCATTTGTACATGTAATTAAAGTAAGTTCCTTTTTTTGCATTTCGCGCGCAACTACTTGACTAGTACAGCTAACATCTGTAGGTTCAACTACTTTTTTGTCATAAACTTGATATGTAATTGTTCTTCCAGTTAAGTCTGTTAGTTCTGCTGTATCTCCATTTTTTAATTTATGTAATTTTCCAAACATTTTGCCATTTTCATAATAATGCCCTACTATACAGTAGTTCCCAATTTCGTTTGGTTTCAGGTCTTTTGGATGATATTTATTTATAGATACAAACAATAATTCTGGTGATGTTGCTGAAAGTACTGGATACTCAATATTAATTTTTGGTATTTTTAAAATTGCCTCAGTTGTATATTTTACTCCATCTCTTGATGTATATGTTTTAGTATCAATTTTTTTAGCTGTATTGGTTAATTCTGGATTTTGGCTGGAAGCTGTTGTTTGATTTGTATTTTCTTCAGTTGTTCCAGGAACCTCTAATATAACAACAATTTTATCATTATCTTCTTGTTTTACTGTATCATCTACTTGATATTTTATTTCTGCTAATAGTTCTTTTGAAACTTCTTCACTTTTATTTCTATCATATTCTGCATATATGTAATATGAAAACAACAGGCAGATTAAAAATACTGATAAAAACAATTCTAGTTTATATATTAGTTTTTTTCTTTTAATTTCTGGTGTAACATATAGCTTTTGAGTTACTAATATTTGATTCATTTTTAACCCCCTATCTCTTTTGTATCATACAATAATAGTATAACATATTTTTCGAATATACACAATTGATTTTTAGTATTTTTATAAATATTCTTTCTTTTCCATATCTTTAAAAATCACGTTTTTGCAACTATTTTTAACGTTTTTATCACGTTTTTGCAATTAAATTATTTTATTTATTGCAATTAGCATACTTTGATTTACAAGTAAAAATAAATTAGTAATTAAATAAATAATATAAAAATTAGTATTGACAGTATATTATTTATGTAGTATATTGTATACAGTATCTGGAAATAAAGTTTATTTTTGGAAACATTCATATTTTTACTAAAGAAAGGTGTATACAAATGAGTAAAATATATAACAAATATTTAGAATTAAAATCTAGTCCTGATCACTCTACAAATACTTTATATCTATTTAAATCTGGTTTATTTTTTATTTTTGTCGATGAAGATGCAAAACTTGTTTCTAATTTATTAAATTTAAAGCTTGGCAACCTTAACGAATCTGTAGTTAAATGTGGTTTTCCTTGCAATTCTTTAAAAAAGTACTTGGCTTTATTTAAAAGCACACCATATAATATAGAAATTATTTCTATTAATTCTCAAGAATTACCTGTTTCGTCTAATAACTATTTAATTTCAGAACAACTAGAACACATTGCAACTGAAATTTTAGATTTAGAAATTGATAATTTATCAATTAGCCAAGCTTATGATTTTTTATATCAAATACAAAATAAAATTAAGGCAATAAAATAATGAAAAGATTAAACAATTTATATGAAAATATTTATAAATTTGAAAATATTTTAGATGCTTTTAATGAAGTATGTAAAAATACAAAAAGTAAAAGAAAAGTTGCTAATTTAAAGGAGTACAAGGCTACCTATATCTCTCGAATTTACAATATTTTAAAAAATAGAGCATATACTCCTGGTCCAGTTAATATTTTTATAATTCATGAACCTAAAGAAAGGCGTATAGTTAGCCAAGGAGTTCAAGATAAAATTATAAATCACCTAGTAGCAAGGCATATTTTATACCCAGCAATTGTACCATGTTTGCTTGATGTAAATGTTGCTAGTAGAAAAGGTATGGGAACAAGTCAGGGGCTTAAAATTGCAACACAATTCCATAAAATTTGCAAAATAAAATATAAAAGATATTATATTTTAAAATGTGATGTTAGTAAATTTTTTTACAGCATTGATCATGATATTTTAAAGCAAAAAGTGAAGAAAAAAATAAAAGATTTAGAAGCTTTAAAAATTATTTTTGATATTATAGATAGTGAAGAAAATGGTTTAGGAATAGGTGCTATGACTAGTCAAGTTTTAGCAATATTTTATTTAAATGATTTAGATCATTATATTAAGGAAGTATTAAAAATAAAGTATTATGTTAGATATCAAGATGATTTTTTAATATTTCATCATTCTAAGGAATATTTAAAATATTGTTTATCTCAAATTAAAAATTTTTTAAAAAATGAAAAACTGACATTAAATTCAAAAACAAGAATTTATAGAAATACAAATAATTTTATATTTTTAGGTAGAAACTCTAAGGGGGAATATGCCAGATATAGAATGGTTAATAGAAAACTCAAAAAAAATATATATCTATATAGAGCAAATAAATTAAGTCTTCCCAGTGTAGTTAGTAGTATTATTTGTTATAAAAATTTATGTAAAACTACAATTCCAAAGCCTAAATAATACCAATATGTGCAAGGCACAAATATATTCTTGCACAATTTTGGCATTTAAAAAGGTCCTCATACGAGAACCTTTGCATAAAAATAGTGCTAAAGTATAATCCCTTTCGCTATACTGCTACTAACAACTATACTTATCTATTTTTTGTTTATAGTTTAAGAATACCTTAAACTAAAGGACACAGTTTGTTTCTATCTAAAACTTCTCTTACTATACCTTAGTAATAGTAACCACAGTTTTTTAGAAGCTACCGCGCGCACCCCATAGCTGTTGCTGTTAGTGTTGACGTTAGAGTTCCACAAGTTGTAGTTGTTCACGTTGCCGTTAGAGTTCACATTGCGCAAACCAAAGTTCGAATTGTTAGTGTTCGCATTCACGTACGAAGACGCAAGCCAGACAACTATGCCCTATTCTGGTTTGTTGTACATTTTTAACAAACCCGATATATATTTAATTATATCGTCTAATTTTTCAGATAGTTTAATATACCTTTTTTGGGGTAATAAACCTCTGTCATAGCTTAAATTAATTAAAAAATCTACCATTTTAACTTTTGCTATAGCTCTCATTAGTAAGTATTTCTTTTCTGTTATGTTGTCCATCATGTTCGCTCGATATACTAGTTCTAATAGGTCATAACTACTATCTTTTATTCTTCTTTTTATTTCAATGTCTTTTTTTGGAAAGTTTTCTAATTCATCTTCTACTCTTATTATAAATTCCCTTATGAATTGTAATACCTTAAATTTTTCTTCTCTCATCTAAAATCACTTTTTCTATTTGAAATATTAATTTTTTATTATTTAAATTATGTATTAAATACTGGTATATATTATCTGCTTTATTTTTTGAATCTATATATTCTCTTGCTTTTTCGTAAATTTTAGTGTATGTATTTAAATTTTTATTATCTAAAGTTTCGTCAACATCATATCCATTTTTTTTGTCTACAATTAAATAATTAATTTTTTTATTTTCTAATTTTGCCATTACTTTATGTATATTTTCTATTGGAAAGCCGCAACTTATTATTCCTTCTAGTTCCTTTTGTTTGTAGCCCAACAGGTAACTCATTATATATGAATCTTTTCCATATACATTATAAAATTTACCAGCTTTTACTATTACTATAGTGTTAGGGTGTATAGTTTTTATTGTTTTTATTATTGTAATTACAGCCATATTAAATTTTCCTTTTCATTTGTATTTTTAAAATTATACACATATATTATATATATTGTCAATACATTCATTACAATTATTAACATTTTTTGCATATATTACCATAGAAGGAATTTTATATAGTATAAAAAAATAGAAAATAGATTTTATACTATTCTCTATTTTCTATTATAAATGCACGCTGCCAGACATAAAGCCTGGCAGAGCGTGTTCGTTACGAACTTATTTAATAATTATTGTTAATTTATTTTTTTGAACTTTAAAGTACTCTATTTTACCTGGATATCAGATTATAGAGAAACTACCGCGCGCACCCCATAGCTGCCGCTGTAAGTGCCGACGCTAGAGCCCCACAAGTAGCAGCGGTTCACGTAGCCGCCAGAGTACACACTGCGCAAACCAAAGTACGAATCGTCAGTGTCCGCATACACGTACGAAGACGCAAGCCAGTAACTACAGTTTGATGTGTCTTCTGCATTTCTAAATAATAACTTGTATGCAGGTGTTGTTTTTGCTATTCCTACTGTTGTTCCAGAACTATTGTCTGTTAATGTATCTGGATAATAATAGTAATAAGTACTTGTTTCTGTTATTGATGTTACTCCATTTGAGCCTATTGCTCTTCCATCTGGATGTTCATATTTATTGCCTGATAAACTTCCGTTATATTTTTGTCCATTTGTTCCTGTACTTCCACTTGATGTATATGTTACTTTGTTTCCATATTCATACATATTTCCTTGAGCATATTTTTTTCCGTCTCCTGTTTTATTTGGATCATATCCTGTTACTCTATTTATATCTTCTACTTTTATACTCCTTGCATTTGTTCCATATGGTTTACACATATTATCTAATTGTGCTACTCCTGTGTTATATCCTTCTTTTCCTGATAATGGTAATGTTCCTATGTCTTTTGTTGACATTATTAGTAATTTTCCATTTTCTGCTCCTAATATTTTCCATCCTCCTGTATAACTTGATACTCCACAAGCATAATCATAGTTTTCTCCAACTTCTTTTGTTACTGTAGCTCCTGTTGTTTTATGTGTTCCTGTTAATTTGGTTTTATTTTGAGTCCATGTATAATCTGATACTGCTATTTGTGCTTTTACTGTTCCTTTTACTGTTTCTTTTTTGTTTCCAGCATTATCTACTGATAATACATGTAAATACCAGTCACCACCTGATGTTACTTTTAAGTTTATTGTTCCTGTTTCACTTACAAATGTATTGCTATATTTATTTTCTTCTATTCCTATTGCTGTACTTGTTTGGTTAAATTCCCATTTACTTTTGCTTGGGTTTATTCCACTTTCATTA
>CAKOVG010000007.1 GCA_934121875.1 uncultured Clostridia bacterium
TCCATCGTTCTACTTTTTTGCATTCCACGAATTTTTGGAATTGCGCAGAATGTGCAACAATTGCTACAACCATCTGCGATTTTTAGGTATGCGTAATTTGGTCCTGTTGTAATAACTCTGTTTGTAAATTTATTGAAGTCTACATTTTCATTTTTATTGAATAACATTTTTTCTATTTGCTCCCATAGTGTGCTGTATTCACTATATTTTATATATAAATCTACTTCTGGAATAGATTTTTCTAATTCTTTTTTGTATCTTTCTACTAAGCAGCCCATTGCTATTAGGTATTTACAATTGTATTTTTTGTACTCTGCCATTTCTAGTATTGTGTTTATTGCTTCTTCTTTTGCCGACTCTATAAAACCGCATGTATTTATTATTATAACTTCTGCTTCTTCTGGATTATTTACTATTTCAAATTTATGTTCTTTAAATAGAGCTATTGTTTTTTCTGTGTCTACTAAATTTTTATTACATCCTAATGATATAAATCCTACTTTCATTTTTGTTCCTTTCTATTTTATTATCCCTTCTAATAGTTTTAGTCCTTCTAATAATTTATTATATGTTTTTTTACTGATAATATTTTTATTTCCGCTTGCATATTCTTTTGCAGTGCCTTTCATATCTATTAATTCATATCTATTTTCTGCTTTTTCTCCTCTATCTAGTACATATATTGGAGTATAATCAACTTTACTTAATATTATTTTCCCAGTTTCTATATCTGTTCTTAATTCGATATTAAGGAATAGTTCAACCTTAGATACATCCATTTTTTCGCCTGATATGTAATTTCCTAAAGAGTATGCAACAAGTACATTTTCGCCTTCATTGTTTTGCATTACTTCTATTTTTTGAACCGCTGATGCATGATTTCCAAGTATAATATTGGCACCATTTTCTACTAAAAACTTTGCAATATTTTCTTGTTCTTTGCTAGGTTTAGTTGAATATGCATCTCCCCAGTGCATTATTATTATGTTGTAGTCTGCATTTTCTTTTGCATATTCTAGGTCTTGTTTAGCAATTTCATTACTATATACATTTGCACTATCAAGTTCTTCTTTTGTTTTGCTACTTTGGTTTTCTACTCCATAAGTATATGATAAAAATGCAATTTTTTTGTTTTTTATAGTTTTTATTAATACTCTGTTTTCTCCTAAGCTATCTCCTACTACGTCATAGCCTAGTCCCTCTAGTGTTCTTTTAGTTTCTTGTAAACCGTTTATTCCGTAATCCAAACTGTGATTTGTACTTATGCTTACTAAGTTTATTCCACTATTTTTTACAGCTTCTGCAAATGATGTTGGGCTATTACGTTTGCCATATCCAGAATAGCTATTATCTGTAAAATTAGTTTCCATTGTTCCTATATTTATATCACTATTGCTAAAGAAATTTGACACATTTTTAAATATTGGTTCAAAATTATATCCTTTATTTTTAGCATTATCTAATATTGTATTTTCACATAAAATATCTCCAACTGCTGATATTTTTATAAGGCTACTTCTTACTGTATTATTAGAGTTTTCTATATTTTGCTTTGCTTCTGTATATATTGCTTCAATATTTTTTTCTAGTTCTTCTCTTTGTTTAGCTAGCAATTCTTTTTCTCTGTTATTTCGATAAACAATAGTGGTAAAACATATTGCTATAACTATTATCAAAATTGTTGATAAAGTTATAAATGTTTTTGAACTCATTACCTCTAATATATTCTTAGAAGTACGCTTATTTCTACGATTTCTTGCCATTTATATCACCTGCTAATAATGTATCATATTTTTAAAAATAAGTAAATAAAAAATTGGTAGTTTTAGGATTTTTATTCATAAAAAATACTTCCACTATGATAAATTTATTTTACCATAAGGAAGCATTTTTTAATATTTACTTTTTACTCAAAATTTTCATTTCTTGATGTTGTTTTTTTGTCTCTTTCTCTTATTTTTCTTTTAAAGATATTAATACAACTTATTAAATTTTACAAACAGTTTTGGTAAAATTTAATAAATTATTTTAAACTTTCTATTTCTTCTTTTGTTAACCCTATAATTTCAATAATATCTTGAATATTAATATTCTTTTTTAACATATTTTTAGCTATTTGTATTTTTTCTTCTTGTGCCCCTTCAATTTTTCCTTTCTCAATTCCTTTTTCAATTCCAACATCTACACCTCTTGAATATATTGCATGTTCATCTCTTATTGCTTTTTCTCTTAATTCTATTATTCTTTGCATTTTTTCATCTTCACTTATCTTTTCTAATTTTTCTACTGCTTCTTTTAGATTTTTGTTCTCTTCCATTTTTCGTGCCACCCTTTCACTTTCTGGATTATCTAAAAATACTAGCCAATCTAGCAATTGGTCTTTATCATTTTCTTTTCCCTTTATTTTTAATAATTCAATTATATCAAGTTCAAATTTTTCTGTCAATATTAACTTTTTGACACCGCTTGTTTCCATTATCTTCCACACACTATGGTATTTTACCTCTTCTAATCCTTTTATATTAAAATCAGCTATTAGTATTACTATTGTTTTTTCTAATTTATTATAATCTTCTCCCGCTTTCATTTGTTTTGTATATATTCTAGACCAATAATATAGCATTCTTTCAATGATATTGTTTTTGTCTATTAACTGCATCTCAATATTACATTTTTCTTTACCATCTAATTCTGTTATTATGTCAAGTACTCCTAATTTGTCATCTTTTAGTTCTCTTCTTAATATTGGATTTTTATCTAGTGATATTTTTTCTATTTTTCTTTTTAGTATTTTTTCTAAGAAATCTTTTGTTATATTTTCACTTCCTACCTCTCCAAATATTGCTTGGAATATTATATCCATTTTTGGTGGATATATTTTGTTTTTCTTGATTTGTTCTTTATTATTTTGTTGTTCCATATAATTTTTGCTCCTTTTAAAATATATATTTTAGTTGCATTTTTTTACTAAAAATACACCTACCTTTCTTGCTAATTTATATCTTCTTTGTTTGGAAATTTAATATATAGATTTTTAAATGTTTAAAGTTATTTAGATTTAAAATTATTAATTTTAATTATATAGATTTGAATATACTTTTAAATAATTTGTAGTTTGAAATAAAAATCTATTGATAAAAATTTAGAATTAATTAATTTATATTTGAAAATAATTATTTCAATATAAAAAATGCAACTAAGTTAGTATTGTTATACTACATTTAATTGCATTTTGCAAGTAAAATTGTATGTCAAATTTTGACATTTTATTTGTCACATTAAAATTCATCAACATTTAAAAAATTATTATTGACTTGCTTTTTATATTGTGATAGCATATATACATAAAAATATTTAGAAAGGATGATGCAAATGACAAGTAATGAGAAAAAGGTAGTCTTTACTTTAATTGGTATTTTTGTTGCAATTCTTGTAATAGTACTTATTGTTAAAAATGTTGGAAATAAACCTAACACTCCTAGCAATAATGTTTCTAATAAAGAATCAGTATCTACTCCTGATTCATATGTATCTGAATTGGCAAATGATGTTAAACTTAATAATAGTAAAGATTTAAATTCAGTTAAAAAGTACAATAACATTGAAATTTCAAATATTCAATTTACTTCTCAAAATGGTAGTAGTGTATTATTAGCAGATGTAAAAAATACAGGAACAACTAAACATGAAAAAGAAATAGTAACTATTACAATTTTAGGTAATGACAATTCTGTTATTACAACTATTGATGCTATTTTAGTAGCTATAGAACCTGGTCAAACTGAAAAATTAAATGCAATAGTTACTGCTGATATAGTAAATGCTAAAGATTTTACAATTAAAGCTAAATAATAAAAGTACACCTAAAATAGAAACTAAAAAATCCAACTCAATAAGAGTTGGATTTTTGTTTGTTATTTTACATATTCATTTAATGGTTTTGTTCTATATTTTAGTTCTCCAAATTTATCTGTTGTTACATAGCCTGGTGTACTATTTATAACATCTGGTATACGGTTAACAATTGATGCACAAGTAAGTTCTACTGTTGCTGGTCTTGCAACTACTATTGTTGTATCTGGCTCTCCATAAATTGTCCACTCGTTTTTATCAAAATCTTCTTTAGAATATACTTTTCCTATACATTCTGATTCAATAGTTATTCCCTCTTTAGTTGTTGTTGTAACAACTGCACTCATTCCTGTAGCATCTCCTGCTTTTACTGTCATTCCTAATGTTGAAGAATAAATATCTTCTTTATATGTTTGTGGTACTGTTTTTTGTGTTTGTCTTTCAACTGTTAATCCTAATTTTGAACATAGCCATCCATTTACATTCCACATATATGATGGTAAATATTTGCCTGATTCAATAATTTGTTGTCTTTCTTCATCACTAATTTTATCTACTGAAGCTACTTGTTCTTCAAATTCTTGCATTGTTAATCCTGAACCATGTGCTTTTGCTAAAGCTATTCCATAATCTTCTACATTGTAGCTTGAACTTCCTTTTATTTTTGTAATTTTATGTGTTGAGCCTGCAATTGAACTTATTAATTGTCCCCAGTATATGTCTTGATATCCGCTACCTGTAATTGTACATCCAGTTTGTTTTGCTATTTCGTCTAGTTCTTTTGTAATTGTTGGATTTGAATTTTCTGGGTAAAAAGCTTCTTCACATGTTGTAATTGCATTTATTCCTAATTTAGCACAAAGCATTAATGCTTCTTTAACATCTACCATTAAACTCATTGTAGTAATTATAGCTACATCAGGTTTAGCTTGTTTTAACATTTCTTCTGCATTTTCTAATGCTGTTACAGTTACACCTTTGTTTTCTCCTCCAATAATTTCTCCTATATCTTTTCCAATAACAGCTGGATTTACATCAATTGCTCCAACTATTTCTGCACCTTTTTCATATACATAGCGCATTGTGTAAACAGCCATTTTTCCTGTACCAAATTGTACAACTTTTACTTTTCTTTCCATAAATTTTCCTCCTTTGAAATTTTATACATAGATTATACACCAAATACTAATAAATATTCAATGTATATTTTGTAAATTTTAATTGATTTTTTTATAACTTTTCCTATATAATATTAATATAAATTTAAAGGAGGATTTTTAAATGTCAATTCATTGTAATGCTAAAGATGGAGATATTGCTGAAATAGTACTTATGCCTGGTGACCCGCTTCGTGCTAAATACATTGCAGAAAACTTTTTAAAGGATGCTAGGTTAGTAAATACCGTTAGAAATATGCTTGCTTATACTGGAACTTACAAAGGAAAGCAGATTACTGTATTTTCACATGGTATGGGGATGGCAAGTATGGGAATTTATTGTTATGAATTATATAAATTTTATGGCGTTAAAAATATTATTCGTATTGGTTCTTGTGGTGCTTATTCTGAAAGTTTAAATATTTTTGATACTATATTAGTTGATAACAGCTATACTGAAGGAAATTTTGCTTATGAATGGAATGAAAAAGATTGTCATTTGACTGAATCTAGCAAATTTTTAAATAACATTATCGAGGATACTGCTAGTGAACTTAATATTGAATATATTAAAGGGAATGTGTTGTGTAGTGACTGCTTTGATGGATATTTAGAAGATGTAAATGCATTAATTAATAGATTTCCAAAGAAATTAAAAATTATTGGTGCTGAAATGGAGTCTTTTTCTTTATTTTATTTAGCAAAGTATTTTGGTAAACAAGCTTGCTGTTTGTTGACAGTTGTTGATTCAATATGTAAAAAGCAAGAAATTAGTTCTGAGGATAGAGAAATGTCTTTAAATAATATGATAACATTAGCTTTAGAAAGTGCAATAAAAGTTTAAAAAATGTCAAAGGTTAGTCCTTTGGCATTTTTTAACTTTAATTATTTTGTTATTGATAAAATTTTGTATTGTACCACTCCTGCTGGTGCTTGAACGTCAACAACTTGGTTTTTCTTTGCACCTAAAATTGCAATACCAATTGGTGATTCATTTGAAATTTTGTTTTGTGTTAAATCTACTTCTGTAGAACCAACAAGAGTATAGCTAACTTCTTCATTAAACTCTACATCTAATAATTTAACAGTATTTCCTACTTGAACTGTTTTTGTATCTATTTCTGATTCATCTATAATTTTAGCATATCTAATTTTATTTTCTAGTTCTGCTATTTTTGTTTCATTTTCTGCTTGAGCATTTTTTGCTTCATCATACTCAGAATTTTCAGATAAATCTCCAAATCCTAAAGCAATTTTTATTCTTTCTGCTATTTCTGCTCTCTTTACTGTTTTTAAATTATCTAATTCCTTTTCTAATTTTTCAAACCCTTCTTGAGTTAGTAGTACCTCTCTGTTTTCTTCCATTTGTCTTCCTCCTTTGCCTATATAAAAAATTAATTGCAACAAATTATATAAATACAATTTGTTGCGACTCATTAACTATACTAGATTTTTTATGATTTGTCAAGGATTTCATACAAAATTTACAATTTTTCACAAAATTCCGTTTTTTCCGTATAATTTTATTACTTTAATTTTGTCTTTTTCCATTTGTTGTTTTATTTTAAGTAGATCTTGCTTTTTGTTTATTTTGCTTTCATATAATGTAGCTAATTCATTATTTTCTAGCAAGTTATATTTTTTAAAGAATTCTTTGATTTCATTTGATGTATCTATGCCTATTTTTCTTATTTGTATTCCATTAAATGTATTACTTTCATAAAATCCCTTTTCATTTATTGTTAATATAATTGCTTCTCTATATATGGTATATTTATTTATTTCGCTTTCTAGCATATCAAAATTTACTATTACTTTTGCTTTTTTCAAACTTTTCTTTTTATTATTTGTAACTGTAATTATTATATTCTCTTTTTCTTCTATTTTATCAGCTAACCTTTGAAATTCTTTTATATTTGGTGTTACTATATTTATGTTTTTAAAATATTGCATTAGATATATAATATTTTCTGTATGTAATGTTTTATATTCTTTTATACATATATATATGTCCTCTAATTCTGTTTTTGACCCTTGCTTTTTTAATATGTATTCTAGAGTTTCTTTTATTAAATATGGCATTATTCCCCTGCCATCTAGTATATGTACTTTTTTTGCTTCCAGTTCTATTATTTTTTTAAAATTCTCATTTTGTTTTAAATTTTTTTCTATAATTATAGATTCTATATTATATCTTTGCATTAAAATTTTCACTTTTTTTATGCATTTTTTTATTTTTTGGTTTCGGTTCAAGTCTGAAAGTGGAAGTATGAACAGGTATGCATCATAAATTTGTTTTACTGTAATTATATTCATATAGTATTTTAGTTTTGCTATAAAGTTATAATAATATTTGCATATTGTATATTGTAATTTTGAAAATTTAGTCTGTTTTTGTTTTAGCTCTTCTAAATAATTTGTTTCATATAATTCCTCGTCATTTGTTTTTAGTTTCAAATATGCTAACATAAAAATCACCTCAATATATAGCTTGTTCTACATTATATTGAAGTGATTTTATATTTATTCCTTATTTAATTTTACTTGATATCAAATTCCAAATTGAATCTGTTGCTCTATCATATTCCCAGTATGCTGCACCGCCTAAGTTGTATTTAGGTACTAAGTTTAATTTAGCTTCAATTGATTTTTCATCTTCAACCCAAATTTTGTATGTTGCTCCCAATTTTGTATATTCTATATAATATTGTTGCAAATCTTCATTCCATGTTTTAGTTGCATTACTTGGTATTATTTTATTTATATTTCCTATGTTTACAACATTTGATGTTACCTTTCCATTGCTTTCTTTCCAAACCCTTGTATAGAAAGGAATTCCAAGTATTATTTTCTCTGCTTTTACTTCTTCTTGTCCTAAGAATTTTTTTATATTTGTTTCTATCCAGTTATGTCCTGCTGTTGTTCCAGCTTTTGTTGATGATACTCCATATTGATCATATGCCATAAACATTACATAGTCTGCAACTCTTCCTATCGTATATCTATCATAGCATAAAGACCACTCTGGCGCCCCATCTGGCGCTGTAACATCTACTGACAATACTGCTCCTATTTCATTTAGTCTAGGTCTTAGTTCTATTAAAAGTCTTGAAAAATTATCTTTGTCTGTTTCATACATTCCTTCAAAGTCAATATTTATTCCATCTAAGTTGTATTGCTTAATATAACCAACAATTTGGTTTATTACTGTTTCTCTAGCTTTATAGTCGCTTAACATTTTTGAAGTTTCACTCATATTTGAGTTTGTAAACATTGGCCAAACTTGATATCCATTTCCATGTGCCCAATTTACATATGCTGTTCCTTTTTCTCCTACATTTTCATATACGTTAGTTGTGCTATGTTTACTCATGTAGAAAAAGCTTGGTGACACTACATTTACTCCTTTAATTTTGCCAGTTCTTGTTGGTGCTGAAATGTATTCTGAGTAATAATCCCATGCTAGGCTTATTGGCCCATCTACTTTAGCTTTTTCTTCTACAGCTTCTCTTATAGTTGTAAATTTATTTAATTTGTTTGTTTGTATATATCCTAAGGTTCCATCTTCTGTTCTAACTCTTGTCCAACCATTAGGCACAGGATAATCACTACGATTTGCAATAGTTAATGTTTCTCCTTGTTTTGCTTTTGTTAGTGTAGCTGAAATAATTGTTGGTTTGTATTTTATACTTGCGTCTTTTTTTAATGTTGCCGTTTTTTGCTCTCTGTCTAATGAATCAATATATACTCTTGCTTGATTAGCAACATTTGTTACTTTTATGTTATATACTTCTTCTAGTTCAGAAATTGGAACATATGCAACTTCATCTAGTATTATTGCACCAGCTTCAATTATTTTATTTTGGCTATTTACCTGTATTTGAGTACTATCTATTGGTAAACTTGCAATTTTTGTACTAGAGCTTGTAATTAACTGATTATATTTTTCATCATATATAATTGTGTTATCAAAAAAGTTATATATATCTGGTTTTGAAATATATATTACTCCATCTTTATTGTATATATGTTTTTTTAGACTTTCTGTTACATTTGAATTATTTATAATTAAGTTAGTTTGATTTAGATAATTCACAATGTAGTTGCGTTTTATTACATAATACGCTCCAATTGCTCCTGCTATCAAAACTAATATAATTATAATTATTGCTATTATAATACTTATTTTTATTTTTTTCTTTTCTTCCATATTTAATTTCTCCTACTATTCATTCTTTTTACACTATATCACATTTTCTAGTTTTAGTGAATAAGTATTTTAAAATTTTAAGGAATTTTGTATATTTTTTATTTTTTGGGAAAAGATAGAAATAGCAAAAAATATATATTTGGAGGTTTTAAAATGGGAGTTGAAAAACATTTAAGAATTACAGGTACATCTACAGTATCTTGGAAAGATGCAATTGTGCAAGCTGTCGCAGAGGCTTCAAAAACTATTGATTATTTGTCAAATGTAAAAATTATTGAACAACACGCAAGGATTGATGGTAAAAAATTAGTAGAATATTTTGTTGATTTAGATTTATCTTTTGTTATTGATAGAGATAGGGATTAAGGAGGCTATGTGATGAAACCAATTGAAACAAAACAAGAATATAGCAATTATGTTGATAAAAAGTCCCCTAATTCTCCTATTCTAAAAAATTGCTTTAATGCATTTTGGGTAGGTGGATTAATTTGTAGTATCGGACAAATTATTATGGATTTCTGTAAATACAAAGGCATGGATGAAGTTATTTCTTCAACTGTTGTGTCTATTATCTTAATTGCCATTTCTGCAATTTTAACAGGTTTGAATATATTTAACAAAATAGGAAAATTTGCTGGTGCAGGTTCGTTAGTGCCTATTACAGGATTCGCAAACTCTATTGTCTCTCCTGCTATAGAATATAAATCAGAAGGATATATAATGGGTGTTGGGGGCAAAATGTTTACAGTTGCAGGTCCAGTATTAGTTTTTGGAATTTCAACATCTGTACTTATTGGTATAATTTCTGCTCTATTTATTAAATAAGAAAGGAAGAATTTTATGACTCGTTTGGGTGAACAAACAATTAAATTAGATAATTCACCAACAATAGCTGAAGTTGCTAGCATTGTTGGTCCTAAAGAAGGACAAGGTCCATTGGCTAAGTATTTTGACAAATGTTTAGAAGATGAATTTTGGGGCGAAAAAACTTGGGAAAAGGCTGAAAGTAAGATTATAAAGGAAACTGTGAACTTAGCTATTACAAAGTCTGGTGTTCCTGCCAGTAGCATAGATTATTGCTTTGCAGGTGATTTACTTAATCAATGTATTTCGTCTAGCTTTGGACTTAGAGAATTAAATATTCCGTTTTTTGGGATATTTGGAGCTTGTTCAACATTTGTTGAAGGTTTATGTTTAGGTAGCGTATTTTTAGATAGTGGTGCTGCCAACAATGTTTTATGTGCTACCTCTAGCCATTTTTGTAGTGCTGAAAAACAATTTCGTTTTCCACTAGAATTAGGAAATCAAAGACCTCCTACTTCTCAATGGACAGTAACTGGTGCTAGTTCTGCAGTTTTATCAAAATTTGGTACAGGTCCATTTATTACACATATTACACCTGGAAAAATTGTTGATATGGGAATAAAGGATGCAAACAATATGGGTGCTGCTATGGCTCCTGCTGCTTTAGATACTTTAATTACTCATTTAAGAGATACAGACAGAAAGCCTAGCTATTATGATGCAATTATTACAGGTGATTTAGGCCATATTGGTAAAGATATTGTAGTAGAACTAGCTGAGACTAAAGGTTACAATATTAAGAACATTTATAATGACTGTGGTGTTTTAATGTTTGATAAAAATACTCAGGATACTCATTCAGGTGGTAGTGGATGTGCTTGTATAGGAACTGTATTTTCAGGATATTTTTTCAAACAATTAAAAAATAAAAAATTAAATAGAATTTTACTAATTGCAACAGGTGCTTTAACTAATGCAACTACTTCTCAACAAGGTGAAAGTATTCCTGGCATTGCACATGCTGTTGCTATTGAAAACTAGGTTTGGAGGTGAATTGTATGGATTTTATACAAAGTATTGATTGGATTGGTTTGTTAAAATGTTTTGTTGTTGGTGGTATTATTTGTATAATAGGCCAGCTTTTAATTGATAAAACAAAACTAACTTCTGCTAGAATTTTAGTAATATATGTTACAGCTGGTGCCATACTTGGTGGACTTGGAATTTATAAATATATAATAGAATTTGCTGGTGCTGGTGCAACTGTTCCATTAACCGGCTTTGGAGCAAATTTGGCTAAGGGTGCTATTCAAGAAGTACAAAATTCCGGATTATTAGGCGCTTTTACTGGTGGTGTTAAGGCTTCTGCTGGTGGAATTGCTGCTGCTGTGTTTTTTGGATATTTAGCTTCACTTATAGCTAAGCCTAAAATTAAGAAACAATAAAAAAATCTGTCAAGTTTAATATCTTGACAGATTTTTTTATTTATTTACTTGCTTTTTCAGCTATTTTTACTATTTCAGTAAATGCTTTTGGATCTGTTACTGCAAGTTCAGCTAACATTTTTCTGTTAACAACAACATTTGCTTTTTTTAGCCCTGCAACTAATTTGCTGTATGTTGTTCCATTCATTCTAGCTGCTGCATTAATTCTTGCTATCCATAGTTTTCTAAAATTACTCTTTTTGTCTTTTCTTCCTACGTAAGCATAATTTCCAGATTTCATAACAGCTTGTTTAGCCATTCTAAATCTGTAGTGTTTTGCACCATAATATCCTTTTGCTCTTTTTAATATTTTTTTATGTTTTTTACGAGTAATTATTGCTGTTTTTACTCTTGCCATTTTAATTCACCTTCCTCTATTCTTCTATTTTTAGTTTCCATATGGTAGCATTTTTTTGATTCCTGCTTCACATGTTTTATCTGCATAAGCATCTTGAACTTTTCCTCTAGATTTTGCTCTGCTTGTTTTTCTAGCTAAAATATGTCTTTTATTAGCCTTTGTTCTTTTAACTTTTCCAGTAGCTGTGTAAGAATATCTCTTTTTAGCTGCTTTGTTTGTTTTTAGTTTTGGCATAATTTATTCCTCCTTTAAATTTAATGCTTTTTGTATATATTACTTATCAGCTTTTTTTGCCAATATAATAAACATGTTTTTACCTTCTAAAAGTGGTTTCTTTTCTGGAACAGAAATATCCTCTAAATCATCTATAAATTTTTGAAGAACTTCTTCTCCTAATTTAATGTAGTTCATTTCTCTTCCTCTAAATTTTAGTGTAATTTTTACTTTGTTGCCGTCTTCCAAGAATTTTCTTGCATTTTTTGATTTAAACTCAAAATCGTGTGTATCAATGTTTGGAGTTATACGTATTTCTTTTAGTTCAAAACTTTTTTGTTTTTTACGAGCTTCCTTTTCCCTTTTTGATTGCTCAAATTTGTATTTGCCATAGTTCATAATTTTGCAAACTGGCATTTCTGGATTTGGTGCAACCATAACTAAGTCTAATTTTTTTTCAAAAGCCATGTCTAATGCTTCACTAAGACTTATTGCTCCTTTTTTTTCTCCATTTTCATCAATTAACTGTACTTTACTTGCTCTAATTTGTTCATTGATTGGTAAATCTTGTTTTATAATAAAACACCTCCATAAAAAAACAGATTGATTAAAAAATCAATCCGTACAAAAAAAACAAACTAAAAATACTTATAAAATCAGTAATAAAATTTACCTTTTTGCTATTTGCTTAAGGTGAGCACGGATTGCTTCTTTAATTTACATCATTTAGTATACCATATGCTTTATTGATTTGTCAACAGTTTTTTAATTTTACATTTTAATATTTTTTCTTTTTATGTATATTTTTTGTGTTTTTTTACATAATAAGAATATAGACTAAGCTTTATCAATTAAATTTTACTTTTGAGTATCTGTTAAGTTTACTAATTAAATGCTATATATTATTTATAAATAGGTTATGGAGGAGAAGTTACAATGGCACTTGATTATAATATTATAGGAGAAAGATTAAAAAAAGCAAGAGTTGATAAAAATATGACTCAAGAAAAACTGGCTGAACAATTAGATGTTTCAATTGCATTTTTAAGTAGAATTGAAAGAGGTAATTCTCATATTAATTTAAAAAGGTTAACTCAAATTTGTGAGGTTTTAGG
This sequence comes from uncultured Clostridia bacterium, assembly GCA_934121875.1. Classification (GTDB taxonomy): domain Bacteria; phylum Bacillota; class Clostridia; order TANB77; family CAG-508; genus CAG-273. The sequence continues at coordinate 13,194 of CAKOVG010000007.1, forward strand.
AGTTTCAGAAGGTTCTATACTTAATGGTGTTTCTAGTAATTCAAATAATTACTTAACATCTGAGTTTAATGAAATTTTAAATTCAGTATCCAGTGAAAAACAAAAATTAATTTATAAAATAGCTAAGGTCATTAGTGAAGAAGAATAATTTTTTTAATTTTGAATCATAATAAAGGCAATGGATATAATCTTTTGCTTTTATTTTTTTGTCAAAAAATGTTGATAAAGATTTATTGTTATATTATAATATTATCTGCAAATTTATTTTACAAGGAGGTATTTTTTATGGAATTTAAACAATGGGAAGGATTTAATACACAAGGCGAATGGACTAAAGAAATAGATGTTAGAGGCTTTATTCAAGCTAATTACACACCTTATGAAGGAAATGATGCTTTCTTAGCAGGTGCAACTGAAAAAACTCAAAAGCTATGGAATAATGTTACAGACTTATACAAACAAGAAAGAGAAAATGGAGATGTTTTAGATGTTGATGTTAAAACTCCATCTGGAATAAATGCTTATGCTCCTGGCTATATAAATAAAGAACTAGAAGAAATTGTTGGTCTTCAAACAGATGCCCCATTAAAAAGAGCTATTATGCCAAATGGTGGTATTAGAATAGTGGAAAAATCTTGCGAAAGTTATGGATATAAAGTTGACGAAAATATTGAATACATTTATCACAACTTAAGAAGAACACATAATGATGGTGTTTTTGCTGTATATACACCAGAAATAAGAGCTGCTAGAAGCTCACACTTAATTACAGGTCTTCCTGATGGATATGGTCGTGGAAGAATTATTGGTGATTACAGAAGAGTTGCTTTATATGGCGTTGATGTTTTAATTAAAGAGAAACAAGAGGAGTTTGCTTTATTAGATTCTGATGAAATGACTGATGAATTAATTCGTCAAAGAGAAGAAATGCATGACCAAATTGCTGCATTAAATGAGTTAAAAGCAATGGCAACAAGCTATGGATATGATATATCTGAACCTGCAACAAATGCAAAAGAAGCAATTCAATGGTTATATTTTGGATATCTAGCCGCTGTTAAAGATCAAAATGGTGCTGCTATGAGTTTAGGTAGAACATCTACATTCTTAGACATATATATTGAAAGAGATATGAAAAATGGTACTTTAACAGAAGAGCAAGCTCAAGAATTAATTGATCAATTTGTTATAAAATTAAGATTAGTTCGTTTCTTAAGAGCTCCTGAATACAACTCTTTATTTACTGGTGACCCTGTATGGGTAACTGAAAGTATTGGTGGTATGGGAATTGATGGAAGAACATTAGTAACTAAAAATTCTTTCAGAATTCTACACACTTTAGTAAACTTAGGACCAGCTCCAGAACCAAACTTAACTGTATTATGGTCTAAAAATTTACCAGAAGGATTTAAAAAATTCTGTGCTGATATATCTATTAAAACATCATCTATTCAATATGAAAATGATGATTTAATGAGAGTTACTTTAGGTGATGATTATGGTATTGCATGCTGTGTATCTGCTATGAAAATTGGTAAACAAATGCAATTTTTTGGTGCAAGAGCAAACTTAGCTAAAGCACTTCTATATGCTATTAATGGTGGTAAAGATGAAAAATCTGGAAAACAAATCACACCAGAATTCGCTCCTATTACTTCAGAATATTTAGATTATGATGAAGTTATGAGAAAATTTGATAATATGATGGAATATTTAGCTAAAACATATATTAAAGCTTTAAATATGATTCATTACATGCATGACAAATATTCTTATGAAGCATTAGAAATGGCTTTACATGATAAAGAAAGAGACATTTTAAGAACAATGGCTTGTGGTATAGCTGGTTTATCAGTTGTTGCTGATTCTTTATCTGCAATAAAATATGCAAAAGTTAAGGTAATTAGAGATGAAACTGGATTAGCTGTTGATTATCAAGTTGAAGGTGATTTTCCTAAATACGGAAATGACGACGATAGAGTCGATGAAATTGCAGTTAATATAGTAAAATCATTTATGAAAAAACTAGAAAAACATCATACTTACAAGAATTCAAGAGCTACATTATCAGTTTTAACTATTACTTCAAATGTAGTATATGGTAAAAATACTGGTAATACTCCTGATGGAAGAAGAGATGGCGAACCTTTTGGACCTGGTGCTAACCCACTACATGGAAGAGATGTAAATGGAGCTTTAGCTGTTATGAATACAATTGCTAAACTACCTTATGAATATTCTGAAGATGGTATTTCATACACATTCTCTATCTCTCCTGCTACTCTTGGAAAAGATGAAGATTCAAAGGTAAATAACTTAGTAAGTATGTTAGATGGTTTCTTTGTTCAAACAGGACATCATATAAATGTTAACGTATTTGATAGAGATTTATTACTTGATGCAATGGATCACCCTGAAAAATATCCACAATTAACAATTCGTGTTTCTGGATATGCTGTTAACTTTATAAAATTAACTAGAGAACAACAATTAGAAGTAATTCACAGAACAATACACGAAAAAATTTAGTTTTTGTGCATAAAATATGTTTTCTTCTGTCTTGCTGTCGTCGTTCGTGGGCAAGCCTCCGAGCTAAACGCTGGGCTTGGCTCACTCCTTCAACTGTGCGACAGGTGCGAAAACATATTTTTATGCTACTAAATATAAATTTTAGGAGGAAATATGAAAGGTAGAATACACTCATTTGAATCTTTTGGAACAGTTGACGGACCTGGTATAAGGTTCGTAATTTTCATGCAAGGATGCAATTTGCAGTGTAAGTTTTGTCAAAACAGAGATACCTGGGACGTATGTAGTGGTATGGAATATACTGTTCCAGAATTATTAGCCAAAATCGAAAGATATAAAAGTTATTTTGTACCTTCTGGTGGAGGTGTTACAATTAGTGGTGGTGAACCATTAGTTCAACAAGATTTTTTAATAGAACTATTAACATCTTTAAAAGCTGATGGAATTCATACTGCTATTGATACTGCTGGAAATTTTGATATAACAGATAAAATAAAACAAATAATTGATTTAGCAGATTTATTTTTATTAGATATAAAATGTATAAATGATGACATTTGTAAATATCTAACTAGTGTTTCTAATAAAAAAGAATTGGCTTTTGCAGAATATTTAAGTAGCATAAATAAGCCAATGTGGATTAGACAAGTATTAGTTCCTGGAATTACAGATAAAGAAGAAGATTTACTTAAATTAAAAGATTTTATACATGGTTTAAGTTCTGTTCAAAAAGTTGAGATTCTTCCTTATCATGACTTAGGCCGTTTCAAATGGGAAGAACTAGGATTAAAATATGAACTTGACGGTGTTTCTCCTGCTACTCCTGATGACGTAGCAAGGGCTAAGAAAATATTAGGTTTGTAAAGAAAAAACTGAAGTGCAACTTCAGTTTTTCTTTTATTCTTTTATTTTCTTTTTTAGTCCAAAGGTTATGAAGTATATTAAACCTGATATCAGTACTATCATTGGTCCTGTTGGTATGTTCCAATAATATGAGATAATTAAGCCTGTGATTCCTGAAAATAATGAAAATATTATAGCAAATAAATGGTACATTCTCATATTTTTGGCTACATTTCTACTAGATGCCGCTGGTAATATAAGTAATGAATTTATTAATAAAATGCCAATAAATCTAATTGAAATCATTACAATTATAGCTATTAATACAGCAAACACATTATCAATTGTTTTTGTATTTACTCCCCTACTTCTTGCTAATGTTGTATTTATACTTGTTACATTTAATTTATTAAATGTAAAGTACCAAAATGCAATTACAGCAATAAATGCTAAAAATAAGTATAATATTTCTGTGTTACTAATGCTTAATATGTCTCCAACTAAATAGCTTGAATACTTATTAAAATTTCCACTTTGTGCTAACATTGCAAGTCCTAGTGCTATTGCTATTGATGAAAATACACTTATTATTGTATCAGCCCCATAGTTTGTTTTGTTTTTCACATAATTTAATAACAATGCAAATATTACAGCAAATAATATCATTGAAATATTCATATTTGATATTCCTAAAACCATCCCTAGTGCAATTCCTGTTAATGCAGAATGTCCTAGTGCATCTGAGAAAAATGCCATTTTGTTGTTTACTATCATGGTTCCTAAAATAGCAAATACTGGTGTTACTAAAATAATTGCAATCAGTGCATTTTTCATAAATGCATAATCTATAAATTCAAATGGTATTATTGCTTCTAATATACTATATATTACTCCCATTATATATTCTCCTCTTATATTTCTCCAAAATAGCTTTTAAACTCCAAGCTTTCAAATACTTCTTCTGGTGTTCCCTCTTTTACAACCTGTTTATCTAATAAGATTACTCTATCAGCATATTTTTTGACTAAATCTAAGTCATGTGATACTAGTAAAATTGACATATCATATTTGGTTTTTAGCTCATTTACTAATTGATAAAAATCTCTTGTTCCATTTTTATCAATTCCTGATACTGGCTCATCTAATATTAATAAATTTGGTGTTGGCTTTGTTGCTATTGCAAGTAATACTCTTTGCAATTCGCCACCCGATAAATCTCCTATACTTTTATCTATTAGCTTTTCTGCTCCAAATATTTTTAACTGTTCTTTTATTTCATTATATATTTTTTTATCTCTTTTCAAAAATACTGGTATATGGCAAATACATGATGCGAATAAGTCATATACTGTTGTTGGCATATGTTTTTCTATATTTATAGTTTGTGGCACATACCCTATTTTTATTCTTTTTGTAATGTTGTCTTTCATATCCACAAAGTTTATGTTACCAGTATGTTCTACTTCTCCTAAAATTGCTTTTAATAATGTAGATTTTCCTGCACCATTTCTACCTATTATTACAGTTAGCTCTCCACAGTGCACATGAATATTTACGTTTTTTAATACTTGCTCTTTTCCAAATTTTACACTTATGTTGTTTATTTTTGTGCAGTGTAAACCACATGCTACCTTTTCACCCATTTTCTACTCCTGTTCTATATCATAGATTCTAAAACCAAAAAATTTTCTTCTAGTTTTTTTATATATGCATTATTGTTTGTTTCTCCTGTTAGTCCAGAATCTAGTTTATATATTTTGGCTCCTGTTTCATTTGTTAATATTTCAGCATTTTTTAGATTGTCATCTTTATCTACTACAATAATTTTTATGTTTTCATTTTTCATTTTTTCAATTAGGCTTTTTAATGTTTCTGCTGACATTGTACTTTCTTCATGGTTTGTTTCTACTTGTGTTACTTGCATTTTAAGTTCTTTTAATAAATATTCCAAGCCTTCATTTAAACAAATCACCTTTTCTCCATTTAGTTTTTGAAATTCAGTTTTATATTTTTGTTTTTCTTTGTTTATTTTTTGTAAATAATTTTCACAATTTGCTTTATATATTTCAGCATTTTTATTGTCATATTCACATAATTTTTGACATATTGTTTCTACTTGTTTAATATAGTTTTCTGTGCTTGTCCAAATATGAGGATTTATATCATTTTCATCTTGTATCTTATTTGATATATCAGCACTAGTATCTACTACCTTTAATTCTGGATATGCTGAAATTATTTTATCCATAAAGCTCTCTAAACCTAAACCATTTTGAATGTATATATCAGCTTTTTCTATCTTTTTCATATCAGTTGTAGATATTGTATAGTCATGTAAACAACCAACATTGGCTTCTGTCATATTCACAAGTTCCACGTCTGGTACGTTTTGTGTTATATTTGCTGTCATAACATAAATTGGATAAAATGATGTTACTATTTTTAATTTATTTTCTTCTACTTTTTCCGGTTTATTATATACTGTCCAAATAGCTAAACCTAATGCAATTACTGTTATTAGGATTATTATTAAAATTTTTTTATTCAAAGTTCTTACCTCTCAACATATTGATAATATGGTATTATAATAACATATTATTGTCTATTTTTCAACATTTCATTAATCAAAACAACGAAAAAAAGGCATTACTGCCTTTTATTGTTTTAGTTTTTCTACAACTTCTTTATAATCTTCTGCATTGATAATTGCACTTCCTGATACTAGTATATCGGCTCCTGCTTCTTTTACTAAGTTAGCATTTTCTGTATTTATCCCACCATCCACTTCAATGTCAACTTCTAAATTATTTTCATCAATATGTTTTTTTAGTTCTTTTATCTTTTCTATTGTATCTGGTAGTAGTTTTTGTCCACCTTCTCCTGGTTCTACTGTCATTACTAATACTAAATGCACAAATGGTAAATATTTGTAAATTTCTTCTACATTTGTGTTTGGTTTTATTGAAATACCAACTCTTATGTTGTTTTCATTTAATAGTTTAACCCATTTAAGTATTTCTTCTTTATTTTTTCCTGCTTCTAAGTGAAATGTTATAATATTAGGCTCAAATATTTCAAAGCTTTTTATATAACTTTCTACATCTTCTACCATTAAGTGTATATCTAATGGTAAATTTGAAATTTGGTTTAAATACTCACAAAATTCGAGCATTTTATTTGTGGTATCATTTTTTACGAATTTTCCGTCCATTACATCTATATGAAAGTAATTTATACCTGAAGTTTCTAAATTATACAATGTTTGAATTGCTTTTTCATCTTTTACATTTAATATTGAAACTGATACTTCTACCATTTTCCTTCCCTCTTTTATTAATTTTATATTAATGATAACAATAATTTAATACTTTTAACATTATCACAAATTATTATAAATTTTTACATAGTTCTCATACCTTTGTGAAGAAATTTTACCAGATTTTAAAGCCTCTTTTACTCCACAATTTTCTTCCTTTATATGACTGCAACCTTGAAATTCACATATATCTAAATATGGTACAAATTCCACAAAATAGTGGCATAAATCTTCTTTTGGAATTTCATTTATTTCAAATGTTGAGAATCCTGGTGTATCTGCTATATATGAATTTTCTTTATATTTATACAAAGTAGTACTTGTAGTAGTATTTTTTCCTCTTTGATTTTTATTGCTAATATCGCCTTCTTGTGTTAGTGTTTGTTTAAATATAGAGTTTATCAAAGTAGATTTTCCTACTCCGGAGTTTCCAGCAAATGCTGTAGTTTCTCCTTCAAGTAATAACTTGATTTTCTCTACTTTTATTCCTTCTTTTGCATTTGTTTGTATTACTGTATACCCTACATTCTCATATAATTTAGCAATTTTACCTATTTCAACTTTATCTTCTAAATCAACTTTATTTAGAACTATAATTACCTTTAAACCCATGAACTCTGCAAAAACCAACTGCTTGTCTAGTAATAATAAATCTGGGCTTGGCATTTTCATGGATACCACTAAAATAAGTTGAGTTAAATTAGCCATTTTAGGTCTTTTAAGTTCGTTTTTGCGAGGGAGAATTTGTTCTATTACTCCTTCTTGTTTTTCTAAATTTGTAATAGTAAATTCCACCTCATCTCCAACTAATGGGCAAATTTTTTCTTTTTTAAATTTTCCTCTTGCTAAACATTTATATACTTTTTCATTTTTTAATACTTGATATACATTTGAACTAGTACAAATAATTATTCCTTTTTGCATTTAGACTCCTTAATCTATTGAAAGTACTGGATTGTCTACAGATAAATCAAATTGTTTTGTTGTTTTCTTTATATCATTTATCCAAACTTTAACTGTTACTGTTCCTTTTCCAGAAATTTCTGCTGCAATATTAGTTTCATCTTTTCTATTTGTATCACTATATACAGTTTCATCATTTACTGTTATTTTTACATTTACTGTTGGTTCTATTTCATTTCCATCTTTATCTTTTTTTATTTCAGCATCTCCACCAAGTAATGATTTTAAATTTAATTTAACTATACCAACTTTTATTTCTTCTATTTTATTTACCGTAAGTGTAACTTTTGTTTTTTCTTCAACTGTTGTTCCTGCTTCAATACTTTGTTTTAATACTTTTCCATTTGTTTTAGTCATGTCTTCTTCATATACTACTGTTACTGATAAATCAGTTAATTTCTTTTTTGCCTCTGCTTCTGTGTCACCTATTACATATGGCATAGCAATTTCCTTTAATCCTGTTCCTATGCTTACAGTTAATGTTATTGTTTCTCCAACTTTAATTTGTTTTCCTTCTGCCACATCTTGTTTTATAACTACATCTTTTTCTACAGTTTTACTTGTTTCTTCTTTCTTTTCTACATTTAGTTGCATTTCATTTTTAAGTTTTTGTTCAGCCTCTTCATATTTCATGCCAACTACTTTTATCATTTCTACCATTTCTGAACCTTTACTTATTTTCACTTTAACTGTTGTATTTTCTTTTACTGTTGCACCTTCAGAATATGGTGGTTCTTGTGAAATAATTTTTCCAGCTTCAACTTCGTCATTAAATACCTCTTCTGACTCTATTATTAGATTTTCTTTTCCTAATGTAGCTTTTGCCTCTTCTAATGTTTGCCCTACAAAATTAGGTAATTTAACATCTTTTGGTTGCCCAACTTTCATTATAGCTTGAACTCCAAAGAATCCTGCTAATGGAATTGTAACTACTAATATTGCTATAATAACTATAAGCCATACTTTTTTAGCTGTTGGATGTTGATCAAAGTATTTTGTTTCTTTTTTATCTTCTTTTTTCATATTTACTTCTGGCTCCTCTCCTAAAACTGGAACTCTTTGTGTATATTGTAATTTTTCTGCGTTACTTTTTACAAAACCACCTTCTGGGTCTTTTAGTGCCATACTTAGATCTTTTAGCATTTCAGTTGCATTTTGATATCTTAAACTTGGTTCTTTTTCCATTGCTTTCATTATTATTTTGTTTATTGCTAAAGGAATAGATGGATTTAGCTTTATTGGTTCTACTGGTTTTTCTTGCATATGTTTTAAAGCTATAGATACTGGTGTATCTGCGTCAAATGGTACTCTTCCAGTTAGCATTTCATACATTACTACACCTAATGAATAAATATCTGATTTTGCATCAGTGTATCCACCTCTAGCATGTTCTGGAGAAAAATAATGAACTGATCCAATTGTTGTTCCAAAGGCTGTAATTGTTGAATTTGATACAGCCTTTGCTATTCCAAAGTCTGTTACTTTTGCAATTCCATCTTCTGTTATTATTATGTTGTGTGGTTTAATATCTCTATGTACTATATTGTTTTTGTGAGCTGTTTCTAATGCTGATGCTACTTGAATTGCTATATTTACAGACCATTTCCAAGGTAATACTCCATCTTCATTTATAATTTCTTTTAGAGTTTTTCCTTGTACAAGTTCCATAACAATATAATAGATGTTATCTTCATGTCCTACATCAAATATTGATACAATATTTGGATGTGTAAGACTTGCTGCTGCTTGTGCCTCTGTATTAAATCTTTTGATAAATTCTTCATCTGTTGTAAATTCTTCTCTTAGTACTTTTACAGCTACATATCTTTTTAATATGTTGCATCTAGCTTTGTATACTGTAGCCATACCTCCTTCGCCAATTTTTTCAAGTATTTCATATCTATTTCCTATTACTTTACCTACTAAATTCATAATTTTCTCTCCCCTATATTATAGTTATAACCGTTATGTTGTCATATCCACCAGCATTGTTTGCTAAATTTACTAATATTTCTGGTGCTTTTTCTTTATTTTCTCTAACTACTTCATATATTTTATTTTCTTCTACCATATTTGTTAGTCCGTCTGAACACATTAATAATATATCATCTTTTTCTATATTTCTTGCTCTTATATCTGGCTCCACATAAGAGGTACATCCTAACGCTTTTAATAGCATATTCTTTTTTGGATGATTCTCTGCTTCTTTTCTAGTAATTTTTTTGTCTTCTACTAATTGTTGAACATAGCTGTGATCTTTTGTTATTTTTCTAGCTATGTCTTTTTTTATTAAATATATTCTACTATCTCCTACATGTCCTATATATATCTTACTATTATATATGAAGCAAACATCTAAAGTAGTACCCATTCCTTGCAAATTTCCATCTTTTTTTGATTCTTCATACACTACCATATTAGCATATTCCATTGCATCTTTTACTAACTTTAATATTGTTTCTTTATTATGTTCTATTTTATTAAAATTATTTTGTATATAATTTTTTGTTGTTTCTGCTGCTAGCCTACTTGCTATTTCTCCTCCGTTATATCCGCCCATTCCATCTGCTAGAATGTATAATTGTAAGTCATTTTCAGAAGAAGGAATACTGTAATAGTCTTGATTCATTTCTCTTGCTTTGCCAACATCAGTTTTAGCAAAACCTTTCATCTATTTTCCTCCTATGTTTTTAAATTTTTTCTTCTTAATTGACCACATGCTGCATCTATGTCACTGCCTAGTTCTCTCCTAATTGTTGCCACAATTCCATGGTCATTTAAATAATCTCTAAATTTTATAATATTTTCATTACTGCTTTTTGTAAATTTGCCATTTTCAATTTTGTTTATTGGTATTAAGTTTACATGACAAAGCATTCCTTTTAATAAGTTTACCAATGCTTTTGCATCTTCTAAATTGTCATTGTTATCTTTTGCCAATGCATATTCAAATGATATTCTCTTATTAGTTTTTGCAATGTAGTATTTGCAAGCTTCCATAAGTTCTTCAATTGAATATAGATTATTTACTGGCATCATTGCACTTCTTTTGGTATTATCTGTTGCATGTAGCGATATAGATAATGTACATTGCAAATCTTCATTTGCAAAATCATAAATTCTTGGAACTAGCCCAGATGTTGAAACGCTAATGTGTCTTGCTCCTATATTTAAACCTTTTTGATTATTTATAATTCTAATTGCATGCATTACATTATCATAATTGTCAAAAGGTTCTCCTATTCCCATAAATACTATATTTGAAATATGATCTCCTATATCTTGTTCTACTGCTAATATTTGTTCAACTATCTCTCCTGCTGTAAGACCTCTAACAAAAGCTATTCCTGTTGATGCACAAAACTTACATCCCATTTTACACCCAATTTGTGATGATACACAAATTGTTTTTCCATGATGGTATTGCATTAAAACTGTTTCTATTGCATTTCCGTCTAGTACATCAAATAAATATTTTTTTGTTCCGTCTGAAGATTCCTGTTTACTAAGTATTTCAAAATTACACATTGTATAGTTTTGTTTTAATTTTTCTCTTAGTTCTAATGATAAATTAGTCATATCATCAAAGCTTTTTACTTTTTCTACATAAAGCCAGTTAAATATTTGCTCTGCTCTATAACCTTTTTCTCCTAGGGAAATAAGTTCTTGCTTTAATTCGTCTAAGTTATATTCTTTTATATTTTTCATTATTGTTCCTTTTTATCTATTATTACATATAATTTATATCATAATATCCATTTTTTTTCAATATGTAAAGCTAAAAAACTCATTCCATTACGGAATGAGCTTTTTCAGATTAATTTTCAATAGTTTTAAATTTTTTTAATCTAATATTATATGCTTCTATTACTTCATTTTCAAATGCAAGTTTTGGTTTTTCTACTCCCATAATTTTTAAAAGTTCTATAGTAAAATATGGGTTTAAAACTAAAATTGGTCCTATTACATATGTTGCAAAAAAGTTGTTTTGGTGTATTCCTTCTAATTTAGTTTGTTCATTTATTCCTATTCCCATATCCACTTTTGCAAAGTAATTTTCTTCATTATTTCCATATAGCATAGTAAATTGGCTTTTAAAGCCTAGTATTTCTATTTCTTTATATTTTCCTAAAAAGAAACTATTGTGTCTATTCATCATATTTCTTTTTGCATATATATCAAATATTCCAAGTGCTTCTATTTTACTTTGATCTTCGTTTTCAATATATTTGCCTAGTAATTCTATACTATTTCCAGTAAATAAAAATAACTGGTTTTGCTCTATTTTATTTTTAATTTGGTCTGTGTATGGCTTTAATTTTTGTATTGCTATTTCTTGTGAACGCTCTGATAATGTTCCCATATATACTAGCGAAATATCGTCTTGTTCTATAAATTTTGGTTTTTCATTTATTGTTGTCTCTATAATTTCCGCTTCTGGTAAACATTTTTGCAAATATTTCATATTTCCCATATCGCCATTTAAATTACAAAATTCTGGGTATAAAATTTCAATTTTCATTAGCAGTTCTCCCCATCTATAATTTCTTTTACTTTTTGTTTTATTTTTTTTGTCTCTTCAATTGAATATAAATCGTGTAATATAAATATTTTGTCTATTCCGTCTAATTTCAATTCACTTGTTGCTTCAATTAAATCTCTTTTATGTACCATTACTTCTGGTTTTATGTCTGCCATCAAGCAACGAATGTATGAGTCCATATAACGTGGTCCTGCAAGTATAACTTGTTTAATACTTTCATCATTTAAAAATTCGTAATCTGTATCAAATTGCCATGCTGTGTCTTCTGAGCCTTTTGCTTCTTCATGCAAGTCGTCCAATATTACTATTACTGCTTTATTGCCTGGTTGTTTTCTGGTATAGTCAAATGCTAAAGAGCATGCAATTGGGTTCATTCCTTTTGCTAATTGTGTTACTATTTCATAGCCTTTGTATTCTTCTTTACTATACCTTGTTTCTACTATTTTCAAGTTTTTAAAAGATTTATTTATTTGTTCATGTGACAAACCTAGTTGTTTTAATACTATTGTTACAGCTAGCATATTGTATATGTTTATAATATTATCACTAATCAAGTCATATACTTCTTCTGTGTCTTTTGATTTTACTGTCATTTTTTTATTTTCTATATCTAAATTTGTAAGTACATAATCTGCATTAGGTGTTTTAAAATCACATTTAGTGCAATGTGCTTTTCCTATATGATGGTATCTTACATAATCATATTCCAGTTTGCTATTACATTTTGGACATACTCTAATGTCTCTTGTTACATTTTCAAAGTGGTCTAAATCTGTTGGCAATTTATCAATGCTAAAGTATATTTTTTTATTTTGTTCTGCTATGTGGCTACATATAAGGTCATCTGCATTTTCTATCATTATGGTCTCTTTTGGAATGTATTTGTTTAATATATCTGCAATGAATTCTGTGTGTGCATTTCTCATTAAAGAATCTCTAAATAAGTTGGTACATACTAAATATGTTGGTGTTATATATGGATATATTTTATTAGCACTTCTTTCGTCTATTTCAAGTACTGCTAAATTTTTTTTAGCTTTTCCTGATAATGTAGAACCTTGAATAAGTGTTGTTGCAATTCCTCCATCTATGTTTGACCCATATTTATTATTAATAAAGTCAAATTTATTGACTGTTAATATATCATTTATCATATTGCATACTGTTGTTTTTCCATTTGTTCCTGTTACTCCTACAATGGTTTTAGGCTTTTCTAACATTCCTAAAAAGTCTGGACATATTTGTAAAGCAAGCTTGCCAGGCATATATGTTGCATTTCTTCTTAATATTTTTAATGCAAGTGATGTACATTTAGCTGTCCAAAGTGCTATATAAAATTTGAATGTTTTTTTATTATCCATAAGTTTTATCTCCTAATTTTTTATGTACTTATTTTATATTTATTTTACATATTTAGCAAGTATTTTATTAAAATAAGGGCAAAAAAATATCACAGAAACTAGTGTATCTGTAATATTTTTTTGCTTAATATGTCCTTTTTCTTTCTTTTAGTATTTGTTCAATACTTGATAGTCTCCTTTCAAATATTTGGTTTGTCATATCTGAAATTTGATCAAACTCTTTAAGTGCTTGTAATTGTTTCATTGTTGCCTTATGATGCTTGTCTAGTTTTGTTAGTATGTAATCTTGTTCATTTTTTATTTCATATAATAGTTCTTGTATTGCTGCGATTAGTGATTCTAAAGACTCTTTTTGATTATCTTTTATTGACATATTACCACCTCTTTCGCATTTTATTTACGTATCTATTATACTATATAGTAAAACTGTAGTCAATGCTTTTACGAAATTTTGTTTTGTGAATTTATTACTGTTTAGTTATTTTAATTTTTCTTTTTCTACAATTTGAATATGAACATCTTTTAGTTGTTGTTCATGTACTTTGCTTGGTGCTCTCATAAGTAGGTCTCTTGCTTTTTTATTTTTAGGGAATGCTATTACTTCACGAATATTTTTGCTATCTGCTACAAGCATTACCATTCTATCTAATCCAGGAGCAGCACCAGCATGTGGTGGTGTTCCATATTGGAATGCATTATATAACGCTCCAAATCTTGTTTTTACTTCTTCTTCGCTATAACCGGCTATTTCAAATGCTTTTACCATTAGTTCTGGATTGTGGTTTCTAACGGCTCCTGAAGCTACTTCATATCCATTACATACAACATCATATTGATATGCTAATATTTCAAGTGGATTTTTTGTCATTAATGCTTCCATTCCACCTTGTGGCATTGAGAATGGGTTATGGTTAAAATCAACTTTTCCTTCGTCTGATAATTCATACATTGGAAAATCTACTATATAGCATAAACGATATACATTTTTTTCTAATAAATCTAGTCTATTTCCTAATTCTATACGAACAGCTCCTGCTATTTTTTGAACTGTTTTGAATTCATCTGCCATAAAGAATACGGCTGAATTTTTTTTCATTCCTATTTTTTCTTCTAATTCTTTTTGAACTTCTAGTGTTATGTATTTTGCTACTCCACCTGATAGTACATTTTCATTGTCAACTTTAGTCCAAGCTAATCCTTTAGCTCCTAATTCAGTTGTAGCAAACTCTGTCATATTGTCAAAAAATTTTCTACTTTGTTCAGCTCCATTTGGAACCATAATTGCTTTAACTGTTTTGTCTTTAAATGGTGTGAAGTCAATATTTTTAAATATTTCTGTAACATCTTGAATTATAAGTGGATTTCTTAGGTCTGGTTTATCACTTCCGTATTTTTCCATAGCTTCTAAATATGGAATACGCCTAAATGGCATTTCATCTACTTCCCAGTCTGTATGTGTTTTGAAAACTGTTGTAAATATTTCTCCTAATACTTTTAATACATCTTCTTGTTCTGCAAAACTCATTTCAAAGTCTAATTGATAGAATTCTCCTGGTGCTCTATCTGCTCTAGGGTCTTCATCTCTAAAGCATGGTGCTATTTGATAGTATTTATCAAAGCCTGATACCATTAATAATTGTTTAAATTGTTGTGGTGCTTGAGGAAGTGCATAAAATTCACCTGGATGAATTCTACTTGGTACTAAGTAGTCTCTTGCGCCTTCTGGTGAAGAGTTTGCTAATATTGGTGTTTGAATTTCTGTAAATCCCATTTCATCCATTTTTTTACGAATTGTTTTTATTATTTCACTACGTAGTAATATTGTTTTATGTAATTTATCATTTCTTAAATCTAGGAAACGATATTCTAATCTTAAATCTTCTTTTACTTCTCCTGTTTTGTCTGAATTAACTTCAAATGGTAATACTGTTTTACATTTTCCTAGTATTTCTATTTTTTCTGCTTCTACTTCAATTTCTCCTGTTGGAATTTTTGTATTTTTATTACTTCTTTCTATTACTTTTCCAACTACTTGAATAACACATTCTGAAACTACATCTGTTAATTGTTCTCTGTTATCTGCTGATACAACTATTTGTGTAATTCCAAATTGATCACGCAAGTCTATAAATACCATTGAGCCTAAATTTCTAATTTTTTGTACCCAACCTGCTATTGTTACCTTTTCTCCCGCATTTTTTATTGTTAATTCTCCACAATTGTGATCTCTATACATATTATACATCTCCTATCTTTTTTGCATTAATTATTATACACCCTTTTTACGTGTGTTTCAATGTTTATAGCTTAATTTATTGTCTAAAAATTGAACAAATTGCATTCCATATTCCTTTAAATATTCTGCCAATTATATTTACTATTGCTTGTACTATTGTATTTGACTCGTAAAATTCTATTATCAGCTTGTGAGTAGGTGGATAAAGCCACAGTATCATTATTATTACTGCTAGAATTATTAGTGTTTTTATTAAATCTTTAGTTTTAGCCCAAGTCCATTTATATTTTATTCTATAACCTAAGCTTCTTAAATAATTCTCATATGCATTTTGATATTGTTCTTGGTATTGCTGTTGCATTTTTTCTTGTTGTTTTCTATACTCTTTTACTATTTGTTCATTTATATATTCATTATTTACTTTTGTTGCATTCGGATTTTCTGAATTTTGCTGGTTATTATTTGTATTTGCTTTTGAATAATATTGTTGTTGACTATATGAGTTATTATTAAGCTTATTATTTTCTTCCTTTTGTCTCTTTATAGCTAATTCTTCATCATATTTTTTTCTTTTTTCTTCATTGCTTAAAACATCATATGCCTCATTTATTTTTTTCATCATCTCTTCTGCTTTTTGCTTTTCTTCTACTTCTTGCAAGTCAGGATGATATTTTTTAGCCAGTACTTTATATGCTTTTTCTATTATTTCTTTTGAAGCTGTTTCACTTACTTCTAATACTTCATATAGAGTTTTCATCTTTCCCCCTTATATTACTATATTTTACGGTATATTTTAACATTTGTAAAGTTTTTTATTTTTTATTTTTGGTTTTATAGTATTTTTTTAATATGTATGTTATAATTTAGAAGTTATTATACATGATAGGAGTTGAAACACTTGAAATTAACACAAGACGGAGAAGTTTTAGCAGAAAATAAAGTTTTAATTTTATATATTTTAAATAAAATAGAGAATCCAATTACTAATGATGGTTTGTTAAGGTTAGTATTAGCTGTTATGGATATGAATTATTTTTATTTTCAACAATTTTTACTTGATTTAATTGAGAAAAAATATATTGTTTGTTTTAATAAAGATGGTAAAAATGTGTATCAAATTACAGAGCTTGGCAAAGCTACTTTAGACCTTACTAATGATATAATTCCTGGTATTATTAAGTTAAAAGTTGATACTTCATTTTCAGGAGAGTTAAAAGAAACTGCTCAAGAAGAGTCTATCACGGCTGAGTATACTCCTAAGAGCGAAAATGAATATACTGTTACTTGTAAAATAAATGAAAATAATAGCTGTATTTTTGAAATTAGTGTTTTTGCTGGCTCTCGTGAAGAAGCAAAAAGAATTGTAGATAATTGGAAAGAGAATGCTTACAGAATTTATCCTGAAATTTTAAATTCACTAAATAAGTAAAATAAAGCAATAAAAAAGTGGCCTTGCCACTTTTTTATTGCTTTATTTTACTTATAACTTCTTCAATTGCTATATCTGTGCTTTCATTCTCTTCTCTTTTCTTTAACTCAACTTTACCCTCATTTACTTTTTTACCAACTGTAATTCTAAGTGGAATTCCTATTAAGTCCATATCATTAAATTTAACACCTGGTCTTTCATTTCTATCATCTAATATAGTGTCAATTCCCATAGAATTTAGAGTGTTATATAAGTCATTAGCAACTTTTGATTGTTCTTCATTTTTAGGATCTATTAAAACTATTGCAACTTTATATGGAGCAATACTCATTGGCCAAATTATTCCTTTGTCATCATGGTTTTGCTCAACTACTGCTGCAATCATTCTTTCTACACCAATTCCATAGCTTCCCATAACCACAGGTTTTAACTCGTTATTTTCGTCCAAATAATTTAGTCCTAAACTTTCAGAATATTTTGTTCCAAGTTTAAATGTGTTTCCTACTTCTATACCTTTTTTAAATACTAAATGTCCTTCATGACAATTTGGACACACATCTCCTTGTTGTACATTTACTATATCTCCAATAACATCATATTTGATGTCTTTTACATTTACATTTATGTAATGATATCCTTCTTTATTAGCTCCACAGCAGAAGTTTTTTATTTTTAGTACTTCATTGTCTATTACTATTTTTGCATTTAGTCCAACTGGGCCTGTGCAACCTGGTACTGCATTTGATGTTGCAATCAATTCATCATCTGCAAAACCTATTTCCATTCCTTTTAATAATTTTAGAGCTTTTACTTCATTTAGCTCTTTGTCTCCTCTTACAAAAAATACTACTAATTCATTATCTACATTCATAAGTAATGCTTTTACTGTTTTCTTTATATCTAGTTTTAAAAGTTCGCATACTTCTTCAATTGTATGGCAATTTCCTGTTTCTACTAGTTCTATTGTTTTTTCTTCTTCATTATCTACTTCATTGCATACATAAGGAGTTATTTCAATATTTGAAGCATAATCGCAATGGTCACATAGTACAAGAATATCTTCTCCAACATCTGTAACAGCTTGGAATTCCTCTGAAAGTAGTCCTCCCATAACACCAGTATCTGCTCTAACAACTACATAGTTTAACCCTACTCTTTGGCAAATTTTATGATATGCTGCAAATTGTTTTTGATAAGATTTATCTAGGTTTTCTAGGTTTGTATCAAAGCTGTATGCATCTTTCATTGTAAATTCTCTAGTTCTAATTAAACCTAATCTAGGTCTTACTTCATCTCTATATTTGTTTCCAATTTGGTATAAAGTGTATGGTAAGTCTTTATATGAATGTGATTTCATTGATGCAGCTAATGCAAAGAATTCTTCATGTGTTGGTCCTAATACGTATGGTCTATCATATCTATCATTTAATTTAAATATTGATGGTCCAAATGCTGCATATCTTCCTGATTTTTCAAATAAATCTACTGGTAGAAGCATTGGCATTGTAACCTCTTTTGCTCCTGCATTATTCATTTCTTCTCTAATAATTTTTTCTACATTTTGAGCCACTTTTTTTCCTAGTGGCATTTTCATATAAATGCCATTTCCTACTTTTTTAAACATTCCACTCTTAACAAGTAAATTTCCGCTAACTGATTCCTCATCTTTTAGGTCTTCTCTTAAAGTATAAAAAAAGTTTTCACTTAATTTCATTTCTATTCAATCCTTTCTATTTTCTGGTTTTCTTTATTCTTCTTTACTTGTCTCCCTTTCGGGCATTGGAGCCTCATTTTTTTCTTCTTTTTCTTCAATAATATCATCAATTACTATTTGTTGGTTTTCATCTAATTTGTATCGTGGTAAATCTGGAAGTTCATTTAAGTTATTAAATCCAAATATTCTTAAAAACTCTGATGTTACTCCATATGTGCCTGGTTTTCCTGGTGCATCCAGTTTACCTGTTTCTTCTATTAAATTATAGTCTAATAATTTATATATTGTACCATCTGAATTAACACCACGAATAGCTTCAATTTCTGCTCTTGTAATTTTAGGGTTATATGCAATAATTGCAAGAGTTTCTATTGCCGCTTGTGATAAATTTGGTTTGTTTCTTTTATCAAAAATAGTATATAAATATTCATAATACTCTTGTTTTGTGCATAGTTGGTATGCTTCTCCAATATTTATAATTTGCAAGCCTCTATTTTCGTTTTTATAATCTTCCTTCATGCTTTCTACAAGTGTAATTACTTCTTCTGAGCTTACTTCTAAAGCTGACATAAATTCGGTTATTTTAACTTCTCTGCCAGCTGCAAAAAGTATTGCTTCAATTACTCCTTTTGATTTATTTATTTCCATTTATTTTCACGATTCCTTTAAATTTTTTACCTATATATTATCACACGAATTGCGCTTTATGTCAAGAAATGTTGACATTGTTTTTTTGTTATGATAATATACATATAGTGAGGTGGTTTTAATGGAAGAAAATAACCAAGTAGATGAAATAAAAGAGCCAAAAAAAATAGAAGTTGTTACAGGTAATGGTGAGTTAGACATTTCTCCTGTTTATGAACATATAGAAGCTGAAAAGCCTAGACCAAAGGATACTAGAGAAGTTATTATTCCTGAGGTTAAGGATAATGTAACTAAGAACGAAGAGTAAAAAAATGGTTTCCAAATAACTGGAAACCATTTTTCATTTTAAAATCTTATATAGCTTCTTGATTTTCTTCTTTTACTTCTTCACTGTTACCTTCTTGATTTGTAACTTCTAGGCTAGATACAGATACTTCGTATGCTACTTTTTTCTCTACTGTTCCATCTTCATGTTTTTTCTCATACTCTCTTGATTGTACTCTACCTATAACTCTTACTTCTGTTCCAACTGCAACATTTTCACAGAATCTAGCATTTCTTCCCCATGCAATACATGGTATATAGTCTGATTTGTTATATGATCTATTAACTGCTAATAGAACATCTGAAATTTCTCTTCCAAATGGTGTTTTTCTATAGATTGGTTTTTTGCAAATATAGCCATCTAAGATAACTTCATTTGAAACAACATCTTTTCTAACTTCAGCTTCTTCTGATTCTTCTTCTAAAAATTGAACATCTTTTACAAATACAGTTAATATTAGTTTGTTCTTTTCGTTTTCATAACAATTGTATGATCTAAATTGACCGTCAATTTGTAGTTTTGCTCCAATAAAAATATCTTGTGTTGTTAGTAATCTTTCTGATATTGTTACTGGAATTATATCTGCATTTCCACTTAAACGAGGTACGCTTAAGTCAAATATGTAGAATTTTTCTCCATAAATTTCATGACTAAATCTTTTGTCACTTGTTACCTTTCCAACCAAGATTAAATGGTTATTATCCTCATAATTTGTATTCAATTTAATTTCCTCCCTACATTTGTTTCTTAAATTTAGTTTATTCATAATACGTAAAATTTAGACTACTTGCTAGTCACATTTTATATTATACCACACCTTTTTGGTTTTGTCTACATAAAATGTTAAATTTTTCATTTATTTTTTTCTTTATATTTAAATATACCTCTTTTTCATATTTTTATACATTATTTATTAAATATTGTGTTCCATTATTGTTGATATTATAGCTGTCTTTATATATTAAGTTTGATACTGTTACTATATCATATCCTTTTGATTTTATATTTTTTATAAGCATACCTAGACTGTCTGCTGTATGTTTTGTTCCATTATGCATTAAAATAATACTACCACCACTTAGTTTACTTTCTAGCCTTTTCCACATTTCATCTCCTGTAATTCCTGTGTAGTCCACTGTATCTAAATTCCATTGTATTGGCACATGACTAGCTGTTTTAGCTGAACGAATAACAATATTGTTATATTCTCCATATGGTGCTCTATATAAAATAGTTTTGCTACCTGTAATTTTTTCTATTTTTTTTGATGCTTCTTGTATTTGCTTTATATTTTCTTCACTGCTTAAATTATTTACGTGTGGATGTGTATTTGAATGATTTCCTATTTCATGTCCTGCATCAGAAATCTTTTTTACTGCTTCTGGAAATTTCTCAACCCAATCTCCTACCATAAAAAATGTTATCTTTACATTATTATCTTTTAATGTTTGTAAAATGCTATCTATATCATCTGCATTCCAAGCACAGTTCATGGTAAGAGCTATTTTCTTTTCTTTTGTGTCAACATTATATATTGGCATTTCTCTTGCATTGGCTGATGTAATTATGCTGTTCTCAGTTGTTACTGTAAAAGCTATTGCAAATAGAATAACTACAGTACTAAAGGATACTATGTATGAATATACTTTTTGTTTATTAAAAACAATGAACATATTGTTACCTCCTAAATTTGTTAATAACAATATATTCACTGCTTGTATTTTTATGATTTAATTAATTTAAAAGTCATGTTTTTTACTTATAGTTTTAGATTTTATTTCAAATCCCAAAAGTTTACTTGCTAGTTCATTAAATTTACATTCTGTTTCTGTAAGATATGTATCTATATGTAGCTCATCGTTTTCTGCTAGTTGTTCTTTATTACTTAAAGTGTTCTTTACATTTTTTGCTACATGCTCTCCAATATTTATTATTTCGACATTTTTACCAATTTTCTTTTTTATAACTTTAGTTAATAAAGGATAATGTGTACATCCTAAAATTATAGAGTCTATATTTTTTAATGGTTTTAAATATTCTTTTATTGCTAGTTCTGCAATTTTATTATCACACCATCCTTCTTCAACCATAGGTGCCAAAAGTGGGCATGCAATGCTTTGAACTCTTGCATCCGGAATTTCTTTTACAATTGCCTTTTCCCATCCATTACTTCTAATTGTTCCTGCTGTAGCAATTACCCCTATTTTATTTTTTTCTGTTTTTTTTATGTATTTTACTGTTGGTTCTATAACTCCTATGATTGGTATATCAAATAAAGTTTGTACCTCTTCTAATGCCTGACTTGTAGCTGTTCCACAAGCAATTACTACAAGTTTAACTCCCTTTTCTATCAAAAACTTGACTCCTTCTTTTGTTAGTTCTATTATGCTTTCTTTTGATTTGCTTCCATATGGAAATCTTTTTGTATCTCCCAAATATATAAAATTTTCATTAGGTAATTGTTTGATTAATTCCTTTAAAACTGTCATTCCTCCTACTCCAGAGTCAAACACTCCTATTGGTCTGTTGTCCATATTATTTATCTCTCTTTCTTTTTTTATATATTATACTCTAATAATTATAATTTTACCATACTTATTTTATTATTGCACATTTTGTCGATTTTTTTCATATTATATAAAAAAGAAAGGAAGGAATATAATTATGGAATTTGATAAAAATATATGCCCAGTTATAAACGTAGATGGCGTTATAGCTACAGGAAAGCAATATGATTTAGAAATTAATTTACCAGAAGATAACAGAACTGTTATTTACGGAATTATTAAAGATTGCTATAAAGAGCCTGTTTGCGAAGCAGTTGTTAAATTGGTTGAAGTGGTTTGCGAACATGGTATGGAGGAAAGAAGACCAGTTTCTCATACTTTTACAGACAAAAATGGAGAATTCGTTTTTGGACCTTTATGTGCTAACCGTGTATACGAAATTGAGGTATGGGTTGACAGAGTAAAACATTGTAAAGTATGTACTTCATGCAAACGTGAAGGTAAATGTTTAAAAGGTATTGAATTAAAGTGCCCACCATGCCAAGAAAAACCATGTGAAGACCCTTGTAATAAACCTTGTAGATAATCAAAATTTGAAGCCTAGAAATTCTAGGCTTCTTTTTTACAATATTCCCATTTTTCTTGCTATTTTTTTGCCTTTCTTTATCATTTTTCTTCTGTTATTTCCCATAGTATCAGAATACATCATTGCAACTCCTGCAGTTACTATTCCACCTATTAGTACACCTTTTACAAATTTCATATTATCATCCTTTCTCAAAAAATATTTTATTTAAATTTAGTATGTCCTTTTTTATTTTTTATATACTCATTATATAAAGAATATATTTCATATATTGCAATTATAAATAAAAATATGCCAAATAGTTTTTTCAAAAGTTCTACATTCATATGACTGCTTATGTTTGCACTTATTATAGATCCTATTACTCCAGCTACTAATATTACCCATGTTTCTTTTACATTTATATTTTTATTTTTTATACCAATAATTACTGACGTGATTGCTGTAGGAATAAAAAATATTAAGTTTGTAGATTGCGCTGTGTGTTGGTCTAAGTTCATAAATATAGAAAGGAGAAGAATTAATATTGTTCCTCCTCCCATTCCCATTCCGACTTATAATTCCTGATATAAAGCCTATTAGTATTTTAAACACTTTCTATACACCTTTAATTTAAAATATCATATTGTAACTAGCATATATTAAAAATATTGCAAATGCAATTTTCAGATATTTATCTGGCACCTTATTTAAAAGTTTTGCTCCAGTAAATCCACCTATTATTCCTCCCACTGCACAATATATCCCAGTTTTCCAATTTATTAAATTGCTATTCGAATAAAAAATTGCTGTTGTAATTACCATTGGTAATATGCAAAAAACAGAAGTTGCTCTTGCTTTTTTAGGTTCAAGTTTTAAAATGTACATGAATGCAGGAACAAGAATTAGTCCGCCTCCTGCTGTAAAAAGCCCACTAATCACACCAGCCATAAATCCTATAAATATTTTCTTCATTTGTATTATTATGTATATTTCTTAAAAAATTATACCTAACATTTTTCTAAATTTTCTCTATTTTTATGTATTTCCCTTTCTGCAATTTCTGTTAGTGCTAAATCACATTTAAGCATTTGCACAATAATGTGATTTTTCAGCTCCTCATCTTTTATTCTTTCTGTAGCATCAAGGAATTTTTGTAAATAGTGTAAATATTTTTTATTTTTTTCTTTCCAGTCTCTATTTTTTATAGTATTTTTTTCTCTCTTAACCTCCATTCAAAGCACCTCTTTCCTTCGATTACTTCAAAATAGTTTTTTATTACTTTTATCGTAAACTTATTTTTATAATATGTAATTTTAATACATATCGTGGTAAAATACAAGTACTCGACAAAATACGACAAAATTCATAATCAAAAATATAATAGAAAGGTTGAACAACATGATTAAAATAAAATTATCTGATCTACTTGGAAAACATAAAATGACTCAAAAATCTCTGGCAGAACTAACCCATATTAGACCTGCTACAATTTCTAAAATGTATTATGAAGAAACTAAGCGAATTGATATTATGCAATTAAATAATATATGTAAAGCATTTAATTGTGAGATTTCTGACTTATTAGAATATATTCCAGATTCAAAGGATAAATAATATTTTATTTTTACTAATAGGTTAATTTTATTATATCAAAATATACTAGCAAAAGCTAGTATATTTTTGTATCTATTCATATTTTAGGTATAATGCTAGTTAAGCTGTCCACTAAAAATTTTACTTCCTGCTTTGTATTAGATTTTCCAAATGTAGTTCTTAACGTACCATCAGCTAAATTTCTGTTAAGACCTACAGCTATTAACACATGAGATGGTTCAGGGTTACCCGTACTACAAGCTGATCCAGCTGAAGCACATATTCCTCTTTTATCTAATTCAAGTAATAATTGTTGGGCATTTACATTTGGAAATGAAAAATTTGCATTTCCTGGGAGTCTATTATTTCTATCTCCATTTAATTTTGCATTTGGTATTTTTTGTTCTATTTGCTCAATATAAAAATCTCTTAAATTTTGTAAGTGCCTATTATATTCATCATAGTTTACATATATATTTTCAATTGCCTTACCTAATGCAACAATTTCTGCTACATTTTCAGTTCCTGCTCTTTTATCTTTTTCTTGATGACCACCATCCTGAATTTTTTCAAATTCTACTCCTTCTTTCACATATAATGCTCCTATACCTTTTGGAGCATAGAACTTATGCCCTGACATTGATAGGCTGTCTATATTTAATTTGTTTACATCTATTCTTACATTTCCTATTGCTTGAACTGCGTCTGTGTGAAATATTATATTATGTTTGTGTGCAAGCTCTCCTATTTTTTGTATTGGTTCTATTGTGCCAATTTCATTGTTTGCAAACATAATTGAAATTAAAATTGTAGTTGGTTTTATTGAATTTATTAGTTGATTAAAATCTATAAATCCATTTTCGTCCACATTAAGGTATGTTACTTCAAATCCTTGTTTTTCTAAGGTTTTGCAGGAATTTAATACTGCGTGATGTTCTATTTTGCTTGTAATTATATGGTTGCCTTTATTTCTATTTGCATATGCAATTCCCTTTATCGCCAAGTTGTCGCTTTCACTTCCACATGAAGTAAAATATATTTCTTTTGGTTTTGCATTTATTGCTTTTGCCACTCTTTTTCTAGCTAATTCAATTGCTCTTTTTGACTGTCTTCCCAGAGCATACATTGCAGAAGCATTTCCATACTCAAATTCAAAATATGGAAGCATTTCTTCTAATACTTCCTTACTTACTGGTGTTGTAGCTGCATGATCAAAATATATTGTTTGCATATTATTCCTTCTTTCCATTAACATGAAATTCCTATATTTATTATATGCAAGGTTTTATATATTATTTACTTATTTTAACAAAATTAGGTAACTTTAGAAATATGCTAAAAATTATCTTTTTAATACGTCCATAAAGTTACCTAATAAAATTTATTTTTTTATTGCATTCTCTTGATTCCATCTTGTTACTCTAACATTTTGGTATGCTTGTAATACTTCCGAATATTTTCTATATTCATCTTCCCATACAATTGATGGTATTTTATCATATGCTTTAAAAACTTTTTCTGCTTCTGTTAAAAATATTATTTGTTCTTGTGGACTCATCAAATTATATCTTTTTGAAAATCTATATAATTTGTCTAGCATTTGATTAGCTTGTATAAATCCCCAAAAGTCTTTTACTTTTATTCCTGCCATTCTAATTTGCAATATTGCTGATGCAACCAACGCAAATACTACAAATATTAGTACATAAATTACCATTAATGCTTCCATCTTTTCTTCCCTTTTCTTAAGTTTTTTATATTTTATCATTATTTATTTTTTTGTGCAATATTTAATGATTTTTTTTCTTTAAAATAGCATAATTATATGATATAATAATTTAAATTTTGAAAATAGAGGTTGGATTTATGGACCGTTTTGAAGAGACTAAAAAAGCCGGAATTGTTGGTATTTTTGGTAATTTATTTTTACTAATTATAAAGGGAATTGTTGGAATATTGTTTAGAAGTCAAGCGATGATAGCTGATGCTGCTAATAGTGCTGGGGATATTTTTGCATCTCTTATGACTTTTATTGGTAATACAATTGCAAGTAGCCCAGAAGATTCAGACCATAACTTTGGTCATGGAAAAGCTGAATATATATTTTCTATGTTTATTGCTATTTCTATGATTATAGTTTCCTTTAAACTTTTGTATGATTCTATTTATACATTAATTTGTGGCAGTAATTTAGTTTTCTCCTGGCTCTTAGTTTTTGTTTGTTTTATTACCATTGTAGTAAAAGTCTTACTATATTTATTTACTTCAAAACTTGCTAAAAAGTTTAATAACATTTTATTAGAAGCAAACAAAAAAGATCACCTTAATGATTGTATTGCTACAAGTTTAACTTTGATTTCCATTTTATTTACTTTAATCAATATTTATTGGTTCGACAGCCTTGTTGGTATTGGAATTTCAGTTTGGATTTGCATTACAGGTACTAAAATTTTTATAGAGAGTTACAATATTTTAATGGATAAATCAATAGATTTAAAAACTAGAGATATTATTTTAGATATTGCTCATAATTATAATGAAATCCAAAGATTAGATGAAATTTCTTCAACTCCTGTGGGGTATAAATATATTGTTGTTTTAACTATATATGTTGATGGAAATATGTCTACTTTTGATAGTCATAATTTAGCTGATAGATTTGAAAAGGATGTTAATGCTTTAGATAATGTTTATAAAGCGATTGTTCATGTAAATCCTATATAATAATAAAAACCAGACATTTGCCTGGTTTTTTATTAGCTTACTATAATTTTATCTTCTTCTGCTTTAATAACTGCCTTTTCATTTGGTTTAATATTTCCTTCTAAAATTTCTTCAGCGATTTTATCTTCTAGTATATTTTGTATTGCTCTTTTTAGTGGTCTTGCGCCATAGTTAGTATCAACACCTTTTTTAGCAATTAACTCTTTTACACTATTATCAATTTCTAGCTCAATATCTTTAGCCTTCATTCTTTTTGTTACTTGATTTAGCATAATATCAATTATTTGTTTAATATCTTCATCATTTAATTTATGGAATACAATTATTTCGTCTATACGGTTAATAAATTCTGGTCTAAATTGTTTCTTTAATTCTCCCATAACATCTTTTTTAATTGTCTCATATTCTTTTTGGCTTTCTTCCTTTTTGTCTCCTGCTGAAAATCCTAAAGTAGTTTTATCTGTAATTAGTCTTGCACCAATATTAGATGTCATTATTATAACTGTATTTTTAAAGTTAACTGTTCTTCCTTGAGCATCTGTTAATCTACCATCATCAAGAATTTGAAGTAACATATTCATTACATCTGGGTGAGCTTTTTCAATCTCATCAAATAAAATTACTGAATATGGTTTTCTTCTAATTTTTTCTGTTAATTGACCACCTTCGTCAAATCCAACATAACCTGGAGGAGAACCAATTAATTTAGATACAGAATGTCCTTCCATATATTCAGACATATCAATTCTAATCATTGCATCTTCATTTCCAAATAAGCTTTCAGCCAATGCTTTTGATAACTCAGTTTTACCTACACCAGTAGGGCCTAAGAATAAGAATGAACCTATTGGACGATTTGGATCTTTTAAACCAACTCTTCCTCTTCTTATAGCTTTTGCAACTGCGTCAACAGCTTCATTTTGACCAATTACTCTTTGATGTAAAGTTTGCTCTAAGTTTCTTAATTTTTCATTTTCAGTTTGAGTTAATTTTTTAACTGGTACACCAGTCCAACTAGCTACTACTTCTGCTATATCTTCTTCTGTTAGAGTAGTTATACTTTTAGTATTTTTGCTCTCCCATTTTTCTTTTTCTTTTTGTAATTTTTCTTTTTCTACATTTATTTTATCTCTTAAGCCTGCTGCTTTTTCAAAGTCTTGAACTTTAATAGCATCATCTTTTTCTTTATTCATAGCAGAAATTTCTTCTTCTAATTTTTTTAATGTATCTGGTTGAGTATATGTTCTCATTTTTACTCTAGATGCTGCCTCATCAACTAAATCTATTGCTTTATCTGGTAAAAATCTGTCATTTATATATCTAGTAGATAACTCAACTGCTGCTTTTATAGCTTCATCTGTTATTTTTACATTATGATGTGCTTCATATCTATCACGAATTCCTTTTAATATTTCTATTGTTTCTTCATTTGTTGGTTCGCCTACTGTTACTGGGCTAAAACGTCTTTCTAATGCACTATCTTTTTCAATATACTTGCGGTATTCATTTAAAGTTGTAGCACCAATAACTTGAACCTCTCCTCTTGCAAGAAGTGGTTTTAAAATATTTGCAGCATCAACTGCACCTTCTGCTGAACCAGCTCCAACAATTGTATGAACTTCGTCTATAAATAATATAACATCTCCTGCTTTTTTAACCTCTTCTAAGCATTTTTTAATTCTTTCCTCAAAGTCACCACGATATTTTGCACCAGCTACCATACTAGCGATATCTAAGCTTACTACTCTTTTATTTTTTAGCATTTCTGGTACATCTTCAGCAATTATTTTCTCTGCTAATCCTTCTGCTACTGCTGTTTTACCAACACCTGGTTCACCAATTAAACATGGATTATTTTTAGTTCTTCTTGATAAAATTTGTATAACCCTTTGAATTTCGTCCTTTCTACCTATAACTGGGTCAAGTTTTCCTTCAGTTGCTTTTTTAGTTAAATCTGTTCCATATTGATTTAAAGTTGGTGTTTGATTATAGCTACCTCTAGCTTTTCCCTTAGGTTGTTTGTCATTTGCTCCTGCATTTTCATCTTCATTTATAACTTTAACAATTTCATTATATAATTTTTGAGGGTTTGCATTTAAATCCATCATTATTCTAACAGCAACACTATCACCTTCACGCATAATTCCTATAAGTAAATGTTCTGTTCCAATAAATTCAGAACCTAATTTCCTAGCCTCTAAAAAGGCATTTTCAATAACTCTTTTTGAACGAGGTGTAAAACCTATTTCACCTCTATTTTGAGATTTATCTCCTTTGCCTATTAAAACTTCAATTTCTTCTACAACATTTTCTGCTGTAATTTTTTGCATATTAAGTACTTGGCTTGCAACACCACTACCTTCTTTTACTAAACCATATAAAATATGCTCTGTACCTATATAATTATGTCCAAAACCTTGTGCTAGGTCTCCTGCATACTCTAATGCTTTTTCTGCTCTTTTTGTAAATTTATATACCATATACATACACTTCCCTTCTGTATTAGTCTAATTTTTTAATTTCATCTCTTATTTTTGCTGCGTCTTCATAACGTTCTTCTTTGATTGCTTTTTCTAATTCACTTTCTAATTTTTGTTTTTTGTTTTCTTGTTTATTTTTCTTTGTTGCATTTTCAATATCTTTTAATACATCTTGTTTTTCAGCATCACTTAAGCCACTTGTAGTTTCTATTTGCTCAGGCTCTTGGCTTACTTCTCCAAAGAATGGATTACTAAATATATCATTATTAAATATTGTTCCCAAATTTCTACTTCCTAACATATTTGTTCTAGCAAAACTTGGTAAAAAGCTTTCTGCAAATGACATATTAAATAAATCTTCTATTTCTCTAGAAAAATCTAAGCTTTCTAAACCTAATTTTTTTGCACAATTATTGCAAAGTGCAATTTCTTTTTTTTCTCCATTTATAACTTGAGTGTATCTAAAGTTTACCTCATTTTTTCCACAATTTTGACATAACATAAAAATTACCTCCTTTATATTTATGTTTGGTCATTAGTCCTCAACTAAATTAACTAACATATTTTTAAAAATTCTTGCTCTTAAAGTATCTTTAATTTCTTGAGGAACTGTTAATACATTGTCACTTGTTGCTACCTTTAATAGTTTAGCTTCTTTTTTAGAAATAATGCCTTCTGATAAGAAGTTACTTATAAAAATGTCTACTTCTTGTGATGTTATTTTATTTTCCATACTGTTTATTACATGCATTAAATAATTGCTTTTGGTTACATTAACTTTTTCTATTTTAATGTGACCTCCTCCACCTCTTCTGCTTTCTACATAATAACCTTGTGATGGTTTAAATCTTGTTGCTATTACATAGTTTATTTGTGATGGTACACAATTAAAATGCTGTGCTAAGTCATTTCTTTGTATTTCAATAACATCTTCATCTTCAAACATTTGCTTTATAAAATCTTCTATTACATCTGACATTCTCATTTTTATTTCGCTCCTTTGACTTTGACTTTCTTTGACCTACAATATATATTATACTCTAATTTTTTTGTTTGTCAATATGTTTTATAAATTTTTTTAATATTTTTTTAAAAAATATCTGCCAACATATTTATAAGTACATTGACAGATATTATATAATATTAAAAAGTTTTAACATAAGGAAGTATAGAATTTACACAAAATAATTTACAGACCCTTCATACCCTATTTTGCCTGGATATCAGATTATAGAGAAACTACCGCGTGCACCCCATAGTTGCTGCTGTAAGTGTCGCCGCTAGAGTTCCACAAGCTGTAGCCGTTCAAATACCCAGAAGTATTCACATAGCGCATGCTGAAGCTCGAACCGCTAGTGCCTGCAAACACACATGAAGACGCAAGCCAGTAATTTTCACTAAATAATACTTTATATGCATTTGTTGTTTTTGCTATTCCTACTGTTGTTCCAGTACTATTTTCTGTTAATGTATCTGCATAATAAAAGTAATAAGTACTTGTTTCTGTTATTGATGTTACTCCATTTGAACCTATTGCTCTTCCATCTGGATGTTCATATTTATTGTTTGCTAAAGCTCCGTTATATGTTTGTCCATTTGATCCTGTACTTCCACTTGATGTATATGTTACTTTGTTTCCATATTCCTCTATTTTTCCTTGACGGGATCTCTTTCCGTCTCCTGTTTTGTTTGGATCATAACCTGTTACTCTATTTATATCTTCTACTTTTATACTTCTTGCATTTGTTCCATATGGTTTACACATATTATCTAATTGTGCTACTCCTGTGTTATATCCTGCTTTTCCTGATAATTGTAATGTTCCAATATTACTTGCTGACATTATTAGTAATTTGCCATTTTCTGCTCCTAATATTCTCCATTCTCCTTTATAGGTGGATACTCCGCAATCATAATCATAGTTTTCTCCAACTTCTTTTGTTACTGTTGCTCCTGTTGTTTTATGTTTTCCTGTTACTTGTGTTTTATTTTGGGTCCATGTATAATTTTCTGCTACTATTCCTACTAATACTGTTCCTTTTACTGTTTCTTTTTTGTTTCCGACATTATCTACTGATAATACATGTAAATACCATTCACCTCTTGATGTTGCTTTTATATTTATTGTTCCTGTTTCACTTACAAATGTATTGCTGTATTTACTTTCTTCTGTTCCTATTGCTGTACTTGTTTGGTTAAATTCCCATTTACTTTTGCTTGGGTTTATTCCACTTTCATTATCTTTTAGTGTTACTGTTGCTGTAATTTCTTTATTTATTTCTGCTTGTAATGT
>CAKOVG010000008.1 GCA_934121875.1 uncultured Clostridia bacterium
TCCTAATTATAATATGAATATAAAAATTTTGCAATAGGTTTTTGGAAGTTTTTTCCATTTATTTGTAAAACCCTTTAATTTTATGTATTATTTTTTCATATAAACTTCTTTTGTGACTTCTATGTTTTGTATGTTATAGTGTTTTCTTACTGTTTCTTGCAATATTTTTTCTTTTTCTTCAGGTATTGCATGTATTTTACAAACTATATTTTCACCATATTCAATTTTAATAACATTTATATTGTTTTTTTGACAGTAATATTGAAATTCACTCAACTTATCATATGTTATAGTAACAAGCATTTCTTCTCCTACTTGTATTGTAACTAAATTTGATTTTTCTATAGCTTGTTTTGCTGATTCTGTATATGCTCTTACCAACCCTCCTGTACCAAGTAAAATCCCTCCAAAATATCTTGTTACTACAACTAAGCAATTTGTTAAATCTGATTTTGAAAGTAAATTTAGCATTGGAGCACCTGCTGTTCCACTTGGTTCGCCATCATCACTTGCTCTTTCTACAATTGTGTTTTTTTCACAAACTCTATATGCAAAACAGTTATGTCTGGCATCATTATATTTCTTTTTTATTTCTTTTAGCTTATTTTCAGCTTGTTCTACTGTTTCAACATAATACAAGTTACTTATGAACTTTGATCTTTTTTCAATAATTTCCGCTTCTGTGTTGCTTGTAATAGTTTTCATAAATTTCCTTTCTTACATTTCTGGTAGTTTTTTTATAATCTAATTTTTCATAGATTACTTTACACTATTCATTCCAGCTGTATATCCAGTAGACCATGCAATTTGTAAGTTGAATCCACCTGTATATGCATCCACATCAATTATTTCTCCTGCAAAATATAATCCTTGCACTATTTTTGACTCCATTGTTTTTGGATTTATTTCTTTTGTAGATATTCCTCCTGATGTTACAATTGCTTCTTCTATTGGCCTAAATCCGCTTATTTTTATTTTAAAGTTTTGAAGTAAATTTACTAATTTTTTTCTTTCTTGTCTAGTTATTGAATTTACTTGTTTTTCTCTATCTATTCCTGATAATTCAATTATTGGCTCTATTAATTTTTTAGGTAATAGGTCGTTCAAACTATTTTTAAATTCTTTGTTTTTTTGTGTTTCAAAGTCTCTTAATATTCGGTTTTCAAGTTTTTCTGCTGTAAGTGCTGGTTTTAAATTAATACTTAATTCTATTTGCCCTTTATATAATAGTTCTTCCACATTTTTGTATCTTAATAAATGTGATGAACCACTTAATATTATTGGACCTGAAACTCCCCAATGTGTAAATAGCATTTCTCCAAAGTCTTCATATATCACTTTATTTTTTGATGTGTCTATTATATTTATTGATACATTTATCAAACTTAGTCCTTGTAATTCTTTGCATAATTCTAAATCCTCTTTTTTTACTGTTAATGGTATTAGCGATGGTTTAATTGTTGTTATAGTGTGACCTAATTGTTTTACTAATTCATAGCCATCACCTGTTGAACCTGTTATAGGGTAGCTTTTCCCTCCTGTTGCAAGAATAATTTTATCTGCATTTATTGTTTGTTTTTGACCATTTATATTTGCTTGCAAGCCCTTTACTTTTCCATCTTGTACTAATATTTTTTCTACTTTTGTACTTGTTTTTATTTGCACATTTACCTTTTTTAATAGTTTTATTAGTACATTTAAGACATCTTTTGCATTATCAGTAATAGGAAAAACTCTGTGTCCTCTTTCTTCTTTTACATTTAGTCCTTCTTTTTTTAATAGTTCTATTATGTTTTGATTAGTAAAATTATTGAAACTACTATACAAAAACATACCATTTCCAGGTACGTTTTGTATAAATTCTTCAATTGGAAGAGAGCTTGTAATGTTACATCTTCCTTTTCCTGTTATCAATAATTTTTTGCCTAGTGACTCCATTTTTTCCAAGAGTATAACATTGTCTCCGAATATTACTTGCTTTTATGGCTGCCATCATTCCTGCTGGTCCACCACCTATTACAACTGTTTTCATATTTATTCCTCTTTCAACATGTAAGCTACTGCTTTAAGCACTCCCAACTTACCATATTCATAAGTAAGTCCGCCTTGCATAAATGCCATATATGGTTCTCTAATTGGTGCATCACATGATAATTCTATTGATGAACCTTGTGTAAATGCTCCTGCTGCCATAATTACTTGATCTGTATAGCCAGGCATATCCCATGGTTCAGGTATTGAATTGCTATCAACTGGTGAACCCATTTGTATTCCTTGGCAAAATTTTATAAGTTTTTGCTTATCTCCAAAAGTTATTGTTTGTACTATATCTGTTCTTCTTTGATCAAATTTTGGATTTGCTATATATCCTAAGTTTTCTAATAATTTACTTGCAAATACTGCTGTTTTTAAACTACTTGCTACAACATGTGGCGCAAGAAATAGTCCTTGTAATATTTGTTTGTTCATTCCTAAAGTTGGTCCAACTTCTTTTCCTAAGCCTGGTGAAGTTAACCTTTCAGAAGCTAATTCTACTAATTCTTTTTTACCTGCTATATATGCTCCATTTGGTGCAATTCCACCTCCCAAGTTTTTTATTAATGAACCTACTATGACATCTGCACCTAAATCAGTTGGTTCTATTTTTTCTACTAATTCTCCATAGCAGTTGTCTACCATTATTATAACTTTATCATTTACTTCACGTATTGTTTCTACAACCTTTTGAATTTTGTCTAGTGTGATACTATCACGTAGGCTATATCCCCTTGAGCGTTGAATTTCAATTAATTTTATATCATTTCTTGATACTCTATTTTTTATTTGCTCATAATCAAAATCATTTTTTATCATATCAATTTGCTCATATTTTACTCCATATGATTTTAATGAACTTGGATTATCTACTATTCCTATTACTTCATCTAAAGTGTCATATGGTTTTCCACTTATACTTAAGAAAATATCATTTGGTCTTAAAAATGCAAATAAAGCTACTGTTAATGCATGAGTTCCTGATATAAACTGTCCTCTTACTAAACTGTCCTCTGTATGTAATATTTCTGCAAATATTTTTTCAATTGTATCCCTTCCTACATCTGAATATCCATATCCAGTTGTACTGTTAAAATGCATTTCTGAAACATTATATTTTTGAAATGCTGATAATATTTTTAAGCTATTATATTCACATACTTCTTCTATTATTTTAAATTGTTCTTGTACTTCTAATTCTGCTTTTTTTGATAATTCTAATAATTCATCATTAATTCCAAATTGTTTATACATCTTTTTCTCCTTCTATTTGATCACTAAATCTAATATCTCCATACCAAGCATTTATACGATAATACTTTCCTATAAACTCTGGCATACTCCATTTTAGTTCATATATTGGCTCTTGCACTATTTCTCCATTTATATTTATTGATCCCCACTTACCATCTTTTTTTATACTTGCATATCCATATTTATTAAAATCTGTTACCAATTCATAATTATTTTGCACTTTTATATTACCATTTTTATCAGCAAATCCCCACTTACCATTTATATTTTTAGCAAATAGAGTGTTGGTTGGGAATATTTCTTGAGCAGTTGCAATTTTTCCGCTTTTATGAATATATTTAAAATCCATATTTGAATAAAACATCCAATATTCTTCATTTTCCTTTATTTGTTGAAGAACTGCATTTTGCATACTTGCAATTTTCTTCATATTAAGGTCATATAATTCAATTGTTTGATTTGTCTCCATTCGTAGTATATCTGTATCATTTATTCGTGATATATTATCATATTTAAGTTCAATAACAGATTGTCCATTTGAATCTATAATACCATTTTTATAGTCACGTGTTACTATAAAATAGTTTTCAAATAAGTATTCAATGTAACTATAATCTTTGTCTATAACTACATTATCGTCCTTATCTACAACTCTATAAATATTATCTTTGTCAACTGTTATATAATAGTTTGGATTATCTGTTTTAGTTTTACTAACTGCATTTGTTTCTATTAAATTTCCATTAAGATCATATATATATGTTTTTCCATCATCTTTAGTAGCATTTAAATAAACTCCTGCAGTATATATTGTACTGTATTCTGGATACAAAATAGTAGTTCCCTCTCTATTTACAGCTCCATATTTTCCATTTCTTTGAACCACAAATATATCACTTAGCACATTATATTGTATATCTTCATATTCATAATTTAATATTTCTTTATTGTTTTTTAGCAGTCCTGCTTGCCCATCTTTAAAAGCCACAAAATATAAGCTCTTATCATTTGTTATTTCTGCTACTCTTCCTAATTGTGTATATCTTGGATTTATAATTGTTGTTCCTCTATAATTAATATATCCATACCTATACCCATTATCTGTTTTTTTGTTCACAATAAATCCAGCTGGTTGTCCAATTCCTTTATCATCTTTTTCATTAAAGTAATTATCCGAACTTACACTTGCATATTCGCATTTAATAATTACTTTGCCTTTCATATTTATTATTCCTTCTAGTTCATTTTGCTTTACTAAAAATGTACCTTCTTTATAGTTTATACTAGATATTTCATCATAAATCGGTTTAGTAATTTGTTTCCCTTTCAAGTTTATTAGTCCATATTTTCCATTTTCCTTATATGTTAATATATTTTTTTCATATGGTGTAGAATTTATATTTGTGAAAATTGCAATTGCTTGCACATTTTTATAATTAGTAAAAATTTCTTCATTTTGATCATTATATACTACTGTGTCATATTCTTTAGTGTCTTGATTATATTGTTTTACACACACAAATATTGGCTTAGATGGATTTGGTATTTGAACTGCTTCATATTTTGCCTCAATTATAACTTTTCCATTTTTATCTATTACTCCATATTTTTCATTACTTACTAATATAAAATAATTATACTCTTTAATTTCTTCTATTTTATAGTGAAATTCCATTTCATTTATAATTGATATTGCAATAGCTACAATTGCTATTACTGCTACAATTATTATTATAGTCCATCTAACTTTTTTGTTCATATATTACACCTCTTATTTTTTTAATTTTCTTGTTTGTTTTTACATACTTTTACCAATTTAATTCTTTTGTCTTCATATTCTTCTATCTTGTAAGTCAAATATTCGTCTTCTATAACAGGATATTCCTCTTCTTCTGGAAGTCTTCCTAGTTTGTCTATTAAATAGCCTGATAGTGTATCATAGTCTCCTTCTGGAAGTTCTATATTTAAAATTTTCTTTAGGTCATTTATTGTAACGCTTCCCTCTATTAAGTAAGTGTTGTCATCTAATTTTTTATATTCAATTTCAACATCATCATATTCGTCAAATATATTACCTACTAATTCTTCTAAGATATCTTCCATTGTAAGTAATCCTGCTGTTCCACCATATTCGTCAATTACAATTGCCATTTGCATTTTGTTTGCCTGTAACTCTTTAAATATTTCATCTATTGGCTTTGTTTCTGGCACAAAATATGCTTCTCTCATAATTTCTAATATTTTTATTTCTTTTCTCATACTAATTAATTTTAGTATATCTTTTAGAAATAAAATTCCTCTTATATTATCAATTGTTTCTTCATATACTGGTATTCTACTATATTTATATTCATCAATTTCATCCAAAATTTCATACACATTATCATTTATTTCAATTGCATAAATGTCTGTTCTATATGTCATAATTTCTGAAGCTATAATATCATTAAACTCAAAAACATTGTTTATAAGTTCTTTTTCATTTTCTTCAATTGACCCTTTTTCTTCCCCTTGATCAACCATCATTTTTATTTCTTCTTCTGTAACAATTTCTTCTTCTTGTTCTCCTACTCCAAAAATTTTTGATACTATATTTGTTGACCATGTTAATAACTTAACAAATGGTGCTGTAATAACTGATATTCCTTTTATTACTCCAATTGTTGCAAATGAAATTTTTTCATAATATTTCATTGCTAACCTTTTTGGCACTAATTCGCCAAACACTAAAGTAAAGAATGATAAGATTATTGTTATAATAACAATAGATATGTTTTGCCAAACTGCTATACTTATAAATGGCATCCATTTATTTAAGACTGGTGCCAACATTCCTGCAAATGCATCTGATGCAAACGCACTTGATAAAAATCCTGCTAAAGTAATTCCAATTTGTATAGTTGCTAAGAATTTGCTTGGATTTTTAAGCATTTTTTTAATTTGTTTTGCTTTATTATTTCCTTCTTTAGCTTGTTTTTCAACTTTTGCATCATTCAAAGATATAAATGCTATTTCTGTAGCCGCAAAATATGCATTTAATAAAATTAAAATAAATAAAAAAATCAATTGTGAAATCATAAAATTTTCCTTCCAAGTTATTATGTTTTTTTCCTAATAATTATATATTCTATCTACTTTTCTGTCAATAAAATAGGTTATAATTTCCAATTGATTTTTATGTCATGATTCTTTATTTTTTCATTTTTAGAATCCTGTTTTAGGAAGTTTCTTTTCACCTACTGATGTTTCTGTTTCTTCTTGTGGTTCATCTACTGGCTTATCTTCTGGTTCTTGGTAATTATCTACTTTTACTATAGCTTTTTCATTTAATTTAACTTCTACTTGTATAAGTCCTTCATATCCGTAATATCCATTTGGTGCTTTAACTTCTTCTAAATAATAACTACCTGGTAATAAATGGCTTATTTCCACTATTCCTTGTACATTAGTTGTTAACTCAGAATAAAGTATTTGTTTATTAGCATCTAGTAAATTAAATTTTCCATTTTTTAATGGTATTTTGGTGTCTCCATCTTGTTTTAGAATTTCAATTTGTGTTTTGTTTTCCTGATAGGTTTGTTTTATTGTAGTATTTGCTATTTCATATTCTCCTATTGTTACCGCATAATTTTGCCAGTTTTCATTTGGAGTTTTTCCATACATAATTGGCATTGTTTTTAAATCTGATTTTGCTGTTAGTGTAAATTCTCCTGATTTTCCTAAATCTACAATAGGAATTAATACCTTAAATTTTTCAGTGGTTGCAAACTCTGTTTTTTCTACATTGTTAACATCTGTAACTTTAATTCTTGTATCTGTAGTATTATTTAAAGAAATAGTATATTTCTTATTTACTGCAGATGCTTGTACACTATATGTTTTGCTTATATATTGCTTATCTTTTGCATCTACTGACCAAGTAGTTTGCTCTGGTTTAATTGTTAATGTAGCTGCAATTTTTGTTGCTGTGGAGTTTCTCGCATTTGTTATTATCCTTTTTATTGCTTGAACTGTCCTTTTATTTGAATCAATATCTTTGTGAGTTGTAAATTTACTTAGGTCATAATTATACATAGCATCATAAACTGCCATTTTGGTTGCTGCATAAGCTTCTTCCATAGTATTGCACCCTAGTTCAGCTGGTGTTTTAAAAGGATATCCGTTTATTATTGCTCTCCATACCTTTTGATTACTTAACATTTGGCTAACATCCACATTATATCGAAAACCTACTTCTACTCCTCTTTTTCCTTTATTTAAACAATATACTGGGTATTCCACTCCATCTTTTTTGTGCATTTGTATTTCTACACCTATTCCAATTCCTTTATAATTAAATAATACTACCTCTCCTTTCGAGTATGGCTCTGCCTCATTTATTGGTACTGATGCTGCTTTCACTTGGTTTGATCCAAATATTCCTAAAAAATCAGTTATAAAAAATATTGCTACCATTAATATTGACATTATCTTTTTCATTTTTAAAATCCTTTCTCTATCTTATAATTTGCAATTTCTATTGCTTGAACACATCTTCTGTAAGATTCTCTATTTTCTTCGCAAGTGATTAATGTAATTCTATTGTCATTTGTTTTCTGTAAGTAACTCCAATCAGTATCTTTTATGACTTTATTTGTCTGTATTTTGTATACTTTTTTACCATTTGTAGTTGTATATATTATTTCATCACCTATTTTTAAATTTTTAATTTTTGCAAAAAAGTTGCACTGATATCCTCTATTATGAGCTGCCAACCCAACATTGCCTTGCCATTTACTTGTTTCTTCAAAGTGTCCTACCGCTTTTAACAATACTGATGACGTAGTTCCCTCCATAATATGAATATCTAAATCTATTTTAGGTATTTTAATTCTCCATTTTATATTTTGATTTTCTTTTACTACATCTCTTTGTATATGCTGCTTTACACTGTTTGTTTTTTGAATTTTTTCTTGTTTTTGAATATCACTTTTTGTTTCTTCATTTTTTTCATTAATTATTTCCTTAGTGTTTTCGCTTTTTTGAATTATAGATTTGTACACATTTGGAATACATTCACTTATTTCAAATGTTTGATATTTTTCTTTAATAGGTATTGTTTTAGAATAAACATAATTTGAATAAATTTTAGTTGTGTTTAAATTTAAAATAGAATTTATAAATGGAGATAATACTAAATTGTATATTAGCAATACAAACAAAGTTAAAGATAATGCTAATAATCTTAACTCTCTTTTGGTATATGTAAACACATATTATACACCTGCCTTTATTATGAAATTAATTTTTTTGGATTTGTTGTAGAAATAAAATCCATTGAAATAAAATTGTTTTGAAAAATCATGATTTTAAACTATTTATATTGTACACTCATTTTTCAAATTTGTAAAGAAAAATCGTATGACAAATTTCGACATTAATCGCTTTTAAAACCTTTACCCCATGTCTCTCTGGCATTACTTACTATTATAAATGCTTTTGGATCAATTTGTGTTGCAATTTGCTTCATTCTTGCAACTTCGTTTCTTGCGACAACACATAAAAGCATTAATCTATCTGTGTTTGTATACATTCCTCTAGCATATATTCCTGTACTTCCTCTTTGTAACTGCTTATCAATTTCTTCTGAAATTTCCTGATATTTTTGGGAAATAATGTACACAATTTTTGTAAAATTTATTCCTTCAAATACAATATCTATCATTTTTCCCATTAGATAAATACTAATTGCTGAATATAGTCCAATTTCAACTTTTTTGAAGAATATTACATTAAGTCCAATAATTATAACATCTACAATTACAATTATACTACTTGTTTTAACATATGGCTTATATGCCTTTGCAATATATGTTATTAAATCAGTTCCACCAGTAGAGGCGTTTGCTTTTAGTATTAAAGCTAGTCCAAGTCCAATAAAAATCCCACCATAAATGCAAGCTAAAAGTCTATCATTTGTGAGTGTTGGAATTCTTTCAAATAAATCTATAAAAAATGATAATAAGCTTGTACCTATAATTGATTTAATTACTATCCTTTTTCCTATTTTAAAAAATGCTAATATAAAAAATGGAATATTTAGTGTCAATATTACTGTTCCCATTTGAAAGTTAAACAAATAGTAAAATATTGTAGCTATGCCAGTAAAACCACCAGTTGAAAGTTGATTTGGTAGTAAAAATATATCTGTTCCCATTGCCATTATTGCACAACCTAAAGTTAAATAAATCATGTCTATTAAAAGTTCTTTTATATTTAAAAGCTTTTTTGTTCTTGTATAATTCATAAAAATCACCTATTACTACTAATTATTAGCAATAATAGGTGAGTTTATACTTTTATTTTTTTATTTTTAATTCTTCTAAAATATCTTCATAAGTTTTGTCTATTTCAACTTCAAACTTACCTTTTTTTATATGTTCGTCTGGTTTTACTGCTACATCTACATCATAGAACTCTTTTAATTTTAATACATTTTCTTTTTTGTGCCCTATAATATTATTTACGTTTTCTGGGTTTGCTTTAATAGTTACCTGCATAACCTTTATATTGAATTTCTTTATTTTTTGCACTATTTCATCATACCACATTCCAGACTCTACTAATTGCCTAAATGCTGGATGATATGGGCCTGCAATTACTTGACTGCTCTCTTCTGAAGGGTCTGTAATTTCTTCTGTATTTTGGAGTCCTATTCTTATTACTTCAATTTTAGCA
Source organism: uncultured Clostridia bacterium (assembly GCA_934121875.1). Taxonomy (GTDB): domain Bacteria; phylum Bacillota; class Clostridia; order TANB77; family CAG-508; genus CAG-273. The sequence continues at coordinate 10,006 of CAKOVG010000008.1, forward strand.
TTGTTAAATAGTTGCATTATGTCTTTTGCTCTATCTACAGCTTGTTCAACTGTTAGTGGTATGTATTCCCCTTGTTCATATTCCTTTGCTAAAGGAGTATTTTTAATAACAAGTACAGGGTATATTCTTACAATTTTAGGCTTTAGCTTTATTAAAGCTTTTGCAGTATTTATTTCGTCTAGTTTTGTGCTTTCTGGAAGTCCTATCATCATTTGATGTCCTAATGTAAAGCCATAAAGTCTAATAAGTTTTGAAGCTTTTTTTACATCTTCAAAAGTGTGTCCTCTTTGGCATTTAGCTAGGATATAGTCGTTTGCTGATTGAACACCAAGTTCAATAGTTTTTACATTATATTTTTTTAGCCTTTTTAAAATTGATTTATCAATATAATCTGGTCTTGTTGATAACCTTATACTATTTACTCTTCCTTGCTTTATAAACTCATTAGCCGCTTCTAATAATTCGTTTTGTTTCCCCTCATCAATTGCTGTAAAGCTACCACCATAAAATGCTACTTCTACATATTTTGAATCATCTTTAAAGTTCTTTAAATAATACTCTATTGTTTCTTTTACATCATTTGCAGTTACTTGTTTAGTTTGTCCACTAATTTCTTTTTGGTTGCAAAAAGTACATTGATGTGGGCATCCTAAATGCGGTACAAAAATTGGTATAATATATTCTTTTTTCATTTCTACCTCCTACTACAACTATGCTAATTTTTCTAAGGCTTTTTCAGCAGCTTGCATTTCTGCTTGTTTCTTAGTTTTTCCTTCTCCTATTGCTAATGCTTTTCCATCACAATATACTTCAACTGTAAAAGATTTATCATGATCTGGACCACTGGTTTTTATTACTTCATAATTTATATGGACAGTTCCATGTTCTTGCAATTTTTCTTGTAGTACTGTTTTGTGATCTTTCATTCCAACATTTTTACTAGAAGCTTCCACAGCCTCTGCTAGGTTTGTTACAATAAATTTTTCTGCCTCTTCTAGTCCACTATCAAAATATATTGCAGCAATAACAGCTTCAACACTATCAGCTAAAATTGCTGGCTTTGTTCTGCCATTGCTTACATCCTCACTTTTTCCTAAGTACAAGAAATCACTAAAATGATGTTTTTGTGCTACTATATATAAGCTATCTTCACATACAACTTCTGCCCTCACTTTAGTCATTTCTCCTTCTTTTAAATGTGGATAATGGCTATAAATGTATTTGCTTGATAAAAACTCTAAAATGCTATCCCCTAAAAATTCAAGCTTTTCATTGCTATTTACATGGTGTTCATATGCATATGATGTATGTGTCAATGCATTTTTTAATAAGTTTTTATCATTAAATGTATAGCCAATACTCTTTTCTAATTCTTCCATCTTTTCGCTCCTTTCTATCAACTCTTTATTATTATACATTATTTTTTACAAAAAGCAAATATTTTATATCATAAGTTATTCATAATTTTTCACTGTTTTACTTGACTTTTATAGTTTTTTGTATTACAATAGTTAAGCATATGTATGATTGTAATTATTTTTAAAGCTTCTCCCCGGTAGCTGAAAAAATAGTTTCATATAGATTATTTGAATTTGAAATGGAGGATATGATTACCATGAATAATACAACATATAGTATTAAAAAAAGTGAAATTGAAAGCAAATGGTATATTATTGATGCAGCTGATAAGCCATTAGGTAGAGTTGCTGCTGAAGCTGCTAAATTATTAAGAGGAAAACATAAACCAACTTATACACCTCATATGGATGTTGGTGATCACGTTATTATAATTAACTGTGATAAAGTTGTTTTAACAGGTAGAAAATTAGACCAAAAAATTTATAGAAGCCATTCAGGATATATTGGTGGAATGAAAGAAATTACAGCAAAAGATTTATTAGCTAAAAATCCTGAAAGAATGATGACTCATGCCGTTGTAGGTATGCTTCCTCATACAAGACTTGGTAGACAAATGGCTAAAAAATTAAGAGTATATGCTGGTAGCGAGCATGAAAATATCGCTCAAAAACCTGAAATTTGGGAGGTAAAATAAAATGGCTAAGAAATCTGATAATATTGTTTTTTTAGGAACAGGAAGAAGAAAAAAATCAATTGCTAGAGTTAGATTAGTAGAAGGTAAAGGAACTATTACTGTAAATGGTAAAACTTTAGATGAATACTTTGGAACAGAAGTATTAAAAGTTATAGTAAAACAACCATTAGTTGCAACTAACACATTGGATAAATATGATGTTATTTGTAAAGTAGTTGGTGGTGGATTTACAGGTCAAGCAGGAGCTATTCGTCATGGTATAGCAAGAGCATTAAATGAAGCTAATAGCGAATACAGACCAGCTTTAAAATCTGCAGGATTCTTAACAAGAGATCCTCGTATGAAGGAAAGAAAAAAATACGGTCTTAAAAAAGCTAGAAAAGCTCCACAATTTAGCAAGAGATAATATTTTAAAAGAAGTTGCAATTTTGCAACTTCTTTTTGCATACTATTCTATTATATTTATGGCATCGTCTTTAGTTATTCCTTCTAAGTTGTAGTAAGCTCTTGGTATATCTCCTACTATCACTCCCTCTGCTATAAGCACTTGGTTTATAATTTCTTCTTCCATTGTTTCAAATGGCGTTAGTATTATAACTTTACACTTTATTTCTAAATAAATTCTATGCAAAGTTTGATTTATTCCAGCTGATGTAAACTCCGACCTCAGGTCTGTTTCTAAGTCTCCTACCATTTGTATTTTTACATTTACTTTTGGTCCCATTCCTGAGAATAATTTACTACCCAAAAAACTTCCTAGTGGAATTTTGAAATTGCTATTTTCTTCTCTTTCCAATTCTTCCTGTATATACAACGGAATATCAGATATTATTTTATTTATTGTAAATACATTAGTGCCTACTCTATTTATATTTCCATTCTTGTCTTTGCTTATAACTAGAATGTCGTTATATTCATATTTAGCCATTACTTCTGTTGCTTTTATATTAGATACTTTAGTAGCAACAGATTTAGCCATGCTTTTACAGTTTTTTTCTATTATTGGCTGTATCCCTTTTAGAATAAATACTGCCACACTAATTGCTATTACTAGTATAGCCGTTATTCTTAATACCTTTGATGTATTTTTATTAGTATTTCTGTTGTTTGGTATTATTATCTTTGGTATCCTAATTCTATTTCTTGAATATATTTTATCATTCATGATATCTAGGAATATATAATTGTTTTCCTACTTGAAGATTATCTGGGTTTTCTATTCCATTTACCCTACTAATATCTTCTACTGTACTTCCAAATTTCTTTGCAATACTCCATAAAGAATCACCTGGTTTTACAAAATATATTATCATACTGTATTGACATGTTGCTCTGTTTTCCTCTTCTGTAACCTCATCTATAATAGAAATACTACTATCTTTTCCACTAATAGCTGTAAACCCTAAATCAACTTTAATATCTATACTTTCATCTGGCATTACTATAAAGTTTTGCGCATCTATTTCTATTACTGTGTCTATGTTGCTTCCAGAATTTACGCCATCAAAATCCATTGTAAAGCTAAATGGCAAACTTATCTCTTTTGTGTCTACACCAATGTTACCAGTTCCAGCAAATATAAAGTTTAGTTTCAAATCTCCGTCATATATTATTCTGTCATTTAATATAGTTTGCTCATCAATAACAGGAAGTACCTCTACATCATATATTTTTCTTGAGCCTATTTCTGGTATTACTTGTTTTTCTCTAATATTGCATATTTGTTTTTTTAAATCCTGATTTTGCATTACTTTTACATTCTTTTGATTAAATTGTAAATTCTTAGTTGGACTGTATAAATCTTGTATCATTTGTACACTTTTGTTTTCATAAGCTTCACAATAAACCTCTATTTCAGCTTCTACATATATTGAATGTTCCTCAACATTGTTTGGCTTTATAATAATATTCTTTATTTCATATTTTACGTTGCAATTGTGGTCTTCACTAATGTTTGGTAAATCTATAAATCCCACAACTGGTATAGTTGCTTCTTTCATATTTATATGATTATCTTCTGTTAGATATATAATTTTTACTTGTAAATCAGATTTAATTAGAACTTTGTTATAACTTATTTTTGTATCTCTATTTGTTATTCTCAAATCTGTTTTCATTACTTCTACTAAATTGTCAGTTTCATCAAGGTTTATGGTATCTTTTGCATATACTTTTGTATTTCCACATCCTACCAAAGAATTTATTTGAAACTCTTTATTCAAGCATTGCACATCATTTAAGTTATTTATTTCTTTCACATATTCAACTGTTTCATTAGAAGATACTTTTACATCAACTTCTAAAATTGCTTTCATATGTATTTTTCTTCCATTTAGTACATGTGCTTCTATCCCTTTTAAATTGACATTTGCATCTAAGTTCATGTTGCTCCTTACTTTTTCCATGTCAATTACTTGTGTGAAATCTATATTAGCATTTAGGCTTCTTACTTGATTTTCTTCTGTATCTGCTAAATACATAATGTATGTATTAACACAGCCATCTAGTCTAATTTTTCCATCCATGATTTCTTTTTTATAAATGCAAACTATTCCACTATTACCAATAATATTTAATATATCTGGCTTTACGTCAGGAACAATACAATCTTCTTCTACCATAAATGTGTCTCTTTTTTGTTCAATAATTTGGTTTAAAATTAGGCTATCTTTTGCTGTTTCAACCGCCATTATTAAATCCCTCCTATTCGTTTTTACTAATATATATTGACAGAGCAAAAAAAAAATTCCTAAAATTAGGAATTTTTTTATATTATGCTAAATTTCTTTGTTTTTTGGTTTCTGTTATTGGTGGTAGTAATGGGCTATACCCATTCCCATCAAATACATCTACTTCAACAGTTCTTGTTAAAATGTCTGTGTAGCTGTAAGTAACATTTCTATTTTCTTCCTCATATTTTATAATAAAAATATTAGGATAAGTTTTTTCTATTGTAGCTTCCTTCTCAAAGGTTTTGCATCTTCCAAGCGAACCTTTAATCATTATCTTTTGTCCTACCATTTCATTAATGTCAGTTTTTAAACTAGTAATATCATTTGGACAAATCATATTATCACCTACTTTATTAAGATAGGCAAATAATATCACTTTTAGTCGATTTTGTCAAAGAAGATTCGTTCGTACTTAATGCAATTGATTTAGTGTTTTCAAGCTATTTAGCTTTTATATTACATTTGTATTACATTTTTATTACAAAATGATGTTTTTATATGGTCAATAACTTTTTCTTTCCATTTCCGCCTGTTCCACTTACTCCTCTTTGGCCATCACGTAATTCGTTTTCAATGTCCCTTATTGTAACAAATTTTTTTTCGTCTGTAATTGCAACCTTTTCTGCTACAATTATTGGATCCATAAAATCAATTAAAATACGGGCTGGTGATGATGCAAAGTTTGCACCTGCCATCATTATCCCCTCATAGTAGCTTTGACAAGCTCCTGCAAAAATTACTAAGTCATCTCTAATATTAGTTTTCCTAGCTTCCTCTACAGCTTTTATAAAGTAACCAGAATTTCTATAATTATATATATCTGTAAAGTTCTTTCCTTTTTTTATCATCCCGTCATGTCCTGTTATTACTAATATTTCAGGCCTATACTTTTTCACTAATGAACCAATAAAAGCTGGTTGTTTTCTTTCTGGGATATTTTTCACAATAGCATTTAAGCCAACTTTTTTGTAATATATATTTGATTTTTCGCTATACTTTTTATCTCCATCTATATGCAAAATTCTCCCAGTATGAATTATTGTTTTATCTCTTACAGTTTCATTATTCTTTAGCAATTTTTCTCTTATTTTTATTCTTTTTTCAACGGTTTCTTCCATTGCTCGTAAATGTTTTTCAACTTGGTTTGCTTCTATTAATTCCAAATCATTTATTGCACTATCAGCCTGAATTCTAACTGTCAATCCGTTTAAGTATTGCTATGTCACCATTTCTAGTTTTTATTATTCTTTCAACTATAAAATAAATATCTTTTCCATAGGACAATCTTCCTACTATATCTCCTTTTTTAATTTTTTTCATATCACTCTTCCCTTCATATTCGTGAGGCACACTGTGCTCTACTACAATTTTTCATAGACTGCTAAACATTGTCTATGCATATAGGGTTATGATATTTTATGTCGAATTATGTAAAATTGTGACTTATGTTTGTATAAATTAAAAGGATGTAGCATTTTACTACATCCTTTTAATTTATATGTTTTTTATATTCTTCTTTTGAAATATTATAAATGTTGGTACTAACATTATTACCATATATATTACTATTATTATAATCGAAAATGGTAATGTTATCCCTTCAAATGTTGGTATTCCTCCCCAAAAGTACTCTGTTAAATTCCAGTTTGGTGTAACAAAATATTTAATCCAATTTAGTTTTAAGTTCAAGGCTAACATATTAATAACTGAACTTCCCATATATCCTAGCAATGAAATAGTTATTGCTAATGCTGAGTTTGTAAATATTGTGCTAAATGTAAATGCAAGAGTCATAAGTAAAATGTACATTGGGGCTTTTCCTAGTGCTTGCATAGCTAAATATTGTATTGTATTTATTTGTTTTACATTATTTATTGTGTGGTCATAAATTATAGTTGGATTTTTAAAGCTATCAAATCCTTGTATCAATCCTCCTACTATAAATTGCATTAATAGCACTAGTAATATAACTATAATAGCCACAATTATGCTAGTTATAAATTTAGATGCCAAAATTTTACTTCTTTTATATGGTTTAATTAAAAGCAATTTTATTGTTCCTTTGCTGAATTCTTCACTTACTATTACTCCTGCTGTCATCATAAACATTACTATCAAAAATATTTCATATTCTTTAAATGTATTTAATAATATTCCTTTTGCACTACTTGTATTTCCCACAGTTGTTCCATTTTCAATATCGTATTTGTTTATTGCAGCTGTTTCTTGATCCTCATAATACTTTTTCTTAGAATTATGACTTTTCTCTATTTCTCCAAATTCATAACTTTTAATTTCTTCCATTGCTACCATATAGTTATTTAGGCAATTGTTTTTATAATCATCTCCATAAGGAATATCTTTTTCTAATCTCCATGTTGCTATTTGTCTGCTTATTTCGTAGCCTCTTATTTGATTTTGAAGTTCTTTTATTTCTAATTTATTAGTAGTTTTTTCTTGCATTGCTTTTAATTCAGTTATTTCTGCATTTTTTTCTTTTAGTTCTTCTTCAGCAAAATATCTCCAGTCATTTGTATCTAACCTTTTTATATATTCGTCATATTTTGCTTTTGCAGCTTTTAAACCACTATCGCTCTTTTCCTGATATGTATAATAATTTATATTTGAAATACAATTTCTCATTTTTGATTGTATTATTTCAGCTTGCCAGCTTTTTTCATCATATTTTTTAACTAATTTGTATACATCTAATTGAGTTTTATATTGTGCATACATATCTTTATCTTTTACTGGATCAATAGTTTTCAATTGTTCTTCATAAAAGCTAATTTCTTCTTCTATGTAGTCATTGTACGAATTTCCAAAGTCAATTTTATATATAACATTAGTAAGAATAATAAAAGCAAGTGTAACTAATAATGTGATTAACAAACTTTTCTTTTTAAATATTTTCTTTAATTCATTTTGTATTAAATTAATCAATTGTATTCCCCCCTGTTCTTTTTAAAAATGCATCTTCTAACGATAATTTTTTTTCATTAACTTCATAAACTTTAATATTATTTTCTACTAATGTTTTTACTATGTTTGGCACTTGCTCTCTTTTAGCTATTACATTAAATTCCTCTTTTCCTTTTATTTCAGCTGGTACTGATATTATTTCTGCTATTTTTTCGGTATTGTCTACAACTATTCTGTAGTGTGCCTCATTAGTAGTTCTTATTGCTGAAATATCGTTAGTTTCAATAACCTCTCCATTTTGAATAATACAAACTTTGTTACAAAGAGTTTCCATTTCGGCTAAGTTATGGCTTGATATAAATATTGCCATTCCTTGTTTTGCTAAAACCTTTAAAAGTTCTCTCATTTCTTTTATGCCTTCTGGATCTAATCCATTTGTTGGCTCATCTAAAACTAATAAATTTGGATTATGTAATATGGCTTGAGCTACACCTAATCTTTGTCTCATTCCTAGTGAATATTTAGAAACCTTATCATTTATACGATTTTCTAATTTTACTAGTTTTGCAACTTCCTTTATTCTTTCTTTTGTAATGCCTTTATACATATTTGCAACTAACTTTAGGTTTTCATATCCTGTTAAATACATATACAAGTCTGGATTTTCAATAATTGCTCCTACTCTTCTTATAGCTTTGGTGAAGTCTTTTTTTATATCATATCCATTTATATTAACCTCTCCACTTGTAATTCCTTGAAGTCCTAGTATTAACTTAATTGTTGTGGTTTTTCCTGCTCCATTTGGTCCTATAAAACCTAAAATATCACCTTCATTTACATCTAAAGAAACCCCTTTTAATATCTCCTTTTTGCCTATTTTTTTATGTAGGCCTTTACATTTTAATATTGTTTCTGCCATAAAAAAATCTCCCTTTCATTATTTTACGAGAATATTTTATCACTACTTTCTTAAGAAAACTAGTGATATTTTATTAAAGTTTTATTAAGAAGGTTTTTATTCATAATACAACCCTTATGCGAATACAATTAAACAAAAGTATTCTTATGGGGGTTTTCTTTATGATTGGAGTTTCAATTGAGGAACGAGCAATTTCTTTAGCTCATTATATTATAGATTCAAAAGATACAGTTAGAGGTGCTGCTAAAAAGTTTGGCGTCAGTAAAAGTACTGTTCATAAAGATGTTAGTGAAAGATTACTTAAGATTAACCCTAATTTAGCTCATCAGGTACGAGAAATATTAGATGAAAATAAAGCTGAAAGACATATTCGTGGAGGTATGGCTACTAAACTTAAGTATAGCCATGAAAAGGTAGGATAGAAAATTATTACACACTAAGGTAGTATGAAGTATTAATATTTTGAAATTTTACATTAAAAAGAAAGAGACAGAGCTTTGTTTAGCTTTGTCTCTTTAATATTAGTTGTTAAAATTGTTGTTTCTTCTTTGTGCTTTTCTTGCTTTTCTGCATTCTGGACATCTTTGAGGTTCATTTGTAAAACCTTTTTCAGCATAGAATTGTTGTTCACCTTCTGTGAAAACAAATTCAGCACCACAATCTTTACATATTAAAGTTTTGTCTGCCATTATATTTTCCTCCTTGTTAGTTTTGATATTTAATATTTTGATATATAAAACCTTTCTAATATCAATATCAAGAAGGAATAGTATTTACAAAATAATTAAATTCATTTAGACTTTTTTTAAAGCCATTTGTATTGTAGCATATAAGTAAAAATAAAACAAGAGAATTTTTTTAATTCCTAATAAAAGCTACAATTTTTTCACATTTTTTTCACAAATGTATTGTATTATATTTATGTTTTAAGATAAAATATATTTATATAAATTTGGGAGGTAATTTTCAATGGATGATGAAAACAATAATCAAGAATTTAAAAGTGTAAGCCCTACAACAACAGAGGCTAACTACAAGGCCTTTAATGAGCCCAAAAAGAAAAAGCCAAGTGGAACAGGTTTTGGCAAGGTAGTATTATTACCGTTTGTCTGTGGTCTACTTGGTGCAGTAATAGCAATTGGAGCTTGTATAAATGTTCCAAGCATTAAACAAGCATTTTTAGAAAAATTGGTAATTACAGATTCTTCTAATAAAAATAATGAATCAAATGAAAATAGTTCTGTTAATATAAATACACAACTTATTTCACTTCAAGGCTATTCAGATACTGCTGTTGGAGTTGCAAAAAAAGTACAACCTTCAATTGTTGCTATTAGTGTAGAATATTCAGTTAATTCAATTTTTAATCGCTCTTCTACTACTGCAACTGCAAAAGGTTCTGGAATTATTATTAGTGAAGATGGATATATTTTAACCAATAATCATGTTGTTAATTCAACAAGCTCAAACTCAAATTCTTTTTATGAAATTGAAAAAGCAAATAAGGTTACAGTAAAACTATATAATGATGACACTGAATATGAAGGAACTATTGTAGGAACTGACTCACAAACTGACTTAGCTGTTATTAAAATAAATAAAGATGGTTTAACAGCTGCTGAACTTGGTGATTCTAACTCAGTACAAGTTGGCGAATTTGCAATGGCTATTGGTAGCCCTTTAGGATTAGATAACAGTGTAACTGCTGGTATTATTAGTGCTGTTAACAGAGATGTTACAGATAGCGATGGAAATAAATACACAGCTATTCAAACTGATGCTGCTATAAACTCTGGCAATAGCGGTGGTGCATTAGTAAATAGCAAAGGACAGGTAATTGGTGTTAATACATTGAAACTTTCTGGTACAGGTGTAGAAGGTGTAGGTTTTGCTATTCCAATTAATTCAACAAAAAGCATTTATGAACAACTTATTCAATATAGTAAAGTTAAAAGACCATATATTGGAGTTGGTGGAATTAATTTAGATGAAAAAACTGCCAAAGCTAACAACTTAATAGTTGGTATATATGTTAAAACTGTAGAGGATTTTTCAGCTGGTGAAAAAGCTGGTTTAAGAATTGGAGATGTAATTATCGAAGCTGATGGAACTAAAGTCACAACAATGGATGAACTAAATGAAATTAAAAATAAAAAACAAATAGGAGATACTATAAAACTAAAGATTTATCGTGATGGAAAAGAAAAAACACTAACAGTTACTTTACAAGAACAACCATAATTTATTTAAATTATCAAAAGGCGGCCAAGATTGGCTGCTTTTTTGTATTATATGCTATATTTTTAAAAGTCAATAGCTGAAATCATGAGAAAATTGAAGAAAAATCAAGAAATGCTGAGATATATGGTAGATTATTCATTTTTTAGCATTGACATATTTACATAATTCACTCAATTTTGGTATTTACAAGTATAAGTCATTTGAAATTGTACACAATATGTAGTATAATTAAAGATGTCGTGCAGTTCAAAAGCACGCAAAAAGGAGTGTGAAGTTTATTTTAAACGAGCAAATTAGATACTATACAAAAGAAGGTATTAAACTAATTAATTTAGTAGCAATTGCTTTGTTTATTGTAATAACTGTAATTTTTATAAAATACAAACCAGTATTTAGTGTAAGTATTTCGGGAGAACATATAGGATATGTTCAAAATAAAGATTTAATTGACGAAAAGATAAGTGATACATTAGCTTTAGAAGGATCTGGCAATGTTGCATATGTAGATTGTGCCTCTCCAGAATATAGCTTAACATTTATTAGTAATAGTACAGAAGTAGATAACGATTATGTTATTGCTAAAATTGAAGAAAATACAAAAATAACATATAAATATTATGCTGTAACTCTAAACGGTAAGCAAAAATCTGTTGTAGATTCATTAGAAGAGGCCGAAGACTTAGTTGCAGATATGAAAGAAAAATATGAAGATATAAAATTTACAATTGGTATAAATGAGTTATATACTCAAGATTCGAACGAGTATGAAACTGTTGATATTAAAGTAGCATCAAAAGCAGTTAATACTGAGCTTAAAAAAATTGATGATGCTTCTGTAAATGGTGTTTACTTAGCACAAAAACCAATTTCAGGTATTATTACTTCACGTTTTGGTAGTAGAGAAAGTATACGCAGTTACCCTCATAATGGTTTAGATATTGCTGCACCTTATGGTACTAAAATCAAAGCTGCTTGTGATGGTAAAGTAAAATTTTCTGGTTATAACGGAAGCTATGGTAATTTAATTATTGTTGATTGTGGTAATGGCGTTCAAGTTTATTATGGTCACTGTAGTAAATTATATTCAAAAGTTGGTGATACTGTTAAATCCGGCGACATAATTGCCGCTGTTGGTTCAACAGGTAACTCAACTGGTAACCACTTACACTTTGAAATTAAAGTTAATGGGGTTAGTATAAATCCTCAAAATTATATTTATAATTAGCAAATAATCCAATGTTTTAAGCATTGGATTATTTTAAAATTAATAATTTATTAATATTTCTTTTGCAAACTTGTCACTTTGAATTCACACAAAGGACAAATTATATTGGTATATTATATATGTAGTCAATAATTAGTTACTCCGTTATTGACTATAGATTAGTAAAACATCCCCTTTTATTTTCAAAAAGTAGCCATAAAGAGAATGGCTACTTTTTTTGTGTTATTTAATGGTTTATCTTCCGCCCATTCCGGCCACCACCGCCTCCGGCCTCCTCCACCACCAGAGAAGCCTCCTCCAAAGCCTCCTCCTGATGAAAAGTTACTTCCGTCATATCCATTTTTAGCAGCTTCTGCACTCATACCGCCCATATATGCTCTGTTTACAGAGTTATTGAGTGTATTTATGAAAGAGTTATTAAATGAGTGGTTATATAACATATTCATATATACATAATCATATCCATTAATATTTTGTAGTTCAGGATATTTGATTTTTAATTGTTTTAGTACTTTGTCTGCAATTCCAAACGCAGTTGCAAATACTAAGTATTTTTCCCAAAGTTTTAAATCTGGTACTTCTTTTTCATTTAGCAAAGAAAAATCTTCCATATATTTTTTCAGTCCTACCCATTTTGCCTTTTCTTCTAATCCCTTATCTGTTAATTGTCGTGTTTTGTTAGTCATAATAAAGTATGGAATAGCATTTATTATTAGAAGTATACCTATTATTGGAGCTATTGACATACAAATTATGCCAAGTACAATATATATTGTAGAATTCCCTGCATATTTAGAAGCTTGTTTTTTACTTTCTTCTGAATAATTTTGCATTGCTATTTGTTGCTTTTCTACATCTGTTTCTATTGATTTAATCTTTGACATAAAACTTTCACAATGTTTTTTTGCATATTTTTCAAATTCTTTCATTGTAAAAGTTGCAATTTTGCCTTCTTGAGTAGTTGCTCTAGCAGCACTTTTAAGTATGCTTAATACTCCTTTTTCATCCTCTGTTAGCTGTTCTAATTGTTCTGTATTATTTAAAATATTTATCCTAACTTGTGGCTTTAATTTTGTGTTATCTTCTGAAAATGCTATATATTTTTTAAGTGATAATTGTAATAAAGTTGCAGATAAGATTTTTGATATATTTTTTTTGAAACTTCCACTTCTAAAGTAATATAAATATGCCGCATCTCCTGCTGAAGCTTGCTTATTTGGAATATCTCTAAAATAGTCCATTTCAGGCATTTTCTTCTTTTCTATTTTGCTAGCTTTTATTCCGTTTTTTATTAGTTTATATACTAAGAATATTCCTAATGCAATGTTTGCTATAATATAAGCAATTTCAACTATTTTACCAATACGCTCTTCATTTTCTTTTTCTTTAATGTATTCTTCTCTTTCTTTATTTGATTGATCTGCCCACTTTTGTTCTTCTGATAATATAGCGCTAAATTTAGTTTTATCTATTGTTTTATTTTTAGGAAATAAATTTTCCAAAGTAACAACTCGCGCTTCTACCATTGTTTCTGTTCCTAAATAATCTACTTCTAAATATACCTTGTCTGCATTTACAGTAATATTACCATTATATGGTCCATGCGCCCATCCTCTTATATTATTTTTTTCTGATACTGCTTTTGGTAATTTAATTGTTGCAGTTAGCTTTGTTACTGGTATTGCATTATCAGTGCCTACTAATTGCCAATATAATTCTGAACAGTCTGCATAAGTTTTTATAGCATCCACTACCTTGTATTTTACTTGATAAACTCTTGACTCATTTCCATTTACTGAAACTCCCCAAGCAATTTCAAATTTATTGCCACTAATTGGTAAAGCATAATAGCAATTTTTAGTAACCTGATACATTTCCTGATTGATTTTTGTTAGTTTTTGTTTAGTTTCTGAGTCTAGTCTGTATACTTCTACATTTGTTATTTCTTTAAACTTAGAACTATTTAAGTAAAAATCTTTAAACATTGTATTTGTATTTGTAATTCTTGCATTCCAAGTTTCAGTTACATCCATACTTCCATCTTCATTTAATTGAATTTGAAAATCTAAACTATTTAGTCTAATGCTTCCTGCTTGAACTTGGTTTGTTATTAAAATAATACCTGCAAAAATAGCTAACATAACCAATATTTTAATTATGTATTTTTTCATGGTTTATATTTTCCCCTTTCAAATATTTTATGTTTCTATTTTATACAATAATTCTATAAATATCAATAGAAAATTTAAAAAGAGAAGTTTTACAAACCTGTTTGTTTATTATAGAAAATTTAAAAGTTTTTTTGTATAAGTTTAGGCTTTTTTATAGCTTATTGGCATTGTTTGTTTTTCATATTTAGTTTCAGTTTTATTAATTACCTTTTGTATTTCCATTATTACTAATGGTAATATTGATATTCCAAATGTATATATCCATTGTATTTGTGTTAATGGTACAAGTTTAAATACTTCTGCTATAGATGGAATTACAACTACTATAACTTGTAATAAAGCTCCTAAAATAAATGCTCCCATCAGATATTTATTTTCAAACAATCCCACTTTAAATATTGATTCTTCACTTTTTATATTAAAGCTATGTACTAATTCTAGTAACCCTAAACTTACAAAGGCCATTGTTCTTGCCACATCTATATCATACAAATAATTTCCTACACTAAATGCTACTAAAGTTAATATTCCTAACATTGTTCCTTCTGTAATTATTCTTTGCCATAATCCATCTGCAAAAATTCCTTTTTTACTGTTTCTTGGCTTTTTATTCATAATATCTGCTTCTGGCTTTTCTAATCCTAAAGCAATTGCTGGAAGTGAGTCAGTTACTAGGTTTATCCATAACAGTTGAATAGCTAAAAGCGGAGATTTTAAGCCTAATATTAAACCTAAAAATATTGTTACAATTTCTCCAATATTTGTTGCTATTAAAAAATGTACTGCCTTTTTTATATTGTCAAATATATTTCTTCCTTGTTTAACAGCTTCAACAATTGTAACAAAATTATCGTCTGTTAAAACCATGTCTGCTGCATTTTTAGCAACATCGGTGCCGTTTTTTCCCATTGCAATTCCAATATCTGCATTTTTTAATGCTGGTGCGTCATTTACTCCATCTCCTGTCATTGCAACTACTGCACCTGTTGACTGATATGCTTTAACTATTCTAACTTTGTGTTCTGGTGTCACTCTTGCAAAAACAGAATAATTCATAATATTTCTTTGCAATACTGCTTGTGGTATTTTATCTAGTTCTTCACCTGTAATTGCTAAGTCACTGCCTCTTAATATTCCCAAATCTTTTGCAATTGCTTTTGCTGTTATTATATGATCTCCTGTAATCATTACAGTTTTTATTCCTGCTTTCTTACAAGTTGCAACAGCCTCTTTTACACCTTCTCTTGGTGGGTCAATCATACCTATTAATCCAATAAAAATTAAATTTTTTTCTATATTCTCACTATCTATCTTTTGAGGCAAACTTGGTATGTCCAAATATGCTATCGCCAATACCCTTAAGGCCTCATCCGCCATTTTGTTATTTTGATTTTCTATCAATTTAGTTTTGTAATAATCTAATGTGGTTACATTTCCATTATCATATACTTTATTACATCTTTTTAATAATACATCTGGTGCACCTTTTGTTATAATTCTATATCCATTTGTCATTTTATGAATTGTTGTCATCATTTTTCTACTTGAATCAAATGGAATATCTTTTACACGTTTCATTACACTATATAGCTCATTTTTATTTTGTCCCTCGTCTAAAGCTTTGCTAACAATTGCCTTTTCAGTTGGTTCTCCTGTTAATTCTATTTTTCCATTTTCACTTGTTATTTCCACATCTGTACACATTGTAGCTATTCCCATTAGCCATTTTATGTACTCTTTATCATTAGTTTCTCCATTTATATTTGCTATTTTAGTAACCTGCATTTTATTTTGTGTTAAAGTTCCTGTTTTATCTGAACAAATAACACTACTGCTACCTAAAGTTTCAACTGCTGGTAGTTTTCTAATTATGCTGTTTTTCCTTGCCATTTTTGTCACACCAATTGATAGCATAATTGTTACTATTGCTGGTAGCCCTTCTGGTATTGCTGCTACAGCTAGGCCTACCGAAGTCATGAACATTTCTATTGGCTCAATTTTCTTTAAAAGTCCAATTACAAATATCAATAGGCAAATTCCTAAACATGCAATTCCTAGCGCCTTTCCTACTTCTCCTAATTTTTTTTGAATTGGTGTTTCAGGAGTTTCATTTGTAATAATCATTTTTGCAATTTTGCCTACCTTTGTATTCATACCTGTATCAGTTACAATTGCTTCTCCATGTCCATTAACTACTATTGTAGTTGAAAACGCCATATTTACCATATCTCCTAATGCTGTTTTTTCTTTTAGTATACAGTTAGCATCTTTTAAAACTGGTACTGTTTCACCTGTTAAACTAGACTCTTCTATTTTTAAATTAGAACTTGAAATTAATCTGCAATCTGCTGGTACATAATTTCCTGCTTCTAATAGTACAATATCACCGGGAACTATTTGCTCACTTTTTATTGTAGATATTTTGCCGTTTCTTTTTACTCTACAAGTTGGTGCAGTCATTTTTTTTAGCGCTTCCAATGACTTTTCTGCTTTTGCTTCTTGAACTAGTCCCATAATTGCATTAAATACTACAATTGCTATTATTATAATTGAATCAAAGTAATCATTACTTCCTTCTAGTTTTGCTACTACTGCTGAAATAATTGAGGCAATTATCAATATAATTATCATAAAATCATTAAATTGTTTTATGAATTTTACAACTATGCTTTCTTTCTTTTTTTCTTCTAGCTTATTCAGCCCAAACTTGTTTTGCTTGTCCCCTACTTGCTTTTCATTTAAACCAAACTCAATATTGGTTTGCATTTGTTTTTCTACTTCTCTTGTAGACAATGTGTACCACATAATTATCCTCCTTTGTTTTAAGTTAGTTAATTATATGATACTTGTACTTGGTTTATGCAAAAAAATGATAGAGTTGTTATTTCTATCATTTTTTACTATTTATTTTTCTATTGCATTTTATTGAGTTTTGATATAAAATATTATCAAATTTATAATTAGGAGCTTTTATGAAACGTTATTTATTAAAAGATTACATTGATATTTTAAAAAAGGAAAATTTAATAGAAAATGTGTGCTTATGTGACAACATATTAAATACGTCCATTGAAAAATTAAAGCATAATTCAAAAGAAGTTGCTAATAACACTTTGTATATTTGTAAAGGTTTAAATTACAAACCAGAGTATTTAAATGAGGCAGTTTTAAATGGTGCTACTGCATATATTGCAGAAGCTAAAAATGTAACAATTCCAGATTTTCCACATATTGTTGTTAATAATATAAGAAAAGCTTTAGCTGCTGTTTCTTATATGTATTACGATTTTCCAGCCGATAAAATAAATATGATTGGCCTTACTGGTACAAAGGGAAAATCCACTACTGCTTACTATATAAAAAGTATTTTAGATGATTATATGAAAGAACATAATTTGCCTGATACTGCGATTGTTTCTTCAATTGATACTTACGATGGTAAGCAATGTAAAGAATCATTGATTACTAGCCCTGAATCTATTGATTTGCAAGAACATATTGCAAATGCTGTTGATTGCAAGATGCAAAATTTAGTTATGGAAGTTAGTAGTCAAGCATTAAAATTGGACAGAGTTCATGATGTTTTATACAAAGTTGGTGTATTTTTGAATATTTCTGAAGACCATATTAGTACAATTGAGCACCCTAATTTTGAAGACTATTTTGCTTCTAAATTAAAGTTTTTTGACCAAGTTGAAAATGCTTGTGTAAATTTGGACTCAGACTATATTGACCGCATTTTAGAAAATGCTCAAAAATCAAAAAAGATCATTACATTTAGTACCAAAAATGAAAAAGCTGATATATTTGCTTATAATATTAAAAAATTAACCCATACATCAATTTCTTTTAGAGTTAAAACGGCTAAATTTGATGAAGAAATGTTACTAACCATGCCTGGATTATTTAATGTAGAAAATGCCTTAGCAGCAATTGCTACTGCAATGGTTTTGGACATTCCTTTTAAAAACATTTATAATGGTTTAAAAATTGCTAAAGCAAGTGGCAGAATGGAAGCTCATGTTAGTAAAGATGGAAATACTATTGTTATTGTTGATTATGCACATAATAAATTAAGTTTTCAAAAACTATATGAGTCTACT
The DNA here is from genome assembly GCA_934121875.1 of uncultured Clostridia bacterium. Lineage (GTDB taxonomy): Bacteria > Bacillota > Clostridia > TANB77 > CAG-508 > CAG-273. The sequence goes on from CAKOVG010000008.1 coordinate 28,372, forward strand.
AAGCAAGAATATCCTGATAAAAATATAATTACAGTATTTGGTTGTCCTGGCGGAAAAGCTCAGCTTCGTAGAAGAGATTTGGGCACACTTTCTGGTATTAATTCAAAGGTTAGTTATTTAACAGCTGAGGATCCTGGTCCAGAAGAAACTGTTGATATTTGCAAAGAAATTGCTGAGTATGTTGCTAAAGAACATGGAAACTACAAAATTATTGAAGATCGTGGAGAAGCTATAAAAGAAGCTATTTTGGATAATCCAAATAGTGTTGTTTTAATTACTGGAAAAGGCAATGAAACTAGACAAAAATATGGTAAAAAATATTTACCTTGTTTAACTGATACTCAATATGCTTTAGAAGCATTAGAAGAATATAATAAAAAAATAGGATAATAGCAAAAAAGAATGCCATTTAAAATGACATTCTTTTTTGTTTATTTTAGTTTAATTGATAATAGCTTACTAATTCCGTTTTCTTCCATAGTTACACCATATACTGTATCTCCTGCTTCCATTGTTCCTTTTCTGTGTGTTATTACTAAGAATTGTGTTTGTTTGCAGAATTTCTTTAAATATTCTGCAAATCTATAAACATTAACATCATCTAATGCAGCTTCAATTTCATCTAATATACAGAATGGTGCTGGATTTATTTTTAATATTGCAAATAATAGTGCTATTGCTGTAAATGCCTTTTCCCCACCTGATAATAACATCATATTTTGAAGTTTTTTTCCTGGTGGTTGAACTCTAATATCAATTCCACATTCTAAAATATTTTCTTCATTTTCTAATATTAACTCTGCTTTTCCACCATTAAATAATTCTGTAAATACTTCATTAAAGTTTTTATTTATAAGCTCAAACTTTTCTTTAAATTGATTTTGCATTGTTGTTGTCATATCGCCTATAATTTTTCTTAGTTTAGACGCTGTATTTTCCAAATCTAAGCGTTGTTCAGACATGAAGTCATATCTTTCCTTAGTCTTTTTATATTCTTCAATAGAATCGATATTTATGCTTCCTAAGTCTTTTATTTTATTACGCAAACTATTTACTTGTTTTTGTGCTGTTGCCACATTATTAGGCTTTTGATATTCTTCTGTATTATTTGGTGTTAGTTCATATTCATTCCATAAGCTTTCAATTACTTGTTGTAAGTCTTGCTCTATTTTTGTTTTTTTAACATCAAGTTTTATAATTTGTTCTTTTAAACTTTCTAATGTAGAAAATTGACTTTGAATTTCATTTTCTGTATTTACTAATTTTTCACTTTTAGCAGTTCTTTCTTGTTTTAGCTCTTCCACTTTAGTTCCACTATTTGTTACTTCTTTTTTGATTTGTTCTATTTGAACATTATATTCTGTAATAGTTTGTTCTAATTTAGCATTTTCTTCATTTATTTCTAATATATTTTGATTTTTATTTTCAATACTTTGTTCATTATTTTTAATATCTTGTGAAATTCTTTCTACCATTTCCTCAATTGAACTTTCACTTTCGTCAAAAGAAGTTACAGATATTTTTAAATTAGTAATATCAAAATTCAAATCATCAATATATTTTTGATTGTCTTTGTTGTTTAGTACAAATTCTTCTATTACTTTGTTTAATTCTTCTATTTGTTGTGTTAGAGTTTGTATTTCCGCTTCTTTTTGCTCTTTTAAAAGTCTATTTTCTTCTTTTTGCTTTTCTGTTTGTGTAACTTCTTCTTTTAATTTAGCAAGTCTATTTTCCAAACGAGTAATATTTTCCTCAACTGCAACCATTTTTTGTTTTTCTGTTGCATATACTATTTCGATTTCTTGTAATTCTTTTTCAAGTTTAGCAGTTTGTTCAATACTATCTCCAATAGATGATGCATACTCTTCTTTTTCTACTGTTTTGTCAGCAATTTGTTTTTCTAATTTCTTAAGTTCTTTTTCTAGTTCTTCAATTTCTCTGCTTCTTCCCAAAATATTTACAGTTTTAGTTTGTACACTTCCTCCTGAAATAGAACCACTAGAACTTATAATATCACCCTTTAAAGTTACTATTCTAAATGAATATTTATCTTTTTTAGCAAGTGCAATAGCTGTATCCATATCTTGAACAACTACTGTTCTTCCTAATAAACTTAAAATTATTTGCTCATATTCTTTTTTGCATTTTACTAAATCTGATGCAATTCCAATTACTCCATCCATTTTAGTTAATTTATCTAACTTTTTACCTTGAACAGATGATATTGGTAAAAATGATGCTCTACCTAGGCTGTTTGTTCTTAAATATTCAATCATTTTTTTAGCATCTTGTTCTGTTGATGTTACAACATTTTGCAATGCTTGCCCTAAACACATTTCAATTGCTGTTTCATATTCTTTTTCAACTGAAATTAGGTTTGCTAAAACTCCATGAATTCCTTTATTTAAACTTGAATCTTTATCACATGCTACTAATAAAGATTTAACTGTTTTATTATATCCTTCTTTTTCTTTTTCAGTTTCAATTAAGAATTGATGTCTTGCTTGTTTCATTCTTTGTGTATATGTAAGTTTTGAAATTTCTTCTTCATATTGTTTTAGTTTGTTCATATTTTGTTCTTTTGCTTGAACACTTTTTTCTAACTTTTCTACTGCAGTATTTCTTTTTGATTCTATATCATAAAATCCTTTTGAAATTTCATTTTTACCATATCTTGTAGAATCTAATTCAGATATAACAGTATCAATTTCATTTTTTAATTGTTTTTTACGCTTTTCTAAATTCTCGTAATTAACATCTTGTGTATTTATTTCTGATGCCAATTCATATTTTTTGTCTATATTATCTTGAACAATTTGCTTTTTACCTTCTATTTCTAATTCTTTAGTAGATAATTTTTTTGACAATTCTGCAAGTTCTTCCTCTTTTTCTGCTAACTCTTTTTCAAACTTTTCTTTATTAGATGTTAAATTTGTTTTCTTTTCTAATTTTTGTTTTTGTTCATCTTTTAATTCTTCTATTCTGTTTTTTACTTCTAATATTTCAGTTTCAAGTCTTTGCTTATTTGCAGTATTGTTTTGTATTCTTTCATTTGATATTCCTATTTCAGAGTTTATTTTTTCTATTTTATTTGAACTTTCAAATCCAATATTTTGCATATTTTCAATTTGTGCTGTAATATCATCTACAACTTGTCTTAATTCTTCTTTTGAAGCTTGTAGAACTTCCATTTTACTATCTTCCGCTTCTTTTTGAGAAGTAATAATATCTTCATCTTTTACAAGTTGTTCTAATTTTTCTTTATATGTATTAATATTATATATAAATAGCCCAACTTCAATAGATTTAAGTTCTTCTCTTAAATCTAAAAATTGTTTTGCTTTATCTGATTGCAATTTTAAAGGTTCAATATTTGCCTCTATTTCTGCTAATATATCATTTATACGAAGTAAATTTAATTTTGTTTGCTCTAGTTTTTTCTCTGTCTCTTGCTTTCTAGTTCTATATTTAACTATTCCAGCTGCCTCTTCAAAAATATGTCTTCTATCTTCTGATTTATTACTTAAAATTTCGTCAATTTTACCTTGACCTATTATGCTATACCCATCTTTGCCAATACCTGTATCCATAAATAGTTCTAGTATATCTTTTAAACGGCAAGGAACTTTGTTTATAAAGTAACCTGTTTCTCCACTACGATATATTTTTCTTGTAACTGTTACTTCTGAGTATTCAATAGCAAGTTTTCCATCATTATTGTCAATTACCATTGAAACTTCTGCAAAGCCTAATGATTTTCTTGCTTGTGTTCCTGCAAAAATGATGTCTTCAGATTTTGCACCTCTTAAAGACTTCATACTTTGCTCTCCTAATACCCAACGAATTGCATCTGATATATTACTTTTTCCAGAACCATTTGGTCCAATTACTGTTGTGATTCCTGGTTTAAATTCTAATATTGTTTTATCTGCAAAAGACTTAAATCCTTGCATTTCTATTCTTTTTAAATACATTTGTTACTTCACCTTTTCTTAAGTTTTGTTAGCGTTGTATGTCAATGTCCCATATTTTATCTAAATATACCGGCACTGTTCCATTATTAATAGTTCCTATTAGAATTTGTTTTGCTTTTATGGCATCTACTCTCATTGCAATTTTTAAATTATTATACTCTTCTATTCTAGTTTTCATATCTTTATCGCCAGTTAACATTTCCTTAGCTGCATCTCCTAATTTAGCAGCTTTTACTTTTCTTCTTAGTGAATAAATTTGCTCATTTTCTGCTTTGCTTAATCCTTCATATTTTCTTCCACATATAAATAGTGCTTTATTATATTCCTTTTGTCCTATTAAATTTTGAATTACAGTATTTACCGCTTGTACAGTTCCATCTCCACCAAGCTGTACTAAACTCTCAATTGCTCCTATTGGATTACTTATTTTATATTGTTCTGTATTTTCTCTTAATTCCATATGTATTTGCATTACAATTTGCCTTTTATGTTTTTCTTCTGTTAAAGCAAATTTATTTTTAGGTGCCTTTTCAAATCTTGTTGCAGCCTCTTCTGCAATAGCTTTTTTAGCCATCTCAGGATCCAGAGTTCCATTTAATATAGTATTTATAACTTCCTTTATTTCTTTTGGTATATTTTCTCTCTCTTTTTGAAATCTTGCTTGTTGTATTTTTATTATTTTCTTATGAATATCGCTAAATGATTCACTTACTTTGAAAATATCTTTGGGTAATTTTCTAGCAATTTCTCTTAGTTCTTCTTCTGTATTAGCTCTATCAATTTTCTGTTTGATAGTTGCATTTATTAGTTTTTTATAACTACTTATTAATTTTTCTATTTGTTCTTTTTGATCAAATCTTGTTGTAGAAGATAATTTTGCATTTAATTGCAAGGTTTTATTTACTGCCGTTTCTAACTCTTTATCTGTTAGTTCTTTAATTTCTGGAGTTTCTTCTACTTCATGTGCATATTGCTTTTCATTAAATATTTCTTTATATAACTCCATCATTTTATTAATGATATATTGTATTTTTTCTTCTTCACTATCCAAAGCTTGTTTCATAATTTCCTTCCTTTAGCTTTTAAATTAAATATATATTTTAAATTATCCATTACGATTATATCACACAAACTCTTATTTTGGAATAGTTTACGCCATTTTTCTAGTATTTTTGCAATTTTATGTAATAAACAAAACACCTGCCATTTTAAGTATTGGCAGGTATTTTTTGTTATTTACTTAATCTTTCTAGTATTTGTTTACATTTTGTTATAACTTCTTGAACATTTATATGGCTTATAGATCTATTTTCCATTAAAATGTTACCTTTTACAATTGTAGTATCTACATTTCTTCCACTTGTGTTGTATACTAGATTTGCTATTTCATTTAAGTTTGGAAGCATTGTAATATTGTCTAATTTTTCTTCTATATTTACTAAAATTATATCTGCATCTTTTCCAATTTCAAGACTTCCTATTTTATTATCTAACTGTAATAGCTTTGCACCATTTATTGTAGCCATTTTAACTGCATCTTTGGCAGTAATTCTTTCTTCATTTTCGTGAATTCCGCCTTGTGCTAAACATGCAACTCGCATGGCCTCAAACATATCCATATTGCTGCCTGAGCCTTGCCCATCTGTACCAAGTGCAACATTTAGACCTTGTTTTAAGTATTTAGTTGTGTCTGCTATTTTGCAACCTAATCTTAAGTTTGATACAGGATTATGTACAATTCCACAGTCCATATCTTTTAAATATTTTATATCCTCGTCTGTTAACTTTACGCAATGTGCTAGTATCGTATGAACTTTGCTAAAATATTCTTTTAACACTTGTATTGCAGGGCTTTTATGTTTATTTTTTATATCTTCTATTTCATCAATACTTTCCAAAAAGTGTGTGTGTATTGGTAAATTATATTCTTTTGCTAAATTTGTACATGCTTCTAATGCTTTATCTGAACAAGTATATAAAGAATGTGGAGCAACAGAGTAAGTTATCAAATCGTAATTTTTATCTCTTGATTCATAAAATTCTCTAAATTCATTTATTCTAGTTTGTAAATCTCCTCCAATATCAACAATTGGTCTTGTAATAACTGCTCTTACTCTTGCATCTATAGCTGCTTGTCTAATTTGTTCAGGCATAAAGTATTGGTCATTTACACATGTTGTTCCTGTGCTAATCATTTCAATGTATGAAAGCATACTAGCCCAGTATATATCTTCTCTTGTTAATTTTTCTTCTATTGGCCATATTTTATCATTTAGCCATTCATATAATTTACATCCTTCTGTGGTCTCTCTAAATATACTCATTGGAATATGTGCATGTGTATTTACTAAGCCTGGCATAACGATATGATTTTGGGCATCAATAATTTTATTTGCTTGATTTTCTATGTTTTCTTCTATTTTTGTTATCTTACCATTTTCTATTAAAATATCTTTTTTTTCAATTACAATATCATCATTTTTTATAAGTAATAATTTTCCACCTTTTATTAAAATATTGTTCATGTACTTTACCTCTCTTGTTTTTTCTGACTATGTGCCAATTGATACACACACTTATTTTTATTTTAAAGCAACAAGAAAAGTGGCTATGCCACTTTTCTTGTTGCCTATTATTAAGCTACATGCTCTTTTATGTATTCAACAACATCGCCTACAGTAACTATTTTTTCTGCATCAGCATCTGGAATCTCCATATCAAATTCTTCCTCTAATGCCATAATTAATTCAACTATGTCTAATGAATCAGCTCCTAAGTCTTCTATAAAAGATGCTTCCATAGTAACTGCTGTATCAGCAACTCCTAGTTGCTCTATAATTGTTTCTTTAATTTTTTCAAATACTTCTTCTGAACTCATAATTCCTAAAGTCACCTCCTTTATTATTATGCTTACGCTGTTTACCTAAAAGATAATACAAGTATGCATAATTGTCAAGCACTTTTTGTAAATATTTTATTTTTATTTTATAAAATTTATATATTTGTATATTTATTCTATATTATTTTTTTCTTCTAATTTATTTTCATACTCTTTTGTAAATTGTTCTTTTAATTTTTCTACTGCTTTATTTTTAACAAATTGTTCTGCTTGTTTTATAGTAAATTCAAATACTTTAGCATCACTGCTTCCATGTGCCTTTACTACTGGTTGTTTTACTCCTAAAAATAGTGCTCCACCATACTCTTTGTAGTCTACACTTTTAGCAAACCTTTTAATTGCAGGCATACTTGGAAGTGCTGCTATTTTTGACAATAAATTTTTCTTTAAGCTTTCTGATAAAGTTCTTTTAACAAACTTTCCTAAGCCTTCAACTGCTTTTAAAAAGTTATTACCTGTAAATCCATCAGTTACAACTATATCAACATTTCCAGAAAAAGCATCTCTACCTTCTACATTGCCAATGAAGTTAACTCCTAAATCTTTACTCTTTTCTTTTAAAAGTTTATATGAGTCTTTCATTAAGTCATTTCCCTTAGTTTCTTCAGTTCCTATGTTTAACAGACCCACTCTTGGTTTTTTTGTACCAATTGTTGTTTCTAAATAAATACTAGCCATTTGTGCAAATTGTAGAAGATTAATTGGTTTGCAATTTGTATTTGCTCCACAATCCATTAACACCAATCTGCTTTTATATGCTGGTAAAATTCCTGCTAAAGCTGGTCTATCTACTCCTTTTATTCTTCCTACTAAAAGAGTTGCACCAGTGAGTAGCGCTCCGGAATTTCCTGCTGAAATAAATACATCTCCTTTTCCTTCTTTTAATAGATTAAATCCAACAACCATTGAGGAATCTTTTTTGTGCTTAATTGCTACAGTTGGTGTATCTTCCATTTCTATAGTTTCTGTTGTATTATGTATATTTATTCTTGGTGATATCTCTGATATGTCATTTTTACCGTAAATTTCCTTTATTTTTTTATTTATGATATCTTTATTCCCTACTAATAAAATATCAGCCTCAATTTGATTTATTGCGTTTACAGCACCCTTTATTGTTGCAGCAGGTGCATTGTCTCCTCCCATTGCATCTAGTATTATTACCATATTAAATTTTCTCCTTTTGCATTTTTTAGCATTTTATTCTTTAACTGCTATAATGCTTTTATTTTTTATATTTTAGTATCACGCTATCGAGTGTGTTTTTAAAATATATGAATGCTTTTATATTTTATAACTTATATTTACTAAAGTCAAGAAAGCACATAAAAAAAGCTAATTTCCTAAAACAAAAAAATAAACCTATAATATTTATAGATTTATTTTTTGTTATTATATAGTATAAAACTATGCTAATTCTACTGTAGCACCAACTTCTTCAAATTTAGCTTTTAATTCTTCAGCTTCTTCTTTAGCTACATTTTCTTTAACTGTTTTTGGAGCTCCATCAACTAAATCTTTAGCTTCTTTTAATCCTAAACCTGTAGCATCTCTAACTACTTTAATTACTTGAATTTTGTTTGCTCCTGCTTCTTTTAATACTACATTAAATGCAGATTTTTCTTCAGCTGCTCCTGCTGCTCCACCAGCAACTGGTGCTGCAACTGCTGCTGCAGATACTCCATATTTTTCTTCAATTTCTTTTACTAATTCTGCTAATTCAACAACTGTTAAAGTGTCGATAGTTTCTAATAATTCATCAATTTTTGCCATTTTAAAATGACCTCCTTCTTTATTTTTTTATTATTTTAATCAATATGATTTCTGATTTGGAAATATATATAATTCTATTCCCATTATTTTAATCTTAAACAAATTAGAAACGAGTATAACTCGGCAACCAAGCACAAATTTTATGCGCAGGTTAACAAAGTTAGACGAAGTTTATAATTTGTTTAGGCGTTAGCTTTTTGCTCCCTAACTGCATCAAGCGCAATAGCCAATTTTGTAATATTGCCAAGTAAAGCTCCTGCCAATTTTGCCATAAGTTCTTGTCTTGATGGTAATTTTGCTAGAGTTATTATTTCTTCGGCTGTCATTACTTTACCTTCAATAATTCCACCTTTTATTTTGTAGAATTCATTATTTTTAGAGAAGTTATAAATTATTTTAGATGGTTCTAAATAGTCTTCATCTCCTATTATAAGAGCTGTTGGACCTTCTAGTAAATCATCTAAACCACTTTCTCCATTAGCATCTAATGCTCTTTTTATAATGTTGTTTTTTATAACTTTGTATTCACCTTTTACAGCTCTTAATTCTGATCTTAATTTTGTTACATCTGCAACATTAATTCCTCTGTAGTCTGTTAAAAGAATTACTTTTGCGTCTTTTAATTTTTCAGCTAGTTTATTAACTTCTTCTTCTTTTTGTTTTAAAATGTTTTCACTTGCCATTTTTTTCACCTCCCAAATAAAAATCCAATCAATTTGCCTATTCTTACTAAGACAAAGATTGATTGGATATATCCGTTTCTTTCTTTACCTCGGTAAGACTTAAGTGTATGCTTACTTTCTTCGGCAATATTATTTATTTTTGATCAATATACATACTTGGTCCCATTGTAGTAGATATAGCTACACTTTTAATATATTGTCCTTTTGCAGCTGCAGGTTTTGCTTTTATAATAGCATTTACAACTGTTTCATAGTTTTCTAGTAGTTTATCTGCTCCAAATGATACCTTTCCAAAACCTAGGTGAACAATATTATTTTTGTCAAGTCTGTATTCAACTTTTCCTGATTTAATTTCTTGGATTGCTTTTGTAACATCCATTGTTACTGTACCTGATTTAGGGTTTGGCATTAAACCTTTTGGTCCTAATATTTTACCTAATCTACCTACAACTCCCATCATATCTGGAGTTGCAACAATAACATCATAGTCAAACCAGTTTTCTTTTTCAATTTTTGGTATTAATTCTTCTGCTCCAACAAAATCAGCTCCTGCTTTAGTAGCTTCGTCTGCTTTTGGTCCTTTAGCAAATACTAATACTTTTTGAGTTTTACCAGTACCATTTGGAAGTACTGTTGTTCCTCTTACTTGTTGATCAGCTTGTTTTGAATCTACACCTAATTTCATGTGTAATTCTACTGTTTCATCAAATTTTGTTTTTGGCATTTTTTCAATTGTATCTAAAGCTTCTTTCGCTGTGTACAATTTATTTCTATCAATTAGCTTTTCAGCATCTTGATATCTCTTTCCTTTTTTCATTTTTACCTCCTTTGGTTCAATCGAAAATTGCTACTCAATTTTCTCCCAATTTATTTTGTTTTAGTCTTCTACAACTACACCCATAGATCTAGCAGTTCCTGCTACCATACTCATAGCAGATTCTAATGATTCTGCATTTAAGTCTGGCATTTTCTTTTTAGCAATTTCTTCAACTTGTGCTTTGTTTAGTTTTGCTACTTTATCTCTATTAGGTTTTCCAGAACCTTTTTCAATTTTTGCAGATTGTTTAATCAAAACTGCCATTGGTGGTTCTTTAGTAATAAATTCAAATGATTTATCTTTGTAAACAGTGATAACAACTGGAATTAAAGTTCCTGCCATTTGTGCTGTTTTGTCATTGAATTGTTTTACAAAATCCATAATATTAACACCACTACCACCTAATGCTGGTCCAACTGGTGGAGCTGGTGATGCTTTACCTCCTGGAATTTGTAATTTAATTATATTACTTACTTCCTTTTCTGCCATTGTTATAGCACCTCCTTTTTGTGTTTTGTAATATGTATATTAATCTAAAATTTTAATTTATAACGCTTACATTTGCTTTTTTGTATTAACATAATTGCCATAAATCAAAATTTAAATTACAAACTATTATGATTTTAATTTAGAACAAGTAGTACGAGGCAACCGAGCAAAATTTTCTGAAACTATACTAGCGTATGTTGAAGAAAATTTTGTGATGGTTAACAAAGTAATACGAAGTTATAAATTAAAATTAGATTTTTTGGACTTGAGAAAACTCCAACTCAACAGGTGTTTCTCTGCCAAACATAGAAACTAATACTTTTACTTTATGTTTTTCTTTATTGATTTCTGTTACAATTCCAGTAAAGTCTGTTAGTGCCCCATCCATTATACGAACAGTATCATTAACACTATAGTCCACATTAATTTCCATTTGTTCAAATCCCATTTTTCTAATTTCATCATCAGTTAGTGGAATAGGATCTGTGCCTGAACCAACAAAGCCTGTAACACCTCTAGTATTTCTTACTATATACCATGTTTTTTCTGTTACAATCATTTTAACTAAAACATAACCTGGAAAAACTTTTTTTAGATTTGTTTTTCTTTGTCCTTCTTTAATTTCTATTTGTTCTTCCATTGGAACAATAATATCAAAAAAGTACTCTTCTAACTCTCTATTTTTAATAGTTTTTTCTAAGTCTGTTTTTACTTTGTTTTCATAGCCAGAATATGTATGTACTACATACCATCTTGGTACTAATTCTTCATTTTGAGACATATTGTTAGCCTCCTTATTATTCATTTACTGTATTATTTGCAGCTTCATTATTAACATTTTCTTCATTTAAAATGTTATCTATTGCATTGTTTGCTTGTTCATTAGTAGCTGTATTTTGTTCACTATGAGATTCTACAAATTTCTTTATTCTATTAATCCCCTGTTTATTTGCAAATTCAAATACTAAATCTAATGCAAACACAATAGCAGCCGTAATAAGTACAATTACAATAACTGCAACTGTAGAATTAACAAGTTGCTTTGGTGTTGGCCAAATTACTCTTTTTAATTCTGCCTTAAAATCTTTAAAAAAGTGTTTGTTTTCTTTCTTCTCTTTTTTATCGTTTTTAGATACTTCTTTTTTAGGCATCTTAATTTCCCCCTTAAAAGGCTTATTTTGTTTCTTTATGTGTTGTACGTTTTTTGCAGAATTTGCAATACTTAACAACTTCTAATCTATCTGTATTGTTCTTTTTGTTTTTTTCTGTTAAATAATTTCTTCTTTTACATTCTGTACATTCTAATGTAATTGGTTCTCTTGCTCCTTTTGTAGCCATTTAACACACCTCCAGCTTATGCTTTTTTGAATTTCATTTTTTTAAGCGTATGTTTCTTACATACGCTTAAATATCATACCATGTTTTTACAAATATGTCAACTATTCTGGTACATTTTCTTTATTTTCTTAAGTTGTTTTTTTAATTTCTACCTTTTTATGTAATTATATTTGATTTGCTCAATAATATGCTGTTATTCTATTATATTAAAATCTGATTTTTTCTAATTATGTTTACCCTTTATTTTAATTATGTCTCTTTTTCTTTTGTACTGAATATCCAAATTTTCCAATTTGTTTTCCTAATGTAAAATATTTTCCATTAGCATATGTGATTAAATCACATTTTGTTATATCAAAGGCTCCTTTATTATCTATATATTTTTCGTCTGCGTCTATTGATAATATTTCTGCCATAAACATATCATGAGATCCTAGTTCTTTTATTTCAACTACTTTACATTCAATAGATACTGGGCTTTCTTTTATAAGTGGGCATTTTACAAATTTTCCTTTTTCCTTTGTCAAATGCATCTCTTTAAATTTATCTGCTTTAGCACCTGTTTTTACTCCACACCAGTCTGTTGCATATGCAAGTTGTTTATTGGTTAAATTTATAGCAAATTCCATGTTTTTAGCTATTATATTATGAGAAAATCTTTCTTTTCTAATTGATATATAACACATTGGTCTATCGGTATTTATTATTCCTGTCCATGCAACTGTTATAATGTTACTTTTGTTCATATCTCCACAAGATACCATTACAACCGGTAATGGGTATATAAATGTTCCTGGTTTCCATATTACTTTGCTCATATTTTATCCCCTCTTTGATTAATATTTTTTTATTTGTTCTTTATCCAAATTTGCATTTATTAATAGTTTATTTCTTTCAAAGCACTTATTTTATGTTTCTTATCTTTCTTTTAGCCTCTTCATATCCTCTTTTATATAAATAATCCATTTGGCTAGCATCTAATAATGAAACATCCTTTGTATGAATCTTTAATAGGTAGTCTGCTCCTTCTAATTCATAATTTGAAAGTTCGTGTCCCATTATATCAATAGAATCTACTATTACATCTAAAATATTCTTATTTCCTTTATATTTTATGTCTTTGGTAAATACAACTGAAATCACAGCATCTACACCATTTTCCTTTAATTCTTTCCATGGAACATTTTCTCTAATTCCTCCATCCACTAATTCTGTTTCCTTATATATACAAGGTGAAAACACTCCTGGGTAACTACAACTTGCTCTTACTGCTTTACCTATATTAATGTCATTTATATATTTTACTTTATCTGAATACCCTCTAGTTTCTTTTATAGATGAAAAAATATATACTGTTCCAGTGTTCAAGTCTACACTTGGTATTAATAAATTTTTATTGATGTCTCTTATATTTTTTATTCCTTTTTTATTGCAAGCTTGACTAATTATTTTTTCTATTGTATTTCCACTATTAAGTCCATCTATGCAAATTTTTCTAGTCAGTATAAACCCACCAACTAATTTAAGTATGTTTCGCCAATCTACATATTTTATTTTTTTAGCATATATTTTAAATAAATCATATATTTCATCTGCATTATATCCACAAGCATATAATGTTGCAACTATACTTCCTGAAGATGTCCCCGCTATATAATCAAAATGTAACTTTTCTTCTTCTAGTGCTTTTATAACTCCTATGTGTGCTGCCCCTTTAATACCTCCACCGCGATAAACATAAACCTAACTTCATATAATCACCTATTTAATAATATGAAATTAATTTAATAATATTATCTTTTATATAATATTATTTTCAAGAGTTCCTATCACTGTTTTATCAATTTAGCATTTCTTATTCATAATTTTACAATAGTTAATATAATTTGTTTGTCTTACTCTTTCCTATTTGATAGTATATGTTTTCAAAATTTAATTGCTTTGTGTATGATGATCTAGTTTAAATTCTCTTAGTATTGGTAATATTTGGTCTTCAAACTCTGGATAGAATTTATACAAAGTGTCATAAGCATTTAAAATTTTATCAGGTTTAGTAAATCTTGCACATTCCCAATCTATTATCATATCAATATAGTCATTTTTAGTCTTTTTTAGATTATTTTTATGATGCCTTGCTGTTTTTCTGTGAAAATTTTTGACTTTTTCAAATGGTAAGAAATTGTATAATATAACCTTATCTAGGTCATGTATTAAACTCCTCCAAGTATTATGTCCTAATAATTGCTTTTCAACATTTTTATATGACTTTCTATGTGCTTTTGTATAATTTATTGCATTTAAATTTTCTTTTCTATGTTTTAACATTTATTATCGACCTCTTTTAAAATAATTTTTCATTATTAATCTTCATTTTTTATAAAAATTTTATTTAATGTATAATCTTAAATTTAAAATTAGTTTTTTAATTATTTATTATTTTGCTTCAATTAAATATGTTTATATTATACTATAATAAGCCAAAAATACAAGTTTAAAATTACAATTCAATAAATGATTATTATAATTTTAAACTTGTATTTTTTCTTTATAATAAGAAATGTGGTTTCATCATATATACATTTTGCTTTACAAATATTCACAGTTTACAATAACTTAAACATTGTTATATAACAAAAACTTTGATTTTTTTATATAATAAAAAAACTGGCGACAACCTATTTTCTCAGCAGGGTAACCCGCAAATATCGTCGGCACATTGGAGCTTGACTTC
>CAKOVG010000009.1 GCA_934121875.1 uncultured Clostridia bacterium
CCATAATCTCTTGCTTGTTTTATTGCTACTCTAAATCTATCTACTGCAATTGGATATTCAGCTCTTACATAAATATATCCTTGATTAGCTCCAATTGCATAACCAGCAATTATCATTGCCTCTAATACAGAATGTGGATCTCCTTCTAAAATACTTCTATCCATAAATGCTCCTGGATCACCTTCATCTGCATTACACACTACATATTTTTGTTCTGATTTTACTGCTTTAGTTAATTCCCATTTTTTACCTGTTGAAAATCCTGCTCCTCCTCTTCCTCTTAAGCCTGAATCTTCAATTGTTTTAATTACTTCATTTGGTGTCATTTCTAAAAGTACTTTTTCTAATGCTTTGTATCCATTAAATGCTATGTATTCATCAATATTCTCAGGGTCAATTTTTCCACTATTTTGAAGAGCAATTCTTTTTTGTTTTTTATAAAAAGTTAAATCATCTAATTTATTTACTCTAGTTCCATCTATGTCTTTGCATAACAACCTTTCAACTATTTTGCCATCTATAATGTGTTTTTGTATAATCTCTTCGCAGTCTTCTGGTTTTACCATTGCATAAAATGTATCTTCTGGTCTAATGATTACTATTGGCCCTTTTGCACATAAGCCAAAACACCCAGTTTGAATTACACGCACATTTTCTAGGCTTTTTTCCTTTACTATTCTTTTAAAGTTTTCTATAACTTGTGTAGATTTTGAAGATGTACATCCTGTTCCATGGCATACCAGAATATGCTTTTCTTTTCCTCCAACTGTTGTATCTACTCTAATGTTTAATTCTTTTCTTTTTTCTTCTCTTATTTTCCTTATTTCTTCTAAAGTTTTCAAATAATTACCCCTTTCCTATTTGGTCATTAATTCATCTAAAACTTCATCAAGTTTTTTTACTGTAGCTTTTCCATAGACTTCTCCATTAACAGTAAATACTGGTGCTATTCCACATGCACCTAAACAGCGAGTACTATCAATTGAAAACTGTCCGTCTTTTGTTGTTTCTCCTTCTTTGATACCAAGCCTTTCTTTTAATCTACTCATTAATTTTTCTGATCCTTTTACAAAGCATGCTGTTCCTAAACATACAGAAATTGCATATTTTCCTTTTGGTTTTAATGTAAATCTTGAGTAAAATGTAATTACACCATAGATTTCTGCCATTGGTATATTTAAGTATTCTGATATTTCACTTTGTGCAATTTGTGGAATATATCCATATTTTTCTTGCACGTCATTTAATATTGGTACCAAGTTATCTTTAGCAGTTGTATATTGTTCTATAATCTCTTTTATTTCTTGTTTTAATTTTTGTTCCACACAATTCATTTTGCCTTCCTCCTCATTGTATATTTTTATTTCATTTTCACTGATTTATTATATCAAATCAATAATTTTTATACAACAAAATATGACAAAAAAAGCTCACACTAAGATAAATTTATTTTATCTTAGTGGAGCTTTTTAATTATTTAAAACTAATTTTACTATCTATTGGGCAAATTTGAATGAAAGTTTTTCCGTCATTTACTTTTATTTCATTTCCTTCTAAGTCTTTATACACTGTTTGACCACTTCTTGACGTTTTATAACATTTAATTGGTATATATTTTCCATTTGTAATGTAATAACCATCTAATGTTTTTACATTGTCTAGTGTTTGTCTCCCCTTTCCGCTTCCATCATCTAAAGTAGTGTTTTTACATTTTGTTATAATAATATTTTTAGTTTTAACTGTATTTTTTGTGTTCCAGTCAGTTTGTTTTGTATTTCTTGAATATCTAATATATTCTTTACTTTCTTCGTCATATTCATATTTTACTGTATTATAATATGAATACGGAATTGTTACCGTATTTGCTACATTTGTAATTTTTCCCTCTGTTTCGCCTTCTGCTGGTTCTTCTCTTTTATCTGGTAAATTTACTTCATCTACAACATAATTAAGGACTGTCTTTTTAGCTGTAGTTGTTCTAAATCCCTTACTTTCAATAAGCTTTGTTAATTTAGCTGTTGAGGTTACCGCATTATGTGGAGCATATCTACTATTATCTCTCCAAAAGTCTGTTGCACTTTCGTATATTCCATTTATGTCGTCTACTTTTAATTTTGTTATATCTGATTTTGCCTGTGGACTTTGACCATAGTGTACGCAAATTGCATCATTTTCTAGCATGTAGTCTAAATAATAATGTCTAACACTTCTTAATGGACCAATTTTGCTAATTTCTTTGTTTTGAATTACTGCCATTAATCTAGTTTCTCCGCCTTCAACAATTATTTCATAAACTAAATCAGCCTCTTCTAGCCCTGCTTGTGGCATAGCATTTATATTATTGTCTATCATAAATGCAATTGGCCTTTCGGTTCCTGCAAGAGTTTTAGGTTTAGGTACTTGTTTTGGTTCTTGTACTTTTGGCACATTTTCTGTGCTTCCTACTTCTTGGCTATTTTTGAATTTTTCAATTCCTAACCATATACCTACTGCAAATATTGCTAATAGTAAAATTATTATTAAACCTATACCTTTTTTAGATTTTTTTCTTGACATATTTATACATCTCCTTTTAAACAACTGCCATTGCAATTCCGTATAGTACAAGTACTAATATTGTTGCAAAGCATCCACTAAATATTATTTCTAGTAAAGTATGTTCTTTTGCTGCTATTCTGCTTTCTGCCAACAAAATTACTGTTACTAGTGATAACATTAATATAACAATATTATCTGTCAATAGCCAAATTAATGTATTTGCTGCAAAACCAATGGCTGCATGTCCGCTTGGAACTAGTTTTGAATTTAACCCTTTGTGTTTATTAGATTTTGCATATGCAACCAATGCTAATGCTGAAATCATTACAATGACCATTATTGCAAAAGATAAATGCACTGGATTACTTGTAACATTTTTTAAGAAAGTTAATCCTATATCTGCTATTTTGTCAAAGAATAGAAAATATGCTACTATTATTGCATTTATTGCTGTTATTACAACCCCGCCTGCCGCAACATCTTTGGCTATTTTAGCTTTTGGATGATATACATCAACATATAAATCTACAACCGTTTCTATTGCTGTATTTACCATTTCAGCAAATATGATTAGCACTATTGTAAATAGAAAGCATAAAAATTCTGCTCGGTCTAAATTAAAAAATAAACTTACAATTACTACAATTACGGCAATTATTAGTTGTTTTTTTATATTGTTTTGTGTTGTGGTTGCATATATTATTCCATTGAAAGCATTTTTCCAGGCATCTATAAAGTTACGGTTTTTTATTTCTTTGTTTTCTTTTTTCATATTCTCCCCTTGTAATATTTAGTTTAGAAAGAACTGTTTCCTCTTTTTCTCTCATTTCTAATTTCTCGTCGTCAGTCATATGGTCATATCCTCTTAAATGATAAAATCCATGAACCAGCATATATGCAAATTCTCTTTCAAAGCTGTGTCCATATTCTTTTGCTTGCTCTTCTACTCTTGCAATTGAGATTATAATGTCACCCATTATATCTTGTAGCATTTCACTTTTATGTTCTGCAGTTTTAACAATAAGTTTGTCCAATTCATCCTTTTCAAACATAGGAAAAGAGAGTACATCTGTCTCTTTATCTATATTTCTGTACTTTTTGTTTAATTCTCGTATATTTTGCGGATCTGTTAATGTAACACATATATATAAAGAGGTAGGATTTATGTGCTCTACCTCAAAACATTTTTGTATTACTTTTTCAATTATATTTTCTAGTTCTAGTTTTGTTTCAATGTCTTTCCAAACAATTTGTGTTATTTTACTCATATTTATTCCTTCTAATATTATTACAGTTTAAGCTGTTTGAGTTCTACTTCCTCGTTTTTTAGTATACCTTCCTGTTGAAGCAAAAGTATTTTTTAGTGGTTTCATTGCATCTAATTCAACTAATTTTGTACAGTAAAAACGAATGATTTTATAATATCTATTTTCGTCTTTTCTTAACTTTTTAAGGTCGTTTCTTAAGAATAATACTTGTTTGTCTTTAGAATAATCCATATAATTTTTCTCTTTATTTTTTTGTATTTCTTTGTATTGTTTGTAAAATTCTTTGTAGTCTT
Source organism: uncultured Clostridia bacterium (assembly GCA_934121875.1). Classification (GTDB taxonomy): domain Bacteria; phylum Bacillota; class Clostridia; order TANB77; family CAG-508; genus CAG-273. The sequence goes on from CAKOVG010000009.1 coordinate 4,100, forward strand.
CTCTAGCTTCTGGTTTATCCCAGTATATTTTTGTTGCTAATAGTTTCATGTTGTATTCTTCTATTAATGTAATTAGTAGTGAATATGCTTTTTCTTGTTTACGAACTACTTTTGTGTCTACTATTAAACTCCTAACATCATTTAACAATTTTTCATAACATTGTTCAGCTACAATAAGAGGTAAACTATGTGTAAATAGTTTTCTGCTTAATCCTAGTAATATCATATTTTTTTCTATTGTATCGTTTTGGTCTAATTTACCTACTGTAAATTTTTCAAAACTATGATAATCTTCTAGTATTTCTTTGTATATTTTATTTTCTGGATCTTGTTTCATTTTTAATGGCAAAATATTTTCAATGTATTGTTCTAATGTATCAAATATTTTGTTATATACTTCATCTTTTGCCCCTGGTGTTAAATTATCTGCTAATTTAATTGAATAATGTTTTAGTAATCCTTTGTATAAAGTTTCCATTTGAGAAATATACAATGTTTGATATCTTGTTAAAGATTGCTCTTTATTAAGACTTTCTACTGTTTCATAATCTAAGTTTAGTAAATACATTTGCTTTTTATATTTGTACTCTAAATATTCTGTTTCTTTTAAACGGACTATTGAATAATATTCTGATAGTGCATTTTTTTCGAAATCACTAGCAGTATCATTTTTTACTTTTTTGTAGATAGAGTCCATAATATATTTATCGATTGATTCTAAATATAATGCGTATATATCTTCAAACTTTTTTTCTATTGCTTCTTTCTTTTCTTGATTATCTATAGTTTCGCTTGCTTTATATGTTTCATATGCTTTTAATGCATTATTTCTTTTAATTGAAATTAACATTCCATTAATTCCTATTTTTGTTGGAGTTAATAGTTTTGTAATTGTATTGCTAATTTTTGAAAAAAATGTTTTTTCTTGGTATATTCTCAAACTTCTTTCTTCCATGGCATCTGTTCCTTTCAAAATACTATTTTTTCTTTTGCGCCAATACCCTCGAGCACTTCGTAAATAACTTCTACTTCAATATTATTTTCTAGCTTTTCTGTATTTATTTTTTGATTTATTATTTTATTATCTTTTATTTGCTCTTTTAATACTTCATCTGCTTGTTTTATTGCAATGTTTTTTGCTTCTTCTTTTGAATACGAAACTTCTTGTTCTTCATACTCTTGGTACGTTTTTTGTTTTATTTCTATCGGCAAATAAAAATCTGAAAATAGTTTTAGTTTTTTACTCGTCTCTATTGTATCATAATTTTGAAATTTTGGAACCCCTTTTATTAAATTTATTTCAAAATTATTTACCTTTACGGAATATTTACTTTCCTCCTTACCTGTTTTTACTTTTTTAGATTGTTTTAGTGGCACTTTTACTTTTTGAGAATACCATACTTTTGCCTGAACCTCGCCTGTTGCATGCACATATCGTATTCCTGTAAATTGTCCTTCGAGCCATCCTTGTATTAGTACTGTTCCTTTTGTTACTAAGTCGCCCTCTTTTACTACGGCTATGCCATTTTGTGCATTAACTTTTACTATCATTCCTTCTTTTGTTGCAACAATATTACAGTATTCTTGTTCTTGTATAATTTCTGGTTTTAAGTCTGCTTCTACTACTTTTACAATTGCATTTGTTCCTTGTAGCTCTATTCCAATCCAAGCTAAATCTTCCCTTTTTAGTCTCATTTTTTCTACTATATTTTTGGTGTTTAGATTTATTTTAGATGTTCCTATTTTGAGATTACTTTCCGTTAAGTCTTTTAAAATTTCCTCAGTAGAAATTCTTTCGTTTCCTACTACTTCTATATTCCATATAAAGTTTGATAATGTAATTGCTGTAGCTATTAATAGTATAAATAATATTGCAAAAATTTTTCTTTTTTTGTATTTATGTAGTATAAATGGTATTCCTCTTTTCTTTTGTATTTTTACTCTACACTTAGTTTTTTTAGCTATTTCTTTTATTTTTTTAAAGTCATTTATTCCAATATTCACTTTTATAATCGTAGAATGGTTTCTTTTCATATTCCATAAAAATATTTTTTTATTGTTACAAATATTTATAAATCGCTCTATAAAGTATCCCTCTGCTTCAATAGTTACATATCCTAAAATGTAGTTTAATAGTATTTTAAAATACATTGTTTGCCTCCTATTCCTCATCTGTAGTTGCTTCAAAGTCTATACTTTCTATTTTTCCTGTTACAAATAAATCATCTGTTGTCATTTCTTCTAAATAAAGTTCATACCCGTTTATGTTTAAAATCCCAATATATGTACTAATTCGTATATAAAAGTCTTGATATTCTAGTATGCCTTTATAGTTTTCAATTAGCATTTGTTTAAAACCTACTACTGTTATTTTAGGTAAATTGGTAGATATTTCTTGTGGAATTTCTAACAAACGATTTAATCTATTTTGTATACTCTTATTTCTTTTAGAAGCTTTTCTCACACTCACTCCCCCTCTATCTTTGGAAATCATCCAAAGATTTAAACTCATACCCCATCTTCTTAATCTCCTTTATGCAATAGTCTAATATGTTGCTATTGTCTTTTGAAGTAGCATGTAATAATATAACTGCACCTGGATGTATATTATTTAACACCATTTTTTTACCATATTCTTCTTTTCCTTGTTTATTTGTATCCCAGTCATCATAAGCAAAGCTCCACATAACAGTTTTATAACCAAGAGTATTTGTATATGCCACTGTTCTTTCACTATATTCTCCTTTAGGTGGACGAATGTATTTCATTTCATAATTAAATTTTTCGTATACTGCTGTGTGTAGGTTCATTACTTCTTTTTGTATTTGTTCATTTGTTAAGTCTGGCATACTTTTATGATTTACTGTATGGTTCCCTACTATATGGCCTTCATCTATCATTTGTTTTACTAAATCTTGTGCCGTATTTAGATAATGTGCAGTTATAAAGAATGTAGCTGGTACTTGGTTTTCCTTTAATACTGCTAATATTTTTGATGTATATCCAGCTTCATAACCATTGTCGAAAGTTAGGTACACATATTTTGATTCTTTGTTTCCTATTGCAATTCCATCATATGTGTCTATTATTTTTTTATTAATACTCCCTAAGTCTGGTTGTTTCTGGTTATTTTCTCTTTTTATTCCCCATCCTATTTTTTTATTACTAATCTCAGTTGTATTTGTTGGTAAAATTTTACCATTAAAATTAGCTATAGATATTGAAAAAATAAATATAAATAGCAAAGAAGATATTATTATAATAAAGTTGAATTTTGCTTTCATTTTGGCGCTTTTCCTTTCTTTTTAATGGTGATATTGCAAAGTATTTTTTTTAATAATTTTTTAGATAGTTCTTGACATTGAAAAATTTTTGAACTATATTTATATAAGTAATTGGAAATTTTTAGGTAATTTTGCATTGTTTTGTCGAACTATACTTTAAATTCTATCACCTTTTTATATTTATATTATGCGGGGGTTAAATATATGTTAGATTTCGTATTATGTGATGACAATTTTAATGTTTTGTCTAAGTTGAAGAAAATGTTAGAGACTGTTTTTATTGATAAACAGCTAGATGCAAATATTGCTCTGAGCACTACTAATCCAGAAGATGCATTTACTTACATTAAAAAGAATGATGTTCAAGTAGTATTTTTAGATATAGATTTAAGAGCTAATATTTCTGGATTGGATTTAGCAAAAATGATTCGTAATCAAAATAAAAATATTTATATTATTTTTACTACTGGTCATTTAGAATATGGATTAATGGCATATAAATTCAAAACTTTTGATTATATTCCTAAACCGATTACAATAGAGCGTTTGGAGGATACTGTTACAAGGTTATTTGAGGATGTTTCTGGCATTAAGACTGATTATGTTAGGTTAGATAATAATAAAACTATTATCAATCAAGATTCTATTCAATATATTCAAAAGGATGGAATGAAAACTATTTTTCACACTAATACACGTGAGTATGAAACTTATAGTTCTTTTAAGACAATAATGGTTCAACTGCCTGAGCAATTTATGCAGTGTCATAAGTCTTATATTGTTAATACTAGTATGATTACTGGTATAGATTCTTCTAGTAATACTATTTTACTAAACAATTCTAATCCAAATAGTAGATGCTATATTGGGCCTAAATATAAAAATAAAATTTTGGAGGTTTTTAATCATGGAAATTTTACAAACAATTTGGACGGCAATGACTACGCCGAATGAAGTAGCTTTAAGTATTGTAGGTTTCTTTTCGTGCTTTCCAGAAGCTATTGTGAATATGCTTTTATTCACTACTATTCTGAATATTAATTGTACAAGAAAGTTAAAGATAATATATGTTTTCTCTATTTGTATTATAGCAATTTTAGTTAGAGTTTTTATTCCTGATCCTTATGGAGTATTTGTTAATATTTTAGTTGCTATTCTTCTAATAAAGTTTATACTTAGAGCAACTGTTTTGAAATCTTTGTTGTCAGAGTTCATTGTTATTACTTTGAATGCTATGCTTGAGTTATTTACATTGAAATTTTATCAAACTGTATTAAATATTCCTTATGATTTCGTAATGACAATACCAATATATAGATTAGCATTTACATTAAGTGTCTATTTATTTATCTATCTTTTATATAGAATTGTTAAATATTGCAAATTTAATATAAAATTAGAAAATATGTCTAAAAAGAATAAAGCATTGTTTATTGTAAATACAATATTAGGAATACTAACTATTTGTACGCAATTTTATTTAATGGCTTTTTATAGTGATAAAATGCCAATTTATATTACTGTGGTAAGTATTTTAAGTTTGCTAACATACTTTGTAATTAGTATTTATAGCTTATTGAGTACTAACAAATTAGATACTACAACTAGAGATTTAGAGGAAGCTCAATTATATAATAAAACTTTAATTATTTTACATGATACTATGAGAGGCTTTAAGCATGATTTTCATAATATTGTTCAAGGTATTGGTGGTTATGCCGATAGAGGAGATTTGGAAGGTCTTAAAAAATATTATAAACAACTTATGTTAGATTGTAGCCGTACTAATAACTTAACTGCATTAAGCCCTGAAGTTATTAATAATCCTGCTATTTACAATATTATGGCTACTAAATATCATAAAGCAGATGGTATTGGTGTGCAAATTAATTTAGGTATTTTTATGGATTTAAATGAAATTGAAAAACATATGAAAATTTATGAGTTTACTAGAATTTTAGGTATACTTTTAGATAATGCTATTGAAGCAACAGCTGAATGTGAAGAAAAAGTTATAAATGTAACTTTTAGAAAAGAGCCAAATCGTAACCGTTTAGTTATGGTTATAGAAAATACTTATAAAAATAAAGATATTAATATTGATAAAATTTTTGAAAAAGATTTTTCTACTAAATCTAAAGATACTAATAGTGGACTTGGTTTATGGGAAGTTAGACAAATATTAAAGAAAAACAACAATCTAAACTTATTTACTACTAAAAATGATGAATTCTTTTCACAACAATTTGAAATATATTATTAAGTAAATCATAAAAGAGGTATCTATATAAAGTTGATACCTCTTTTATTAAATTTGTCGTTTTAAGGAAATATTTATATTTATATATACGGTGTAAATTAATCTTTTTTAATTAATGATGCTGGCATTTTTGGTTGATGAACTAATCCGAAAATCCAACATGCAGTATTTGTAGATTTTGCGTACTTCTCAGCTACTTTAGCTATTAATTTTAACATTTGCAGATCCTCCTTATATTTTTTTATTTTTTTATAATAAGCATTGCCGGCTAATGCATTATCAATCTAAATAAGTTTATTATGTATAAACTTCGTAGCCATGTTTGTTATTTGTTATTTTATATGTAATAGGTAGTACTGTTAGGTTTTGTAAAAACATTGCATATATTATTATATATGAAAACTCTTTATATGGACTAAATACTACTATTGAAAGCAATATTGTTAATGATATACATGCCTTTATTTTCTTTGATTTTATTTCTTTTTTGCTTAATATTGGCATATTTTCTGTATCAGCAGGAGCATATTTAGCAATTATAAAAATACTAAATATTGCTATAATTCCTGCTAAAACATATATATTAAAACTATGAAAATTTTGAATGTATTTTGTTAATAATATTGGTCCTAAGTATAATGCATTTGTTGTTATCATGCATCCTATATGTGTTTTTAAATGAATTCCTCCTGTATAGCTTCTATATGGTGCTATTAGTGCAAATAATAATATTGTCTGCCATCCCATATTCAGTAAAAAACCTATGATAAATAATATTAAAATTTTAGGTAGTTCTCCAAAAATTAATCTTACTCCAAAATTAATTACTAATTCTCTTTCTTCATCAATGTCTGTAACCTTTGATTTTATTTTTGCAGTTATATAATCACAAAATTTATCTATCATTTTTCTTACCTCTTTTTTGGTTATTTGTATTTTATAACTTTTAGAGGTAAAAAAATAAAACCTTTATAAAAGTGCCAAAATATTTGATGAAAAACGTCATTTTTTATTTTGTATAATATTTTGATATTTTTATAATGGTTTATTGTTATATATTAATATCCTTTAAAATAGCCCAACTTCCAATCATTTGAGGAATATCTTTAAATTCCATTAGTTTATTTGTAATTGGATGATAAAGTTTTAGTTTATATGCCCAAAGTGCAATTTGTTTTCCATGACCCCTTCCCCCATATTTTTGATCTCCATATATACTATGGTTTCTACTTGATAATTGTACTCTAATTTGGTGATGTCTACCTGTATGTAAATTTATTTTTAAAACTGATAAATTTAGTTCTTCATCATATTTTAAAACTTCATAATCTAATATAGCTAATTTACTATTTTTAGTTTCTTCTTTTACAACTTTACTCATATTAGCTTTTTCATTTTTTAATAGATAATCTTGTAAAGTTCCTTTTTGTTCTTCCATCTTTCCATTTACTATTACTAAATATGTTTTTTGAAATTGCTTTTCTCTCACTTGGTTACTTAATCTGCTTGCTGCTTTTGAAGTTTTAGCAAATACCATTACTCCACCAACTGGTCTATCAAGTCTATGCACTAAACCTAAATACACATTTCCTGGCTTATTATACTTTTCTTTTAAATATGTTTTTATTATTGTAAGCATATCTATATCCCCTGTTTTATCTGCCTGTGATGGTATGTTTACTGGCTTTTCTACTACTATTATATGATTATCTTCAAATATTACTTTTAAATTTTGCATTTAATTCTCCCATCTTCCATAAATGCCACATGGCAAAATCATTTTTGAGTTAGTCATAGGAAGACCTATTTCTCCATTTGATACTTTACCTTTATATTTTTTTGATATTGTAAGTTCCAAAATATTTTGTAAAACTGTACTTGATATTCCTGTTGTATATGAGTTAATTAAGAAAAATAATGGCTTGTCTGATAATACTTGTGCACATAAATCCACAAGTTCTGGTAGGTTTTCCTCAAACTTCCATACTTCTCCGTTTGCGCCTCTTCCATAAGATGGTGGATCCATAATTATTGCATCATATTTGTTACCTCTACGAATTTCTCTATTTACAAATTTAATAACATCATCAATAATATATCTAACAGGTCTATCTTGTAATCCTGAAGCTTGTATGTTTTCTTTTGCCCATGCTACCATTCCCTTTGAGCTATCCACATGACAAACCTGAGCACCAGCATAACTACATGCTACTGTTGCTCCTCCTGTATATGCAAATAAATTTAATACCTTTATTTCTCTATTTGCTTTTTGAATTTTATCTATCATCCAGTCCCAATTGACTGCTTGTTCTGGAAATAAACCAGTGTGTTTAAATCCCATTGGTTTTATATTAAATGTTAAATTTTTGTACTTAACTTGCCATGTATTTGGCATTTTTTTATTGTATTCCCAGTTTCCACCACCAGTTGAACTTCTGTGGTATTTAGCATTAACATTCTTCCACTTTTCTGGAAAGCTTTTTTGTGTCCATATTATTTGTGGGTCTGGTCTTACTAAAATAACATTTTTCCATCTTTCTAGTTTTTCACCATTTGCCATGTCTAATATTTCGTAATCTTGCCAATCTTTTGCTACATTCATTTCTAAATATCCTTCCTCTTCTTTATACAATTTTATCATATTTTAATACTTTACTATGTAATATTATACTTTTCGAAGTAACGTCTGTGGGGACCAGCAAGCTAGAAGGCGTTACTAAATTTTTTCAAATCATTATAAATGTTTGCAAAAAATTGTTGTTATGCCTTCTTGCGTAGCTGGGATTGAACGAAGAAAAGTATAATATTACACTGTTCTAGTTAAAATATGCATAAAATTTGTAACCAACATCACATCCATAACTACAAATGTTAAAAATATTATACATATAGTTACTACTAATTTATGCTTTTTTATTCTTTGTATCAATTTGCTTGTCCACTTTGGTGCCTTCAAACGTAAAGTATTGCTACTTTCATCATAGCGTATATTTAAAATTAAATCTTTTGTGTACTCCATAAAACAAAATCCTCCTAATATATTTTCTAATAATATATATTCACATATTCGGATTTTATGATAAAAATCGTAACACAAATTATTACATTATTCGCTTAATTTCTGCTTTATACTCTTAGCCAATTTATCTGTGATTCCTGCTACTTCTGTCAATTCTTCTATACTAGCATTTTGTATGTTGTTTATAGTTTTAAATTTCTTTAGTAAAGCTTTTTTCTTTGCTTCGCCTATTCCATCTACTTCGTCTAAAACTGAATGTGTTGTTTGTTTATCTCTTAATTGTCTGTGATAATTTATTGCAGTATCATGTATGTTATCTTGAAAATTTGTAATTACTTTCATTAAATTTTCAGATAGTTCAAATTCATTTTTATTCTCGTCTATAAGTGCCCTCGTACTATGCTTGTCATCTTTTACCATTCCGTATACTGGTATAGATAAGCCAAGTTCTTTAATAGCTTGTTTTGTTGCTCTTATTTGAGTAATTCCACCATCTGCAAATATAACATCTGGAAAGTTGCCAAATGCTCCATTTGGGTTATCTATAGAATGAAGTAACCTTCTTTTTACTACCTCTTGCATACATTTAGGGTCATCTTGACCTATTACTGTTTTTATTTTAAATTTTCTTGATAAGTTCTTTTTTAGTTCTCCATCTTTTAGTACACACATTGATGCAACCATAAATTGCCCTGATAAATTTGATATATCATACCCTTCAATTTTTCTAGGTAATTTATCTAATTTTAGCACTTCTTTTAATTCATTTACAACACTATATTTTTCCTTTTCTTTATTCATTATAGTAATTTTAGCATTGTTTTCTGCCATTTCAACTAGTCTTAGTTTTTCGCCTTTTTGAGGCACTTTTATTTCTACCTTATGACTTGATTTTTCTGAAAGTAATTGCTCTAATATTTCTTTATCTTCAATTACTTCTTTTATCATAATTTTATTTGGTAAAAATACATCATTTATATAATATTGTTTAATAAAACTTGATAGAATTTCTGCATCTGATTCATCTTGCAAGCCTTCAAAAAAGTAATGATGTCTTTCGATCATTTTACTATTACGAATTAAAAATATTTCAACACATACTTGAGTTTGCCCTTTAGCTATTCCTATTACATCAATATCATGTGCTGATATATTAGAAACCTTTTGTCTTTCTTCTGTAATTCTTTGAATAGCATATTTTTTATCTCTTAACTCTGCTGCTTTTTCAAATTCTAGTTTATCTGCCGCTTCTTTAATGTCTTTATCAAGCTCTTTCATTATTTGATTTGTATTGCCATCCAATAAGCTAATAATTTGATTTATTTCTTTTCTGTAATCTTCTTTTGAAATTTTGCCAATACAAGGTCCAGAGCATTTTTTTATATGATAATTCAAACATGCCCTGCCTTTATATTTAAATGTTTTGCATTGTCTAATTTTATATTTTGAATTTATAAAATCTAGCATTGCTTTTGCACTGCCACTATTTGCATATGGTCCAAAATATCTTGCACCATCATTTAGTATTCTTCTAGTTAAGTATATGTTTGGGAATTCTAACTTTGTGTTTATTTTAATATATGGGTATGTTTTGTCATCTTTTAATAAAACATTAAATTTTGGCATATTCTTTTTTATTAAGTTACACTCTAAAATAAGTGCTTCTGATTCATTATCTGTAACAATATACTCAAAGTGGTCTATTAAAGACACCATATTTTCAATTCTTTTTGTTTTATTAGTTTTTCTAAAATATTGCCTCACCCTATTTTTTAAAGAAATTGCTTTACCAACATATATAATTTTGTCATCTTTATCATGCATAATATATACCCCTGGTTTACTAGGCAATTTTTTTAGTTCCTCTTCTATATTAAACACCTTTAGTTTTCCCCCTTAGCAATATATATTGTAGCATATTTTACTGCATTTTACAAGGTAAACTTAGGCTTGTGTACATATAAGAAAATAAAATTTGACACATTTTGCATTTTATAGTAATATATTAGCACTAGGAATACAAATTAAAGAAATATCCTTTAGGAGGGTTGTATATATTTAGCGCCAGGACAGTGTTTATATACTGTTGACGAGGTTAGAGTTTATCGAAAGATTCGGCGGATGGCTCTATGGCATGCGTTACTGCCATTACATATTAACAAAAAATTATAGTGATATAATATAACAAATTTAATATGAGTACGCTTTAATTTGTATGCCTTACTTTAAATTTTAAGGAGGTATATTTTTTATGTGTGGCATTATAGGTTATATAGGAGACAAAAAGGCCACTCCAGTTTTAATAAATGGTTTATTATGTTTAGAATACAGAGGTTATGACTCTGCTGGTATTGCTGTTATCGAAGACGGCAAAATTACTGTAATGAAAGATAAAGGAAGAGTTGCAAATTTAGAAGCAATTGATGGTATAAATGATTTAAAATCTACTATTGGTATTGCACATACAAGATGGGCAACTCATGGAAAACCTGCAAAAGAAAATTCTCATCCTCATATGGATAATAGCGGTGAATTTGCAGTTGTGCACAATGGTATTATTGAAAATTACCATGAATTAAAAGAATTTTTAGCTTCTAAAGGATATTACTTTTTATCACAAACAGACACAGAAATAATTCCTAATTTGATTCATTACTATTACACAAATGGAATAAATGATGATGACAAATTCTTAAGAGCCGTAAAATCTGCAGTCGATGATTTAAAAGGAAGTTATGCACTAGAAATTATTTCTAACTTACATCCTGATAGAGTTATTGTAGTTAGAAAAGATAGTCCTTTAGTTTTAGGAAAAGGAAATGGTGAAAACTTTATTGCATCAGATATTCCTGCTGTTTTAAAATATACAAAGGAATTTTATTTGTTAGATGACCAAGAGTATGCAGTTGTTTATAAAGACCATATAGATTTTTATGATAATAGCTTAACTTCTCATAGCAAAGCTATTAAGAATATTGAATGGGATGCTACTGCAGCAGAGAAAAATGGCTATGAAGATTATATGTTAAAAGAAATATTTGAACAACCAACTGCAATTCGTGAGACCATTGGTTCTAGATTTAAACTTGGAGAAAAATGCAGTTTTGATGACATAGACATTTCAAAAGAATATTTAGAGAAAATAAATAAGATATATATTGTTGCTTGTGGTACAGCTATGCATGCAGGTTTAGTTGGAAAAAATGCAATTGAAAAACTTTGCAGAATTCCTACTGTAGTTGATATTGCATCTGAGTTCCGTTATCGTGACCCTATTATAGATAATAAAACACTTTGTATCTATATTAGTCAATCTGGCGAAACTGCTGATACAATTGCAGCTTTAAAACTTGCTAAGGCTAAAGGTGCTAAAACATTAGCTGTTTCGAATGTAATTGGAAGTTCAATTACTCGTGAGGCTGATTATACAATATATACTCATGCTGGACCTGAAATTGCTGTTGCTTCTACAAAAGCATATACTTCACAAGTTGTGTTAATGGTAATTTTGGCTATGTATTTTGCTGAAGTTTTAGGATCATATGATGGAATTGAAGAATTAAAATCTGATATTTTAGATTTACCTGCTAAGATTGAAGCAATATTAGATGAAACAAATACTATTAAAGAATTTGCTAATAAGGTATATACTGAGCATGATATGTACTTTTTAGGTCGAGGTACTGATTACAATGTTGCAATGGAAGGTTCTTTAAAATTAAAAGAAATTTCATATATTCATTCTGAGGCATATGCTTCTGGTGAATTAAAACATGGGCCTATTGCTTTAATTGAAAATGGTATAACTGTAATTAGCATTTTAACAGATCCTAATTTAGTTGAAAAATCTATTAGTAATATTCAAGAAGTTGTGACAAGAGGAGCAAAAACCTTAGTTATTACAAACCAAAAATTAACAAATAGCTCATTTAATTATGTTATAAATATTCCTGAAACTAATAGTTTAATTTCGCCTATTCTTTCTGTTATTCCGCTTCAATTGCTTTCTTACTACATTGCTAAAGATAAAGGATTAGACGTTGATAAACCAAGAAACTTGGCTAAATCAGTTACAGTTGAATAATATTATTTTGTGCCAATGGGGACGGAGAATTTTGGCACACTTTGTAATCAATTTTGTTTAAATTTTAATTTAATTAAAAGTGTGCCAAAATTCTCCGTCCCCATTGGCACATTTTTAAATAAATAGTTTTAATATCATTAACAGTATTGCTCCAGGAATTCCTAAAAGACCTACTAATACTGTTGTAACAACATTTAGTCCTATATGAAATCCCCATGCTGAACCTATTAAGTTTATTATAAATATTAGCAATCCACCTAAAACAGAATTTACTATTAGTTTAAACAATGCTTTTAATGGAACGGAAAATATTTTTCCAATAATCCATAAAACTGCTATACATCCTAAAATAACTAAAGCATTAGAAAAGTCCAATTTTTATCACCCTTCCTTTAGTAATATGTATGATAAAAATTGGACAAATATTACTTATCCTACTTGATTTTTCTTAAAATAAATTTCTTCTATCATATTTAATGATAATCCCTTATTCCTTGCTTTATTTACTAAAAAATCCACTTTACTTTTACTAGCCTTAATTTGATATACATAGTAATCTACTAGACCTTCTTCTGCTGTTTCAAAATTCTTAGTTGCTAAATTTAATTCTTTTTTTGCTTTTATTAAGCTCATTATAAGTTCTACTTTTTTGTCTTCTTCTGTTTTATCCTTTATATTTGTTTCTTTTTGATATTCTTCAAACATTATTTTTCTCCTTTTTAGTTTCTTATAAGCATTATATACATTAGTTTTTAATTTATTCGTTATACTTTAAGAAATTTATTTGTTATGCTCTAAGAAATATTGATTTTTCTAAAATAGTTTGCTATAATAATTACAGAATTTTAAGAAAAGTGGTGTTTCATAATGATAGATATTAAATTTTTAAGAGAAAATCCTAATGTAGTTAAGGAAAATATTAAGAAAAAATTTCAAGATCATAAACTAGTATTAGTTGATGAAGTTCTTGAATTAGATGCTAAAAATCGTGAAGCCAAATTAAATGGTGATGATTTAAGGAGCAAAAGAAATTCATTAAGTAGTGAAATTGGTAATTTAATGAAACAAGGTAAAAAAGATGAAGCAGAAAATATAAAAGCACAAGTACAAGAAATTAACAACGAATTACTTGAAAATGAAAAACTTGAAGAAGAATATTCTGCTCAAATTCAAGAAAGAATGATGAAAATTCCTAATATTATTCATGAATCTGTTCCAATTGGAAAAGATGATAGTGAAAATGTTGAAATTCAAAAATATGGAGAGCCAGTTGTTCCAAGTTATGAAATTCCATATCATACAGATATTATGGAATCTTTTGATGGTATTGACTTAGATGCTGCTCGTAGAGTAGCTGGTAATGGATTTTATTACTTAATTGGTGATATTGCTAGACTTCACTCTGCAGTTATTTCATATGCTAGAGATTTTATGATTAATAAGGGTTTTACTTATTGTATTCCACCTTTTATGATCCGTAGTAGTGTAGTAACTGGAGTTATGAGTTTTGAAGAAATGGATGCAATGATGTACAAAATTGAAGGAGAGGATTTGTACTTAATTGGTACAAGTGAACATTCTATGATTGGTAAATTTAAAGATCAAATCCTTCAAAAAGACAATGTTCCTTATACAATGACTTCATATTCTCCTTGTTTTAGAAAAGAAAAAGGTGCTCATGGTATTGAAGAACGTGGTGTTTACCGTATTCATCAATTTGAAAAACAAGAAATGATTGTTGTTTGTGAACCTGAAGATAGCTGGAATTGGTATGATAAATTATGGTCATACACAGTTGAATTATTTAGAAGTATGGATATTCCAGTTCGTACTCTTGAATGTTGTAGCGGTGATTTAGCTGATTTAAAGGCTAAAAGTTGCGATGTTGAAGCTTGGAGCCCTAGACAACAAAAATACTTTGAAGTTGGTAGTTGCTCTAATTTAACTGATGCTCAAGCTAGACGTTTAGGTATTAGAATTAAGGGAGAAAAGCAAAATTATTATGCCCATACTTTGAACAATACTGTTGTTGCTCCTCCTCGTATGTTAATTGCTTTACTTGAAAATAATTATCAAGCAGATGGAAGTGTTAAAATTCCTGAAGTTTTATGGCCATATATGGGTGGAACTAAGATTTTAAAGCCAATTAAATAAATTTATTGAAAGTTGGTGTAAAATGTTTATTAAGAATCCTGATTTTAGAATCTCAGCTGTTAGTCCAAAACAATACCCTGATGATGGATTACCTCAAGTGGTATTAGTTGGAAAGTCTAATGTTGGTAAGTCTAGTTTTATAAATACATTAGTTAATCGTAAAAAATTAGCTAGAACTAGTAGCGAACCTGGCAAAACAAGACAAATCAATTTTTATAATATGGATGAAAAGTTTTATTTAGTCGACTTGCCTGGTTATGGCTTTAGTAAGATGTCTAAGCAGGAACAAGCAAAGGTTGGAACTTTTATTGAAGAGTATTTGCAAAAAAGTAAAAACATTGCTTTAATAATATTTTTAATAGATATTAGGCATGATCCTACTTCTAATGATAAACTTATGTATGATTACATTTTTAAAACTAATTTACCTTGTATAGTTATTGCAAATAAGGCGGACAAAATAGCTATTACAAAAGTAGATGATGCAGTAATTAATTTGCAAACTATGCTAAATCCTTTAAAAGATATTTCTTTTCTTCCATTTTCTAGCGAGAGAAAAGTATATACAGATAAGGTTTGGGAAAAAATCGAAAAATATATATAAATTATAAATCAACCAAATATGCCATATTTGGTTGATTTTCCTTTATTTAGATTGACTAATTGCTTTTAATGTATTATAATATATATAAGCTCTTGTTAAGAGCAAATTTTATATTTTTTTGGAGGTTTTCCTATGGCAAAGCTTAAAAAGTTTATTAAGGTGAGTTATGAGTCTCCTGAGCAGGCCAAAGCAGCCCTTCAGTTGGCTGAGTCCACGTTCTATCGGAGTGTGTTGGCTCATTCTCACAACCTGAACCGTGTTGAGGGAAATTCTGCTTATTTTGTTCGCTCTATGAAGAGCGCTCACGATAAGAAGATCGAGGAGTTTTTGTTGGCTCAGGCAGGTGCTCTGCCGGCCGGTTGCCATGTAGGTACCTAATAAAAAAATGGGTGGTTTTTTTAAAACCACCCTCTTTTTTATTTTTCTTTCTTTGTTATTACCTTTAATGCTTTTTGTCGCTCTATTATAACTATATGTCCACATCCTAAACATTTCATTTTAAAATCAACACCTACTCTAGTTAATTCCCATAGTTTACTTCCACAAGGATGTTGTTTTTTTGTTCTAACAATATCTCCTACATTATATTCCATAGGAATTCACTCCTTTTTTATTTTTCAATTATATTTTTAAGTCTCTTATTTATGCTTTCTTTTCCTAATACCTGCATAATTTCATATAAATCTGGTGTTTGTTGTCTACCTGTTAGTGCAACTCTTAATACTGTACTTACATCTCCTACATGTGCTTTCCATTTTTCTGGTTCTTGTTTAAGCATTTTAACTTCTCTAGCATATCCTAATTCCTCTGACAGATCTTTTATTTTGTCAAACCAAGTTTGTTTATCATCATCTATATTGAAGTATTTTTCTAGGTAAAATGATAATATTTTTTTAATTTCTTCTTTATCATTTATTTTAGCATATTCTAAGTTATTATCTAAACTAAAGAATTTTTCATCATACATATAGTAAATTGCATTTTTTATTTCTGACCATTTAGATATATCTTTTCTAGGTTTAGCTGTTCCTCTTTCAATTCCAAATACTTTTAAAGCATATTCTTTATCTTGTAGCATTTCTTCAAGTTCTTTGTCATAGCGTTTTGCCCAGTTTAAAGATTCCTCATATACTTTTTCCTTAGAGTATGTAGATATAACATTTTTTGATATGTCTAATAATTTTACCATATCAAAAATTGCTCCACTTACACTCATTTTGTTAAGTTCAAATTCAAATTCTGATATATCTTTATCTGGGTTTGATCTTTTCCATGTTTCAAAGTTTGAGTTTGCTATATTTAATAAATATTGATATACAGCTTCTGTAGGTATACCTTCTTCATGGTAGTAACTAACTGCTGCTTCAGGATCTTTACGTTTACTAATTTTACGTTTTTTACCTCCATCGTCTTTTAATATTGCAGATGTATGTGCATATTTTGGTACTGCAAATCCTAGTGCTTTAAATAATTCTAAATGAAGTGGTACTGAAGACAACCATTCGTCAGCACGAATAACATGTGTAACTCTCATTAAATGATCGTCAACAGCATGTGCAAAGTGATATGTTGGTAACCCATCTGCTTTTATAATAACTATATCTTGATCATTTTCTGGGAATTCTACATTTCCTTTTATAATATCATGGTGTCTAATTTTTTTCTCTTCATTTCCCATTGATTTAAAACGAACTATGTATGGTTCTCCTGCTTTTATTTTTTCTGCTGCTTCTTCTACTGATAAGTTACGGTATTTTGCCCATATTCCATAATAGCCAGGTCTAATTTTAGCTGCTTCTTGCTTTTTACGCATTTCATCTAGTTCCTCTGTTGTAGCAAAGCATGGATATGCCTTGCCTTGTTCAATTAAGTATTTTGCAAAAGCTTGGTATATATCTTTTCTAGCACTTTGTTTATATGGTCCATAACTTCCTTTTTCTTCTGTTTCATTTATCATTCCTTCATCAAACACAATTCCAAAATCTTTAACTGCTTCTACTATTTGTACTACACCATTTTCAATTAATCTTTTTTGGTCTGTATCTTCTATTCTTAATATACTAACACCTTTAGTTTGTTTTGCAAGTGTTGTGCATACAATGCTTTGGTATAGTCCACCAATATGAACATAACCTGTTGGGCTTGGTGCGAAACGCACTACCATTGCGCCTTCTGGTAGATTTCTTTCTGGGTACTTTTCCTCATAATATGAAATTGGCTTTGCATTTGGAAATATTAAATTTGCTAAATCTTTATAATCCATTTTTTACGCTCCTTTTTCAAAATAATTTAATTTCAAAATTTATTAAACTTCTGTAATAATTGGTAAAATCATTGGGTTTCTCTTTGTTTTTTCGAATATATAGTCTCTTAAAGTATCTTTTATATTTGATTTGATTGTTGCCCAATCTGTAATGTGTTCTTCTTCACATTTTTTTACTTCTTCATATATTACTTTTTTAATATCATCCATTAAGTTCTCAGATTCTCTAACATATACGAAACCTCTTGAAACTACATCTGGTTCAGATACAATTTCTCCTGTATTTGAATCCATTGGAACAACTATTACTATTAATCCATCTTGTGATAAATGTTGTCTGTCACGTAGAACTATGTTTCCAACATCTCCTACTCCTAATCCATCTACTAGAACTTTTCCATTTGTAACTGAAGTAGTAAGTGATGCTTCATTTTCATTTAGTTCTAATGTTCTACCATTTGACATTATAAATATATTTTTGGCTTCTATTCCTAGTTTTTTTGCTGTTTCTGCATGTGCTCTAAGTTGTCTATACTCACCATGTACTGGTACAAAGAATTTTGGTTTAGCTAATGTTATAATTAATTTTTGCTCTTCTTGGCATGCGTGCCCTGATACGTGTACATCTTCTAGTGAGCTATATATAACTTCTGCTCCAATTTTCATAAGTTCATCTATTACTTTTGATACATACTTTTCATTTCCTGGAATTGGAGTTGCTGATATTATTACCATATCATTTGGAGTAATTGTTACTTTTTTATGGTCTCCATTTGCCATTCTTGTTAAAGCTGACATTGCTTCTCCTTGACTTCCAGTTGTTATGATAACTAATTGGTCATCACGATAGTTTTTAATATTATCAATGTCTATAAATACATCTTCTGCTCCTTTAATGTATCCTAATTGAATTGCTGCATCTATCATATTCATCATACTTCTTCCACATACTGCAATTTTTCTGCCATATTTAATTGAAGAATTTACTATTTGTTGTACACGGTGTACATTTGATGCAAATGTAGCAACTACTATTCTTTTTGAGTTGTTTAAAAATAGTCTATCAAACACCTCTCCAACAGAACTTTCAGACATTGTAAATCCTTTTCTTTCACTGTTTGTACTATCTGAAAGTAGTGCTAATATACCTTTATTTCCTAATTCTGCAATTCTATTTAGGTCTATTACCTTGTCATCTATTGGTGTGTAATCAATTTTGAAATCTCCTGTATGAAGAATTGTTCCAACAGGTGTTGTAATTGCAAGCATTACTGCATCAGGTATACTATGATTACTATTAATAAATTCAACTTGCATATGCTTAAATTTTATAGTTTGTCCTTGTTTTACAATATGCATTTTTGTTGTTTTTAGTAATTTATGTTCTTCTAATTTATTATTAATTAGAGAAGCCGTTAATTGTGTTGCAAAAATTGGAATATTAATTTGTTTTAATATATATGGTATTGCTCCAATATGGTCCTCGTGTCCGTGTGTTATAATTAATCCTTTAATTTTGTCTTTATTTTTTATTAAATATGTTACATCTGGTATTACTAGGTCTACTCCTAACATATCATCACCAGGGAACTCCAATCCACAGTCAACTAAAATTATTTCGTCTTCATACTCAAAAACTGTAATATTCTTTCCTATTTCTTGTAATCCACCTAAAGGTATAATTTTTAAGTTTGATTTTTTGAAATTGAATTGCATATTTTCATTTTTAACTGCTCTACTATTTCTTGTTCTCATAGTTGTTCTTTTTTCTTTTTCAACTATATGTTCTCTTTTATTTTGATTAGTTCTGCTATTTTTTCTAATTGAATAACCTGTTCTTCTTTCCTTTCTTTCCGTACTTTCTTTTTGCTTTTCTTCATTGTGTTTTAATTCATTTGTCATTTATTTTTTCTCTCCTTTTTATTAAATTGTTGTTTATCTCTCTTTATTTTTGTTTATTAAAAAACATAGAATAAATATATCTGTTGCTTAATTTGCACAGATATGTTTCTAAATATAAATATGTTTTCTTTCCGCTCCAAAACATATATAATTTTTCATCCGCTCTATTTTATAATTACACAAATATAAATCTCTTCTTTACCATTATTGGTAACAACTGTTTGATATTATACTATTTTTTTTAATTTTTGTCAAATTTGCTTAAAGTGTAGCTCCTATAATACCAGCATCATTGCCAAGTATAGCTATTTTTACTTCTGGCAATTCTTCTTTATTAAATGCATATTTTTCTTTATAGTATTTTTCTAATAATGGTTTAAATAATATATCTTCAAAGTATACAAAGCTTCCTCCTAAGCATATTGCTTGTGGTTCAAAAATATCTATAATATTTGAAAGCCCTATAATTAAATTATTTATATATTCATTTAATAATTCTTGTATTTTTTCATTGCTGTTTTTCTTTAATAACTCAATTAATTCTTTCCCCTCTATTTTTCTTGACACATTCATTATTTCCATTATATTATTTTTTAATCTTTTTATAGAACAGTAAGTTTCAAAACATCCTCTTTTTCCACAATTGCATTGTATTCCATTCTTTTCAATTACCATATGTCCTAATTCCAAACCAGGATTTCTAGTTGGTTTTAATTCTTCTCCTGCAATAAATACGTCTCCACCTATTCCTGTTCCTAAGCATAAAAACACTGAATCTTTATATTGTTTTAAAGCTCCATATTGTTTTTCTGCTATTGCAGCACATTTGGCATCATTCTTGATTTTTACTGGAATATTAAATATTGAATTTAATGTTGCAGTAATGTCAAGCTCTTCTACTCCTAAGTTAACTATGTTGGTTAATTTTCCATATTTTGGTGTTCCAGGGCTTGCTATACCAATAAATTCAATATCATTATACTTATTTATATAGTTAGTAATTTCTTTTATTATTAAATTTAGTATAAGTTCTTGTACATTTTCATTTTTGTTCAATTCTATTTCATTTTTTTCTAATATTTTACCATATTCATTTACTATTCCAATTCCTATATGACTTCCGCCTAAATCTATCCCTATTTTCATAAAAATTCCTTTCTAAAAACATAAAAAGCTCCGTTTGCACAGAGCTTTAATTTTATTGTTATAATCCCATACCTTCGATAATGAATTCTCCCATGTATAGTTGGATACATGGTACTAGTAGAACTACAACTAATATAATTAATAATATTCCAACAAAAGAATATGAAATTTCTGGAAGAACTTTCATTAATTTGTTTAAACTGTTTTGAATATCTACATCCATATAGTCTAATAGTTTTTCCATCATATCTGGCAAGTCTGTTTGCATACCTATTTTTAACATTTCAATTTCCATTGAGCTACATAAACCTGATTTTTCAAATGGTTGAATCCATGATTCACCTATTAAAATATTATTTATAGATGTTTCTATAATTGATAACATAACATAATTTTTAGTAACTGATTTACTAACATCTAAAGCATCTTGAATTCTCATACCATTTCTTAAATTTAAAAGCATTGCTCTCATTAATCTTGAAAAGTCAATTCCAAATACTAATCTACCAAATACAGGTGCACTATATTTAAAATAATGCCAATTGTATTTTCCTTTTGGTGTATTAATATATGCAATTATTAGTAAAACTATTGTTGAAATCAGTCCAACTGGAATGTACCAATACATTATGAGCCAATCTACAAAAGCCATAAATTTTAATGTTGGTTCAGGTAGTTTCACTCCTTGCCCTATTGTATTAAATACTTTTTGTATTTCTGGCAAAATATATATAGTACCAAAAATTAATAATATAAATATTGCAACAAATTGTACTATATTAGGTATTAATATTCCTTTTATTTTTTTATTTCTTGTTGTTGTATCTTCTAAGTATTTTACCGCTTGTTCCAATGAGTTAGTAAGTGAACCTGATAGCTCTCCTACTTTTATCATGTTTATATATACATATGGAAAGATATTAGAGTAATATTCCATAGTTGAATACATGTAATCTCCATTTTCTACTCCTGCTAAAATATCTTCTAAAACTCCCCTAAATGATAAGTTGTCAGTACTATTAATTATAGTATTTAAAGCATGTATATTGTTGAAATTTGCTCTTTTTAACAAGAAAAAGTTTTGAGTAAATATAATAACATCTCTTATTGTTATTTTTTGTCCAGCTGCAATAAGCAGGTTAAGTTTTTCCCTCGTACTTGGTTTATACTCTTCCCTACCTTGAAGTATATTAGCTGAATTTGCTGTTTTCATAATGTCATCTATATCTATTACATTTTTCTTAGGTACTCTACCTGTTTTGCCGTTGTAATTTACTTGTATAACTTCAATTGGTAACAAATCGTTTGCTTTTAGCTTTTTTATTAAAGTATTTTTATTCATTTCTTCTACTTTATTTCTAACAATTTGTCCTCTTTTAGTTACCGCTCTATATACATATTCAGGCATCTGGTTACCTCCTTTTTTTAGTTTTCCATATTAGCTCTTTTACTTTCATTATCTTTTTTTATTTTTAATTGCATTATAGTTCTATTTAATGTTTCAATATTTTTTTCTTCAATTTGTGCTTTTGCTTGATCTAATGATATTTTATCATTAACAAATAATTGCGCTAATGAATTTATTAAACCAATGCTTCCCTTTTCTGAACCACTTTGAATTGCATCTTCTATTTCTGAAACACCTAATTTATCTTTTCTGATTACACCCGCAATTGTGTTGTCTATAACCATTACTTCTGGTACTAATACAAGTGATCCATTTCTACCTGGTAATAGTCTTTGTGATACAACTAGTTTTAACAATGATGCAATTAAGTATTTGATAGTTTGTTGATCTCTAATATCATAGAAGTTTATCATTCTGTCGATAGTTTCAGCACAAGATTTAGTATGTAATGTTCCTATTACTAAGTGTCCTGCCTCTGCTGTTTCTATTGCAGCATCCATTGTTTCTTTGTCACGAATCTCTCCTATAATTAAAATATCGCAGTCCTCTCTCAAGCAGTTTTTTACACCTGAACTATAGTCTGGGCAGTCACGTCCTTTTCCTACTTCTTTTTGTACTATTACAGATTTTTTACATTTATGTTTGTACTCGACTGGACTTTCAAGCGTCAATATTTTTTTGTTTTGTGTTTCATTTACTTCATTTACTAATGCATTTAATGTTGTTGTTTTACCAGAGTTTGTTTTACCTGTTACTAGTATTAACCCTTGTTGTTGTTTCATCATTCTTCTAACAATATCTGGCACTCCTAAATCCTCATATTTAGGTAAAATGCTTTTTATTAATCTTAGTACTGCTACTGGTACATCATCTGCAATTGAAATATTTACCCTGATTCTAGTATCTCCAAATTCATAAGATGAATCTAGTTTCTTATCTTTTTTAAATACTTCGTCTTTTTCTATGTTTCCTCTAACAAAATAGTCATATATTTCAAACATATCTTCTGCAGTTAGGTTTTCAAACTCTTCTAATTCTATTAACTGTCTTCTAATTCTTAAGCAAGGTTTTATTCCTGCAATTAAGTGTACATCTGAAGCATCTTTTTCAATTGCCAAATGTAAAATTTTTTCTATATCAATCATGATTTTCCTCCTACGTTTTTAGTAAATAATAAGCTTATTATTTATTTCTTCTAATGTAGTAACTCCACTTAATACTTTTTTAATTCCATCTACTATTAGTGGTCTATAGCCTAACTCTAAAGCTTTTTTTCTAATTTCAATACTAGAACAGTCTTTAGCTATCAGTTCTCTAATTTCTTCCTCTACATTTAATATTTCGAATATACCAATTCTGTCTAGATATCCACTTTGATTACATTTTTTACAACCCACTGCTTCAAATGTTTTCTTTCCTTCGAAGTCAAATTCCACATCATATTTACTGCCTATTTTTTTCATTATTTCTATTTCTTGTTCTGTAAAGTTTCTTTCTTTTGCACAATATGGGCATATTTTTCTTACTAATCTTTGTGATACTGATGTTGCTAAAATACTAGAAATATCATAATTTGAAATTCCCATTTTTCTAAGTCTTGTTATAACTTCTATACTATCAATTGTATGTATTGTAGATAATACATAGTGACCTGTTTGTCCTGCTTGCATTGCTATTTCTGCTGTTTCTCTATCGCGAATTTCACCTACAAGTATAATATCAGGATCTTGTCTTAAAACTGTTCTTAAAGAACTTGAAAAGTCTGCTTTTATATCTGTTTCAATTTGGTTTAATCCATCAATTCTTATTTCTACTGGATCCTCAATTGTAGTAATATTTATTTGTGGTTTATTTAAGTATGTTATTATACTATATAATGTAGTAGTTTTTCCTTCTCCAGTAGGAGCTGCTACTATTGTAATACTATTTTTCTTGTTAAAGCTCTTTTTTAATAGTCCTTCGTCTTTTGGAAATCCTAACTCAAAAATTTCTCTAATATTAGCATTCTTTTTTAATAATCTTAGTACAAACTTTTCTCCATATACATTTTTTTGTGAAGATACACGAATATTGT
The DNA here is from genome assembly GCA_934121875.1 of uncultured Clostridia bacterium. GTDB lineage: Bacteria > Bacillota > Clostridia > TANB77 > CAG-508 > CAG-273. The sequence continues at coordinate 28,298 of CAKOVG010000009.1, forward strand.
AGTCTGGATAAGTAAGAATTCTACCATCTTGTGACTCTTGTTTTTCTTGGTGCATATTAGAAATAGCTTTTAATCTTCCTATTATTTGTATTTGTTTTTCTTTTTCAATTTCAACTGCAGTAACTAGTTGTCCATCTATTCTATATCTAACTCTTACCATTCTTTCTAATGGTTCTATATGAATATCACTAGCTCTTCTTTCCATAGCTGTTTTTATAATACTGTCTACAAGACCTGAAATATCTGCATTTGTATTAATATTATCATTTGCAGTGCCTTCTAATGAATCTATTATATTATTAATGTTAGTTTCAAATGTTATATATTTTTCCATTACTAAGCCTTTATTTAGTAATAACATTCTAATAACATCAATAGATTTTTTATTGCTTGTGTCTGCAAAACATACTTTTATTTTACCAGAAATAATTTCAAATGGAACTGCTTTATTTTGTTTCATTATATCTAATGATATATAGTCTAATACATCTATTCTAATATCTTTTTCCATTAAATATATTGCTTTTTCATCTAATATTTCTCCAATTGCACTTATTAAAATATTTGAGTCGCAAAGCCCCAATATATCTATAATATCTCCTATTTTTTTATTAGGGTGAACTTTTTGGTAGTCTAGAGCTTTTTCAATGTCAGATTCTTGAACTATTCCTCTTTTTACAAGTTCTATTCCTATTGGTTGTCTTTTTTCCATTTGTGATTCTCCTTTCAATTTTCATTTGTTTATAATTATTATACTATAAAAAAATTGAAATATATATGTTTTATTACTATTTACAATAATTTACCAATATCTTAATACATACTCAATCTCTTTTTGATATTTCTTTTCTCCTGTTCCTATTTTTAGGTTTACAGTTATTAAGTTTTTAGTTGTATTTTTTATTGTATATGTTCCAGCAGTAAATGTACAAGTTTCTACATCTTTGGCTATTTTTTTTTCATTTCTATATATTGATTTATCTTTATATTCATATTTATTGCCATCGGTAAATGTAATTTGTGTATCTGTAACATTGGCAGTCTTGTTGCTTTTTACATCTTCTATAAAAAACATATTGAATTTATTATATTCAACTGCATATGTGGCCTGATCTTTTAAAATTTTCATGTTTAAAAATGTATGTGAACTTAAAAGAGCCATTGTGCTTACCACTAATGTAGCTACAATAATATATATAGCTAATGAAGTTAAAGTAACACCTCTTTCTGATTTCATTTCTATAACTCCTTTATTTTTAATCTTTTTATTGTAATATTTTTTTGTTCTCCAACAAAATTATACGATAAGTTTACATTCACATTTTTTATATATGCTTGTGTATTCTCGTTTGGCTTATAGTCTGTAGCTTGTATTTCCACTGTAAATGCTTCTGGAATATTAAATTTTTGTGGCAAAGTTTGTGAAAGTTCATTAGTTACTTCGTCAAAGTCAATCTTATCTATATATTCTACTATTTGTATAACGTACAAAGTTGCAACTTCTTCTGCTTCTGTAGTTGCTTGTACTTTATATGTTGTTACAATTAAAGTTCCAATTATTGTTGCAAACATACTAAACACAATAATTGCAACTATTAGGTCATATATGGTAAAACCTTTTTCTGATTTTATTTTTACTAACTTATTTTTTGTCATACTCTCCTCTATATTAAATAATATTTTAGCAAATATACAAGTTTATGCTAATTAAACATATTATATTTGTTACACATAAATAAAAACCTATTGGTATTTTGATGGCTTGTTCTTTTTTTACATTTTTTATTTTTTTTGCTTTTATTTTAGTTAGGCAACATTGAGTTGCAATGCACATTAATGTAAATATAATTGTTAATATTGTTGTTACTTCATATGTAAAACCTAAAAGTAGCATACAAAGTAATAAGACTTCTACCACATAACTATTGGCTGCTTTTTTTCTTAATATACATATGTCTATTAATACTAAAATAAATATAAGTGCAAGATATATAACATATCTATATATATTAAAATCTTCTTCTACTATATATAGATAAATTATATATAGAGCTTGTATTATAAATCCAAATAATAATACTGATTTTTCAATTCTGATTCTTTCTTTGTCTATTCCTGCTATTATAAATAATGTTGCTAAATATAACAATCCAAATATAAAGTAAATCCATGTATTTATTGTTGTTGTAAATATATTTAGTTTTAAAGACACAGCAAATAAAACAAAAATTATGCCTGACATTAATTCTAGTAATAAATATCTTGGACGTATTTTTTGTTTGCAATATCTACATTTTCCACCTAAAAATAAATAACTTAGTATAGGAATTAAATCTAAAAATCCTAATTTATGATTACAGTTAGGACAAAAAGAACGTTCATGAGTTATATCTTTTCCAAGTGGAATACGATAAACTGCTAAAGTGAAAAAACTACCGAAAAGTGTTCCTATAACAAAAATTAACGTGTATAATATTACATTCATAATTGCTCCATTTTATGCTTTTATATAAATCAAGGCATATACGTTGTGCATATGCCCTAATTCAAATGTTTTTTAGATTTTATTAAACCTTATCAGCTGTTGTGAATTCTGTAATTACACCTTTTTCAACTTTTACTGTATGAGTATATTTTGTTGTTGTTACAGTAAATGTTTGTTCAGCATCTTTAGCAATAATTCCATCTGCTGCTATTGTAACATCAGTTGCTGAAATTGTATATCCTGAAGTTGGTAAGTATTTTGCGATCATTGCAGCAAATGTGCTTTTTACTGTTATGCTGCTGTCATATGCTTCGATTAAAGCTTCTGCTTGTGTGTTACTTACAGCATCTCTAATTGATGCTTCTTCAGCTTTTGCTTGAGCTTTTTTAGCATTAGAGAATATTCCATTATCGCTTAAAGCATATGTGATAGTAACACCAGCTAAGATTAATAATACAACTATTGTAATTACTAATGCAATAAGTGTAATACCTTTCTCATTTCTCATAGTTTATTACTCCTTTCTTCTTTAGATTTTTTGTATATATTTAATTAATAAATATAACCGTAAATTATTTGGTGTCTGTGTTATTATAAAATAACGTATTCTTTGAGTCATCTTTTATACCAGTGTTTGTTTCTGATCCTTGATTAGTTCCTGTATTATCTGTAGAATTATTTACATTATCTACATCCATACTTTCTGAAAAAGGGTTTCTTTTTCCAGTAGTATATGAATCTGTTTGCCTGTATACTTTAAGATCTGTTGCATCTATTTGATATGTTATTTCTTCTTTTTCACTCTCAGAAATTTGTTCTTCAATTTTTTCTTTTATATTTTCTGGTGTTGTATATGTTGCTAGTTTATTTGGTATTACTTTGTTTGTAGGAATATAATTATAAAATATAACTCCTAATATTAGCACAATTGCAATACATAATAGCAACATTATAAATGTTTCTTTTATAATTGACTTAAACATTTTTCCTCCTTTATGAGTTTATTGAGCTGTGTTTTTGGCTTGTTCATTTGTAGTAACTTGTGTGTTTTCGTTTGTAGTACTTTGTGTTGCAGGTGCTTGTGTTGTTTCTGATTTAACTGTAACATTTCTTGTAATGAATGTTGCCTGTAATGTACTACCAAATGATTGTATTAGTTTGAAATTTTCTATTGTAAAACCTAATCTACTATCATTTTCAATTGCTGTAACAAACTCAAGTATTGGTACATAATCTCCAGCAACCGTAAATTCAATAGTATTATTGTTTTTTGGAGTGTAATTAAGGTTTACTCCTTTTGCTGTCGAATGTCTCCCTAATACTGTCCATAAAAATTCTACTGTATATGTTTCTACTGTACTAGCTTTTAACAATTCTGCTTTTGTACTTACATTTGCTAAATCTAGGTATTCATTTTCTGCTTTAAGCAATTGAGATACACTAGAATTTAATTTTTCATTAACATCTGGATAAGTACTATTTATTAATGTTTCTGTTGTAGTGATTTTTTCTGTTAATTTATCATTTTCATTTACAATTTGATTTGCACTTAAAATTTTAAAATTTCCTAGCGTTAATCCTTTGAAGATTACAAAATAAGCCATGATAATTAACAATACTATTATAATACTAATTAAAATTTTTCTCATGGCATATCTCCTTCTATAGTAACTTTTACTACTTCTCCATTTTTTTCTCCTAAGTTAGAGGTTACTGTACTTGGTACTAGTATTCCTTTTGTTTTTAGTATAGTTTTAAAGTAGCCAAGTTGTTCATACTTTTTAGATTGTGCTTGTATTATAACATGTTTTCCACTTGTGTTCTCTATAGAAACAATTTGTACGCCTTTTGGCATATCTGTCATTATTGCACTAAGTAAATCTGGTATGTTATTTCTATTTTTATTTTTTTCTGATACTTGTTCACTAATATTTTTTAAATTTTGTGATAAACGCTGATATTCACTTGTTTTTGCATTTACCCCTTGAATATCCTTGTTTACTGCTTCTATTTGTGTTTGTGTATCTTGTTCAACCTCTAAAATTGCTATATTTTTTTCGTTTATAGCATTTGCTAAATAAATAGAAAAAACTGTGTATACTGCTATTAGTAATAAGAATCCTCCAAGTGTTCTAAGTAACCATCTTTCAGTATTATCTACTTTTCCTTTAAGGCTCATATTAAACGTAATAGAGGGTACTTTTGATGTTTTATTTTCACCTGTTTCTGATTTTTTTATATTTAATTTTCCTAATAATTCATCAAAACTGCTTTTTAATGTTTGTTTTTTAAAGTTTATATCTTTTATTCCATATCCAAGCCCTTGTAATGCCAAAGCTGCAGCTGAGTTTACTTCTACATAATCTTTGATATTTATTTTAGCTGTATCTTTAACAAAAAATGGCTTTAAAATTTCACATTTTTCCATTCCTAATACTTCTTGAAAGTATAAGTCAATATTATTAACTACTGACAAAGTACCTGTTAAATAAACTCTTTCTATTTTCAATGTATTGTCAGCTATTATTTCTTTTATTTTGGTAGCAATTTTATATAATGTAGGCATAATATTATCTAAGTATTCATTTTCTTCTTCTTGTAGCTCTTGCCCTTCCATAGTATATATAGTGCTATTTTTACAAATTTCATAAGCTTTTGAGTATGAATTTTCTTTTATTGCAATTTGATCTAGTACTTCTGCTGCACCTTCTTCTATTTTATCTATTTGATAAATTTTTTGATCAGCAATTGTTGTAATTGTTGTTTGATTTTCCATGTTAACAATTAGAACATTTTCTTTTTGTTTTAAATTTGCAATATTAGAAATGCTTATTGATATTGGTGCTATTGTTGAAACTTTGAATTCTGTAAAAGGTTGCTCCAAATTGGCTAAAGCTATTTTATTTGTAGAAACATGTACTACTTTTATTTTTTCTTTATCCTCTACACTGTTTACAAGTATATATCTTGTTTCTACTCCGCTTTTGTTAATTCCTTTGTCTAAACAGAATGATTCAAATTCTGTTTGTATAGCTTTTTTTAAGTCTGTTTTGTTTAATAAATTAAACATGTAAAAGTATTGGTATGCTTCTTCTGATAAGTTTATACTAATTTGTGTATTGAAACTATAAGTGTCATTTATTATTTGGTTTATTGCTGTTCCCAATTTGTCATAAAATTTTATTCCAAATGACTCAATTTTTAAGGCTTCATGCTCTTTGGAAACTTTAGCATATTTAATTACATTTGGTTCTATATAAAGTCCTAAACAACTGGCCATTTTTTTCTCCTTTGTTTTAAAATAATTTTTTTATTATTATGTTTGACATTTTTCTTAAAAACATACTTGTAATTCTTCTTAATTTGACATATTTTTACCATTTGATATTAATATTTTATATGTTTTTCTATAAAAGTCAATATGGTTTTTTTATATTTAATATAATTGTAACACTTTTGTAATATAACTGTAATATTTTTTCAAAATAAAAAAATACCTCTATATATAGAGATATTTTTTTATATTATCTTATAAAATATATTGCAATTATTACTATACCAAATATAATGCGATATATGGCAAAAACTTTAAAACTTCCTTTTTTTAAGTAATTCATTAAGAATTTTATAACTAAGAAGCCTACTATAAAACTAACTAATATTCCTAAAATAAGAGATAGATCAAATTGAAATTTATTCAAATCAAATATAGCAGCTGCTAACGTTATTGGCATTGCCAACATAAATGAAAACTTTGCTGCACTTTCTCTGTCTATTTTTAAAACTCTTGCTGTAGTCATTGTAATTCCAGAACGTGAGACTCCTGGAAAAGCTGCCGCTAACGCTTGTGATATTCCTATTAAAATTGATTGTTTTAAAGATATGTGTTCATAATCTATTTTTGATTTTGATTTTTTGTCTGCTATGTATAAAACTATTCCCATTACAATTAAAGAAATTGCTATTATTATCATTTGCGTATTTATGCTATCACCCATTATTTTTTTTGAAATTTTGTCTAATACTAAACTTAAAATACCTGCTGGTATAGTTGCAATAACTAAATGCCAAAAAATTTTACCTTCTGTGGTGTCTTCTTTTTTTATTACTTTGTTTACACCTGCTTTTAATAAATTAAACCAATCTTTAAAGAAAAATATAATTAATGCTAGTAAAGTTCCTATATGCAATGCAACATCCATACCATCTGATAATGCGTTCCAATTAAAAATCCAAGGGAATACATTTAAATGTGCTGAACTTGAAATTGGCAAAAACTCTGTCAATCCTTGAACAGCGCCTAAAATTATTGATTGATATATCTCCATTTTCATTTTCCTTTCTATATTATTGTATGATTTTTTTGTATTATTATTCTTTTTGTTTTTCTTCTTTTTGAATTTCATTTTGTTTTATTTTTTTTGCTATTTGAATGTCTTCTTTGCTTAAGTTTTTAACTAATATACAAGTTTTCATCAGATGATTATTTACATTTTTTTCTTTTTTGTTCAGTGTATTTTTTACTCTTTTTACATCTTCTTGTGGAGGATTTATTTTTTCTTTTATCGATGTAAATATAGGATCTCTTTGCACTTGTTTATATATTTTAGAGTCTAATTCAACTGCAACATTCATATAATTTTTTGCTTTGTCCTCATCACCTTTTAACAAAGCAATTTGTGAAAGATAATAATATGAGCCTGCTTCTAAATCTTCCTGTTTACTAGACTGCATAAAATATTTTTCTGCTTCTTTCAAATCTCCATAAATTAATGCAATCTGTCCTAAGTTTAATTTTGCATTATATGCCAAACTATTTATATCTGCTGCTTTTTCATAAAATTCCTTTGCCCTTTGAAAATCATTTATCATTGTATATGCCATTCCTAGGTTATAATATAAATCATAACTAGCAGGATGATATCTAAGAGCTGTCATATATATTGATATTGCCTCTTTGTATCTTTCTTCTTCAAAAAGCAACTCACCTAATAAATTGCTTGCCTTCTCATATTCTGGTTTTTGTTTTATTATTTCTCCAAGAATTTCAATAGCTTGTTCATTTTGTTTATTTTTATTTAAATTTTCACAAAGTTTATATGTAGATACAAAGTCATTTCTTTTTAAGTCTGTTACTCTCATGTATTCGCTAATTGCTGCTTCATAGTTTTCTTCTTTTTCATAAAATTCAGCCATTAGTTTGTGTGCCACATAACTATTAGGATTTTTGTTCAAAAAATTAGCTATTATTTTTTTTGCTTGTTCTTGTTTTCCAAATTTATTTAGAATTTTAGCTTTGGTTTCATTGAACAACTCTGGAAAATCCACATCTTTTGCTTGTTCCATCCATAGTATTATGCATGGCATAATTATTGAAAATATATAAACTATTATTTTTGAAAAATAATTTAGCTTTATATTAAAAATTAATTCTGTAAAGTTAATAGCAATTCCTATAAACTCCATAGCAAGCATATATATATAACTTGTATCATTTTTCTTTATCAATTTTAAAAAAGTAATTGTAAAAAATGCCAGTGATAATACACTAAAAAATATTTTTTCAAACATTATTTTATTCCTTTATTTACAAAATTTTTCTTTGTAGCTCGCCATACATTTTTCAATTATTTCTTCTGCTGCTTCTCTTCCTAATATTTTATCTACTGCAGTTTGTTTTCCTTCTAATTGCTTGTACACTTCAAAAAAGTGTTTTATTTCTAGTGCAATTTGATGTGGTAATTCCTCAATATCATTGTATTCATTTAAAAATGGATCTTTTTTGCATATAGCAATAATTTTTTCGTCGCGTTCATTATTATCTGTCATAATTAGAACACCTATCGGATAGCATTCAACTAATGTTAGAGGTAAAATTTCCTCTTGACATAAAACTAACACATCAAGTGGATCATTATCTTCTGCATAAGTTCTTGGAATAAATCCATAGTTTGCAGGATAATGTGTTGATGTATATAATACTCTATCTAATTTTAGTCTTCCTGTTTCCTTGTCTAATTCATATTTGTTTCTACAATTTTTGCTTATTTCAATAACTGAAACAAAGTCATCTTTTTTTATTCTTTCTTCTCTTATATCATGCCAAATATTCATTTTTTCTTTTCTTCCTTTCTCATTTCTTTGTATATTTTTTTGCACAATTCCGGAAAACTCATTCCTGAAACATAGCCCAGAGTTGGTGATGTTAAATAATTATTTTCTATAGCTATTTTGTTCCATTCTTTTTCCGTAGGTATAATTTTAGTCCCTGTTATGTATTTTGTCAATACTTCTATGCTTTCTTTATAATATTCTTCATAATTTGCCATATTTAACTTCATCCCTTCCTTGAGTATAATCTTTTATTCATCTTTTATTTTATTCTAATATAGAAAAAATCGCAAGTATTTTTTTATATTTATTTACAACAAGAAGAGCACCCAAATGTCAGATTTTATCTAACATTTTAGGTGCCCCACTTTATACTATTACAAAATCTTCTAGGATATCTTTTAATGCAATTGGTGTTACCTTGTTTTTCAAAAGTAATTCAAGCATATTATCTGCATCATTTTCTTCACTAAATATATGATTGAATTCTCTTTTTTCAATATCTACTTCTATTTCATTAGTACAAGTTTTTATTACTCCTATACCATATGGCTTTTCTTCTGTATTTTCATTGTAGGTTTTATAATATTCTAATTGTATTGGGTTATATATTATTTCTTCCCTATTATTGATTACAGTATTTCCATATACTTTAATGGCCTTTTCCAATGCATATTCCCCTCCTTCTCATTGGTTTATTTCCTATTATATATTTAAAAGTACAAAATAGCAAGAAAATTCGTGTGACAAAATTCGACATTTTTTGTCGAAAGTTAATGTATTTTTTATTTTAATTTCTTTTGTAGCTCTTCTCTATGAGTGATTATGTGTTTTCTTCCTTATTGTCATTTTTGAGCAAAATTTTATTTATTTTTTATACTTTTTTAGCAAATCATTTAAGTTTTTTTAACAAATTACAAAATATGTATTGACAAATTTAATTATTTCGTAGTAAAATACTAATTGTCAGTTCAAATAAATGCAGATGTGGCGGAACTGGCAGACGCACAGGACTTAAAATCCTGCGGTTGAATAAACCGTGCCGGTTCGA
>CAKOVG010000010.1 GCA_934121875.1 uncultured Clostridia bacterium
ACATATTGTAAATTGCTAGATGAAGTTATAAAAGAGATGCAAGGAATAGAAGTAGTAGAAGAACAAGATGTACAAATTGACCTAGCTGTTTCTAGCTATATACCAGATAACTTTATTGAAAATAGTAGTCAAAAAATTGAAATATATCAAAATATTGCTTTATGTAGAACAGAAGAAGAACTTCAAAATGTTATTGATGAGGTTATTGATAGATATGGTAGACTTCCAAAAGAATTAGAAAACTTAATAGATATTGCAAGAATAAAACAACTTGCAAGAAAAGCAAACATCTTAAAAATAGCTCAAAGAGAAAACGGAATTGTATTCTATTTTGTAAAAGAAAAAATTAAACCAGAAATGGTAAATGCTTTAATTACAAAATACCCTATGCTAGTTAAGTTCTCTAATGCAGTAGAACCTTATGTTACACTACGAATTAAAGAAAATGAAAATATCATAGAAAAAGCTAAAGAATTTTTGAATACTGTAATTGAAATTTAGAAAGGAAAAACTATGCAAGTAATTTCAAGTAAAGATAATGAACAAATTAAATATATTAAAAAGCTAAAAGATAAAAAGTTTAGAGATGAAACAAACGAATATATAGTTGAAGGAATAAAATTAGTACGTGAAGCAATTGAAGAAGCGGTAAATATAAAAACTATTGTTGTATGTGAAGATTGCGAATATACTGAAAGTTTTGAGCAATCACTTCTATATGAAATTGCAAAATATAATTGTATATATGTAACTAAAAAACTATTCCTTTCTATAACAGATGTTGTTAATCCACAAGGAATTCTTGCAGTAGTTGAAAAAGGAGATAGCATAGACAAAATAGATTACAAAGAAGACATTATACTTGCATTAGATGGAATACAAGATCCTGGTAACTTAGGAACAATATTAAGAACAGCAGACAGTGCAAACTTAAAACAAATAATACTATCATCAGACAGTGCAGATCCATATAATCCAAAGGTTGTGCGCTCAACAATGGGAGCTATATTTAGGATGAATATAATAACAACTGATAATTTGGCTAAAACATTGCAAATGATAAAAAAACATAAATTTGAAGTAGTAGCAACATCATTAGACACCGATAAAAGTGTATATGATATAAAATATAATAAAAAAGTAATAATAATTGGAAATGAAGCAAAAGGAGTATCAAAAGAGATACAAGACTTAGCAGACCAAAGAGTTAAAATACCAATGCTAGGAAAAACAGAAAGCCTAAATGCTTCAGTAGCAGCAAGCATAATGATATATGAGTATGTAAGAGAAAAATATTTTGAAAAATAAATTCAATTTCAAGAAATAAATACTAACAAGCAAAAAGTTATTTCTCATTCGAGAAATAACTTGAACGTAGAATTAGTAACTTAGAAGATATTTATCAGTTGGATTTCACTGAAAAAGCAATCAATACAGATATAACTGGCAATGGATTTCTCACATACAAAATTGAAGAAATACCGGAAATAGAAGTGCATGCTATATCTAAAAAAGATAATAATGTCTTTATAGAAGATACAGAAGCAAGAATATACAAATATTTCTTTGATGTTTGGAATGACTTAGACAAAAATAAGTTTAAAGTCGAAGAATACTATGAAGACTATACATATAAATTGCATACAAAGAAGAATTGGATTCTAAAATTTAAAACTTATATTGAAGTAAATAATTATGAGGAATTGTTAGAGGCAACAGAAACGATAATAAAATTTAGAAAGTATATGTCATATCCGCAAATTATAGTAGAAAGTTATATAAAATATAATGATAATTTTATTTTACCACACAATGCTTCTATACAAACTGATGATGAAATAAGAAAGTCAGCAAAAGAACAATTTTTATCAATAAAATAATATTTGCGAAAAAATGTGAAAGCTATGAAACAATCAGCTTAAGTTTAAAAGATCCATTTACTTAAAGTAAATGGATCTTTTACCAACAATATAAATCTTCTATAATTTCATTTATAATAATTTCTTTCTTTTTTTCTCTTGGAGCATCTCCAATATTTAAAATAATTTCAGCAGAGAATTTTTTTTCCGAACTTTTTATAGAATACCAAGCTCTGTTATTTTCAACACCAATATTTCTAGGGTCAATTCTTCCAAGCTGTCCAGTTATGCCAATACCAACCTCTGAATTAGTGGCAATTCTTACAGCATTCGCCATAGCTTCAGCAGTTTCTAAAGAGTATACTGTGTATTTTTCAATAATTTGCTTTGGAACACCAAACTTTATCTTTGCCTCATTGCAATATGTTACATATGATTCATGTAAAATGTCAGATGCACCTGAAACGTTTGTTATAGCACCTGCCAAACTACCACCTGTACAACTTTCCATTGTTGCAATAGTATATTTAGATTCAGACAATTTTTTTATAATAGTTTCAATTTGCTTTTCCTGATTATTTATATCACAGTATCTTTTTTCGATTTTTGGCATAATGTCATTTTCTTGTGATAACACTCCGTTATGAATAATCTTTTTTGTATAATACTGCATTATTTGATATTCATAAGTAAGATTTGATTCTAAATCAAAAATAATAAATACTATCATTTCTGCATTCAGTGTTTTATCTAATATTTTTTGATTCAAATAAGAAAGCAATTTGCTTAATGTTGATTCATCTGGCATTTTGCACAAATGAGTAGATATTACCCTATATCCATTATAATTACATTCTTTTTCATTTAATGTTATTTCTTTTATCATTTTGCTTTCACCTCAGTTTAAATAATAACAATCTTTTGCAATATAGTCAATAAAAAACTAGTAATTAAAAAAGATTGACATAATCAGATAAAGGCTATATAATATAAAAACAATATTATTTTATGGAGGGATTTTCTATGCTAGAGAGAATACGGGAATTTTCGTACTGGATTGGCGTAGATCCATTTGGAGTTATGTACTGCTAACCTTAATACTACTACTGATGGTAGTAAATTGCATTTGCCCTTGGCGAGCAAAATGGAAATCTGTAACAACGAAAGATAAAGATGGCAATACTGTAACAAAGTATTATCATTTAGATTTATAAATTTTTGAATGCCATTTGGAATAGATATATTTCAAGTGGCATTTTTGTGAAAAAATTGTGAAAGTTATTTATGATTAGAATATTATATGATAAAATATAAAACTAGTTTAAGAGAAGGAGAAAATTTTGTATGTCATATATTGAATTTAAGAATGTTGTTAAAGAATACAAAATGGGAGAAGTAACTATAAAAGCATTAGATAATACTAACTTTAGTATTGATAAAGGAGAGCTTGTTGTTATAGTAGGACCTAGTGGAGCAGGTAAAACTACTACTCTAAATATACTTGGAGGAATGGATAAAGCTACATCTGGTCAAATATTTGTAAATGATAAAGAAATATCAAAATTAAATAATAAAAAGCTAATAGAGTATAGAAGAAATGATATAGGGTTTGTATTCCAATTCTATAATCTAGTTCAAAACTTAACAGCAAAAGAAAATGTAGAACTTGCAACACAAATGTGTGCAGATGCATTAAATGTAGATACCATATTAGAAAAGGTAGGACTAACAGATAGAAAAGATAACTTCCCATCTCAATTATCAGGTGGAGAACAACAAAGAGTTGCAATAGCAAGAGCAATTGCTAAAAATCCAAAATTATTATTATGTGATGAGCCAACAGGTGCATTAGATTACAAAACAGGAAAAAGCATATTAAAGCTATTACAAGAAATGGCGAGAAGTGAAAATATGACTGTAATAATTATAACTCATAATGCTGCAATTACACCTATGGCAGATAAAGTTATACGTTTTAAAAATGGAAAAGCAGAAAGTGTTGAAACAAATGCTAATCCAATTTCAATAGATAATATAGAATGGTAAGGAAGAAAATGAAAAAATCTTTATTGAAAAATAATTTTAGAGAGATAAGTAAAAATAAAAGAAGATTTATATCAATGCTTGTTATGGCATTTTTAGGAGTAGGATTTTTTGCAGGTTTAGTTGCAACAAGTCCAGATATGCTAGATAGTTTAGATAAGTATGCAGATAAAAGTAATTTTTATGATATAAACATAATATCAACATTAGGAATTACAGATGATGACATACAAGCTATTAAAAATATAGATGGTGTTGAAAATGCTTATGGAATACAAACTAAAGATTCTATGGTAAAAATAGATGATAAAGAAAGTGTTTGTAAAGTAATTGAGTACAATGAAAATGTTAATACTCCAGTAGTGATAGCAGGAAGGCAAATAGAAAATGATAATGAATGTTTATTAGATAATGCTATTGTTCGTACAGGTACAGGAGCAGAAAAATATATAGGTAAAAAAATAGTATTAGAAAATAATGATAAAGATTCTGACGATAATGACATATTTACTAAAAAAGAATTTGAGATAGTTGGAATAGTAGATTCACCTATGTATATATCTAGTGAAAGAGGAAATACATCAATAGGTAATGGAACAGTTAATTTCTATATTTATACTAAAGATAATGTAATAAACTTAGACTATTATACAGGAATGTATGTTACTGTTGCTGGAGCAAAAGAACAAGTAACTAATAGTGATGGTTACTTAGAATTAGTTAATCCTGTAATTGATAAAATAGAAGGTATAAAACAAGAAAGAGAAGATGCAAGATATAATTCTTTAGTTGATGAAGCAAATGAAAAGATAAATGATGCTCAAAAAGAACTTGATGATAAAAAAGCAGAAGTACAAAAGGAATTGAATGATGCTGAAAAGAAAATAAAAAATGCTGAGAACCAAATCGCGTCATCTGAAAATAGTATAAAAAATGGAGAAGCGGAATTAGCTAAAAAGAAACAGGAAACAGAGAAGACTTTTAAAGAAGCGGAAGAAAAATTAAAACAAGCAGAAAAAACTTTATTGCAAAAAGAAAAAGAGCTTAATAGTCAAAAAGAACAGATGGAGTATTTGCCACAGGAAGTACAAGAGCAGATTAAGAAGCGGATTAGCAGAAATAGAAGTAGCTAAAACAGAACTGCAAAAACAAAAAACAGAATTAGAAAATAATAAAAAGACTGCTAATGCAAAATTTGAGGCTTCACAAAAAGAAATAAATTCAAGTAAAACTAAAATACAAAATGCAAAATCAGAATTAGCAAAAAATAAAAAAGAATTTGAAAAATCTAAAAAAGAAGCAAATACTAAAATACAAGAGGCTCAAGATAAACTAAATGATGCAAAAGCAGATGTTAAGAAAATAGAAAAAGGTAAGTGGTATGTTCAAGATAGACTTGATAATACAGGATATAATAATATATTTGATGCAATAAAAACAATGTCAAACATTTCTAAAATGTTCCCAGTAATCTTTTACTTAGTTGCAGTTTTAATAAGTTTAACTTCTATGACTAGAATGATTGAAGAGGAAAGAATAGAAATAGGTACATTAAAAGCAATGGGCTATACTAATATGCAAATAATTTCAAAATATATAATTTACTCATTATTTGCTTGTATAATTGGTGGAGTTCTAGGAATGACAGTTGGATTATATTTATTACCAAACATTGTTTGGATGTTATATTCTATGATATATAATTTGCCTGAATTTTATTGCACATATAGAGTAGAAATTGGATTGATTGGAATAATAATTGCGTTTATATGTATAGGTGGAGCAACAATAATAGTTGCAACAAATGAATTAAAACAAATGCCAGCTGTTTTGATGAGACCAAAACCACCTAAAAAAGGAAAACGAATATTACTAGAAAGAATAGGCTTTATATGGAAAAAATTTAACTTTTCTCAAAAGGTAACTGCAAGAAATATATTCAGGTACAAAAAAAGAGCTATTATGACTATAATAGGTATTGCGGGATGCACAGCACTTATGTTAACAGGATTTGGAATAAGGGATTCAGTAATTGACATTCCATCAGTACAATTTAGAAAAATATTTAATTATGATTTATCAATATCTTTAACAAATACAAAAGGATTAGAGGAACTTAATGAATATTTTTCAAATAATGAAAATATAAAAAATTATACTGAAATATGTGCAACTACAGCAAAACTAGGAGAAAAGAATTATAATGTTAATGTATTCGTACCAAAAAATACAGAAGATTTAAATAATTCATTTAATTTAACAAATCCTGAAACAGGAGAAAAGGTAAGTTTAGAGGATGATGGAATTATTATATCTGATAAAATTGCAGACATGATAGGAGCAAATATAGGTGATGAAGTTAATTTTATAGATGGAGATGACATAAGCTATAAATTTAAAGTAAAAGACATAATGAAAAATTATGTTGGACATTATGTATTTATGTCAAAGACATTTTATGAAAATAATATAAAACAATATAAAACAAATATGATTTTTGCAAATACAAATGAAAATTTGAGTGAGGATGTTCAAAATAATATATCACAGGAAATATTAAATATAGAAGGAGTTGCTTCTGTATCTGTAATAAGTAGTTTAATGAAGGCAGTAAGTGATATGCTTAATACTATGAATTATGTTGTTATAATTTTAATAGTTGCATCAGCATTACTTGCATTTGTAGTATTATACAACTTAGCAAATATAAATATTGCAGAAAGACAAAGGGAAATAGCAACATTAAAAGTATTAGGATTTTTTGATAAAGAAGTAGATAACTATATAAACAAAGAAAATATAATATTTACAATAATTGCTATTGTAATTGGATTAGTATTAGGAACATTTTTAACAAGTGGAATTATATTAAGTATTGAAATAGATTCATTGAGATTTATGAAAAATATATTACCGATAAGTTATGTGTATTCAGCAGGTATAACATTGGTATTTTCAATAATAGTTAATTTTATAATACATTTTGTATTGAAAAAAATAGACATGATAGAAAGTTTAAAAAGTGTGGAATAAAACAAAATAAAAGTTGCCAATATTTTGGCAACTTTTAAAATATTAAAATTCACAATTTTTTGGAGTTCTTGGGAATGGAAGTACATCACGAATATTTTGCATACCTGTTAAATACATCATCATTCTTTCAAAACCTAAACCAAATCCAGCATGTGGGCAACTACCATATCTTCTTAAATTTAAGTACCACCAGTAGTCTTCTTTTTTTAAACCAAGTTCTTCTATACGAGAACTTAATTTTTCAAAATCATCTTCTCTTTGGCTACCACCAATTATTTCTCCAATTCCAGGAACCAAAAGGTCAGTAGCAGCAACTGTTTTACCATCTGGATTTAATTTCATATAAAATGCTTTAATATCTTTTGGATAATCTGTAACAAAAACAGGTTTTCCAAATATTTTCTCACTCAAATATCTTTCATGTTCTGTTTGAATATCAACACCCCAGCTAACAGGGTATTCAAAATTATTATTATTTTTCTCTAGTTCTTTTATAGCCTCTGTATAAGTAATTCTTCCAAATTCTGAATTTAATACATTGTGCAATCTGTCAAGTAAACTAGTATCAATAAATTGATTAAAAAAGGCCATTTCTTCAGGAGCATTTTCTAGAACATAAGAGATTATATATTTAATCATATCTTCAGCTAAATCCATATCATCATGTAAATCAGCAAAGCAAATTTCTGGTTCTATCATCCAGAATTCGGCAGCATGTTTTACAGTATTTGAATTTTCAGCTCTAAATGTAGGTCCAAATGTATAAACATTGCGGAATGCATGTGCATAAGTTTCTACATCTAATTGACCACTTACTGTTAAGTGAGATTCCTTTCCAAAGAAATCTTGAGAATAATCTACTTTGCCATCTTCAGTTTTTGGTAAGTTTTCCATATCTAAAGTAGTTACTCTAAACATTTCACCAGCACCTTCACAATCACTTCCAGTAATGATAGGTGTATGAACATATACAAAACCTCTTTCTTGGAAAAATTTATGAATTGCAAAAGAAAGTACACTACGAACTCTAAAAACTGCATTAAAAGTGTTTGTTCTAGGTCTTAAATGAGATACAGTTCTTAAATATTCAAAAGAGTGTTTTTTCTTTTGAAGTGGATAATCTAAATCAGCTATATTTAAAATTTCAACATTAGAAGCTTTTATTTCAAAAGGTTGTTTAGCATTTTCAGTTTTTATAACTTCTCCTGTAACTGAAATAGAAGAACTAATACTTAATTTTTTAACTTCATCAAAATTATTTAAACATGTATCAAATACAACTTGAACATTCTTAAAAAAGCTTCCATCATTTAATTCGATAAAACCAAAGCTTTTTGAATCACGAATAGTTCTTACCCAACCAGAAACTGTTACAGTTTGGTTTGTGTAATTATTTGTATTTTTATATAAATCCTTTACTAATATTTTGTTTTTCATAATTATCATAGTCCTTTCTTCAGGTATAAATTACATGGAAAAGTAATATTTTCCAGTAATTTGAAACCTTTAAATATTTATGCCCAATATTATATATAAAAATACAGTAAAATTCAACATTTTTAATAAAAATTATATTAAATACTATTATTTTTGTTATATAAATGGTATAATATTACTGAAATTTTAAAAAAAGGTGGAAAATATGAAAAAAACTATAGTTGATTATTTAGAAAAATCTTGCCAAAAATTTGCTAATAAAATTGCTTTTGCTGATGATAAAAATCAAGTAACATATTCTGAACTAACACAGCATGCACAAATAATTGGAACTGCCATAATAAAGCAAACAAAAAAAATAAATAAACCAATTGCTATTTATTTAGATAAAACTGTATCTTGTGTAGAAACAATGTTAGGAGTGGTATATAGTGGAAACTTTTATACTATATTAGATACAAAATCACCAACAGAAAGAATAGAACTAATATTAAACACACTTAAGCCAGAAGTTATTATTACAAATAAAAAGAATGAAGAGAAAGCAAAAAAATTACTTAATGATAAAATAGAGTTAATAATATATGAGGATATTATTAATACAGAAATAGATGAGCAACTCTTAGATAATGTTAAAAATAAAATTATAGATACAAATCCTATGTATATTTTATTTACATCAGGATCTACAGGAGTCCCAAAGGGAACGGTTGTATCTCATAGAGCTGTTATAACTTATACAAAATGGGCTGTTGAAACATTTGATTTTAATGAAGAGACTATATTCGGAAGTCAAACACCTTTCTATTTTAGTATGTCAATAACAGATGTATTTTCAACTATTATGTCAGGAGCTACTTTTTATATTATACCTAAAATGTATTTTTCATTTCCTGTTAAGCTTTTAGAATTTCTAAATGATAAAAAAGTAAATACAATTTATTGGGTACCATCTGCTTTATGTATTGTAGTTAATATGGGAACATTAGATATAATAGAGCTACCATATTTAAAAAAAGTACTATTTGCAGGAGAAGTAATGCCAACTAAGCAATTAAATATGTGGATAGAAAAATTACCAAATGTTATGTTTGCAAATCTTTTTGGACCAACAGAAACAACTGATATATGTACCTATTATGTTGTAGATAGAAAAATTGAAAATACAGAATCTTTGCCAATAGGAAAACATTGTGATAATTGTGATGTTATGGTTATAAAAGATGACGGTACAGAAGCCAAAGATGGAGAAGAAGGAGAACTTTGTGTTAGAGGTTCATTTCTTGCAGCAGGTTATTATAAAAATCATGAAAAAACAAGTAAAGTATTTGTACAAAATCCATTAAATAAAGAATATCCAGAAGTTATATATAAAACAGGTGATATAGTAAAATATAATGAAAAAGGTGAACTAATATATATATCAAGAAAAGATTTTCAAATAAAGCATATGGGGTATAGAATAGAACTTGGCGAAATTGAAAATAGAATAAATAATATTAATGGAATTATGAATTGTGCATGTATATATGACACAGAAAATTCAAAAATAGTTTTATTTTATCAAGGAGATATTGACGAAGTAGAAATATTAAATAAAGCAAAAGAAAAATTAACAAGTTACATGGTACCAAATAAAGTGGTTAAATTGGATAAATTACCATATAATGCAAATGGTAAAATAGATAGAAAATTATTACAAAATATGAATAAGGAGAATAAGTAAAATGGAAGAATTAATAGAAGTATTAAAAAGTATAAAACCTGAAATCGATTTTGAAAATGAGGAAAATTTAATAGAAGATGAATTATTAGATTCATTTGATATTATATCTATTGTAGCAGCAATAGATGATGAATTTGATGTAAAAATTACAGCAAAAGATATTATTCCAGAAAATTTTAATTCAGCTGAAGCATTGTATGAGCTAATTCAAAAATTAGAGGAAGAATAATGCGTTAAAAAATATTTAATAAAGGAAGGGACAAAATAAAAATGGCAATAAATACAATAGAATTTTTAATATTTGCTATGGCAGTTTGTGCTATTTATTTTGTAATGCCTAAAAAAATAAAATGGGTTGTACTATTATTAGCAAGTTATATTTATTATTTTATAGCAAGTGGTGAATTAACTATATTTTTAATATTAACTACAATTTCTATATATATACTGGCATTAGCATTAAACAGAGTAGACGATAAAACAAAGGAATTATGTAAAAATTTAGAAAAAGATGAAAAGAAAAGATTAAAAGTAAAAGCAAATAAAAAGAAAAAATGGTTAGTAGTAATTGCAATACTTATTAACTTTGGAATTTTATTAACATTAAAATATGCAAATTTCTTTGGTGGAAATATTAATACAATATTATCAAAAATAGGAATAAATTTAACTATACCAAAGTTTAATTTTATATTACCACTTGGTATATCTTATTATACATTACAGGCTATAAGCTATGTAATTGATGTATATAGGGGAAAATATAGAGCAGACAAAAACTTAGGCAGAGTAGCATTATTTACATCATTCTTTCCACAAATGACAGAAGGTCCAATTGGAAGATATGATGATTTAGCAATGCAATTATATGAACCACATAAATTTAATTATAACAATGCAAAATTTGGAATACAACTTATGATATGGGGCTTTTTCAAAAAGATGGTTATTGCAGACAGAGCAGGGATATTTGTTAATACTGTCTTTGCAGATTTTACACAATATCATGGAATACAAATATTTATGGCAGCAGTTCTATACACAATCCAAATTTATGCTGAATTCTCAGGATGTATTGATATAGTAAGAGGATTAGCACAGGTACTTGGAATAAATATGGCAGAAAACTTTAGAAGACCATTTTTCTCAAAATCTGTTCAAGAATTTTGGAGAAGATGGCATATAACTCTAGGAACATGGCTAAAAGATTATGTGTTTTATCCTGTTTCATTTTCTAGTGCATGTATAAAGCTTACAGAAAAAACTAAGAAATTAGGAAAATTTGTAGCAAAATTTGTACCTGCAGCATTTGCACTGTTTTTCGTATGGTTTGGAAATGGATTATGGCATGGTGCAAGCTGGAAATATGTATTTTATGGATTATATTATTATATAATAATGATGCTTGGACTATTATTTGAACCATTATTTGATAAAATAATAAAAAAATTAAAAATAAACAAAGAAGCATGGTGGTATAAATTAGTACAAATGACAAGAACTACACTGTTTGTATTAATTGGTATGCTTATTTTTCGCTCACACAGATTAAAAGATGCATTTTCAATGTTTATGTCTATGATTAATATGGACAACATAGGTATGCTTGCTAATAATGCTCTGTATAGTATAGGAATAAAACCTGCAGACTTTATAGTTATAGCTGTAGGTGTATTAATTATGCTAATAATAGCAATAATACAAGAAAAAGGTGTAAACATAAGAGAAAGTATAGCAAAGAAAAATATATTCTTTAGATGGATACTATATTATGGAATATTATTATCTATATTAATATTTGGAATATATGGACCAGGTTATGTTGCGTCAAACTTTATATATGGACAATTTTAGGAGGTAAGGAAATGGAAGATAATAAAGAAACTAAAAGTAGTGGTATAAAAGACATAATAAAATTCCTTACTAAAGGTATTATATTTTGCATTATATTAGCAATTATAATGTATGTAATAAGTCCAATATTTGTACCAAAATGGTATAATAATATGCACGGTGGAGCAACAAGAAGAGTAAAAGGAATTTATACAGAACCAAAAGATACAATTGATATAGTCGGAGTAGGTAGTAGTGACCTATATGCTAGTGGGGTATCTACTATGAAATTATGGAATGATATGGGAACAACTACATATCATATAGGAATATCTAAACAAACTACATGGACAGCATATTATATGTTAAAAGACTTTTATAAAAGACAATCTCCTAAATTAGCAATTATAAATATGGACTTTTGCTTTGAAACAGGAGATGGATATAAAAAATATATAAGAGAAGGCATAGACAATATGCCAATGAGCATAAATAAATTGGAAATGATAAATGATCCTGTGTTTAATAATTCTTTAAAAGCTAAAATTAGTTTTGTGTTTCCAGTTATTAGATTTCATTCAAGATGGAGTGAAATAACTATGGAAGAATTGAAACAAGCATATACAAGTTATAATGTTCCATTTAAAGGATATGAATTAAATAAAAAAATTGATCCATACAAAAAACCAAAAAAAGGACAAGGATTAAAAGACAAAAATAAACAACAATTTGAAAAAATACCAAGTAATTCAAGTAAATACTTAGATAAAATACTAGAATTATGCAAACAAAATAATACAAAAGTATTACTAATTTATGTACCAACAATAAGAGCATGGAATAAATCAAAACATGACGCATGTGTTAAATATGCACAAGAAAGAAATTTAACATTTATTGATTATAATTCACCTGATTTTGATTGGAAGAAAAACACTAGAGACAATGGATATCACTTGAATATATATGGTGCAGATATAGTTACTAATAAATTAGAAGAAACATTAAAACAATACAATCTTCCTAATCACAAAGAAGATAGTAATTATCAACATTGGAACAAAAGTTATAAAATTTATGAAGAATTAAAAACAAAGAAATAAAGCAAAAAAGTCCCCTCTGGAAATACCAGAGGGGATAAATTTTGGAGTGCAACTTAATCATAGTTGTAAGGTGGGTCGACAGGCTTTACAGACGGAGCCATAAGCTCTTTGCAAAGATCGTCGTTATTGCCAGCAGCAATCATAAGCAATCTGTAAGCAATGCTTTCAGATTGAGCATTACGCCAAGAAATACGGCAGTGATGCTGCCCAATTCTTCCGTAAACAGGAGCAATTTTTTCCACAGAAAAACCTTGATCGATGAGTTTGCTGATTTGCCGACGATAGAGGTTGAGCTTTGCGGTTGTATTACCGCGCTGTGCACGATCCTCTAACCGTTCAATAATGTTCGGCCTATCTGAATTCATAAAATGTACCTCCAAAAAAATTTTTTGATGCCTATTGCTATGTTACAACACAGCTGTAATAAAAACATCTAGTGCTATTATACCATAAAATTGACTAAAAGTAAAGTAAAACCTACGTTTTTTATTAAAGGGACCAATTTAGTTAAAGTAATTGACAAAAAAATAAAAAAAAAATATAATTATTTTAAATGTTTACATATGCAGGTAATATTATTTAGCAAAAAAGTAAATGGAGATGCTATATAAGAAATTTGCTATATATATTTAAAATAAAAAATTTGATGATAGGAGTTTAATGTAAATGCTAAAAAATGCTATAGCGTATATTTTAAGAAAAAGAAACCGAACAATTATTGTATTTAGTATTTTAACAATAGTGCTTTCGTGCTTATATTCATGTTTAAGCATAATAAAATCAAACAATGATTTAGAAAAAAACTTATATATGATTTCAAATTCATATTTACTAATAACACAAAAAAATAATGAGAATTTTGAAAAAAATCAGTTTAAGGAATTAGACAATATAAAAGAAATAAAGGAAATTATTACTCAATATAATGGATTGGCTAGAACCACTAATATTCAAGTAGTTGATGGAATACAAATGGTCGAAAGAGACAATTTATTGGATAATTTTAAAAATATACTTTCAATAGAAGCTACAAATAACACTGAAAGAAATAACTTATTTAATAGTGGGGTTTTTACTATTACAAAAGGTAGACATATAAAAAAAGATGATAGAGAAAAAATTATTATACATGAGGAACTGGCACAAAAAAATAATTTAAAGTTAAATGACAAAATTAGTATTGAATTATTTGATTTAAACAACAATGAAAGTAACAAAGAAAGTAAATTTGAAATAATTGGGATTTTTTCTGGTAAAAAACAAGAAATATATACTGGATTATCCTCTGATTTTAGTGAAAATATGGCATTTATTGATTATGAATCAAGTCAAAATGCACTAAATAAAACAGAAAACAACAAGTTTGTAAATAAAATTGAAATATTTTCAGATAATTCAGAAGATATAAACATAGCATTACAGAAACTTAAAGAAAGTAAAATTGATTGGTCAAAATATAACATTGAAAAAGACGACAAGGCATTTGAAGAAACCATGGAGTCTATAACTGGAGTAAAACATATTATAAAAATTATGACATATTCAATTATGATTGGCGGAACAACAGTTTTGACATTAATATTAATTTTGTGGTTAAGAGATAGAATTTACGAAATAGGAATATTATTATCACTAGGTATAAGTAAAATAAAAATTATAATTCAATTTATACTTGAGTTAATATTTATATCATTACCATCTGCCGTAGTTTCTATATTCTTAGAAAATGTAATATTAAATGTATTTATAGGAGAATTTATAAATTCTAATAATTCAACAACAATAATTAATAATATAATTAAAAATGATCAGGTTATATCAAATATTGAAATATTTTTACAAAGTTATGGAATATTAATAGGAATTATTATTTTATCAGTTATTATTGCAAGTGCAATGATATTAATAAAAAAACCAAAAGAAATATTATCAAAAATAAGTTAGGAGATTACAATGGATATATTAGAAATTAAAAATGTAACATATAATTATGCAAATTCAAAAGAAAAGATTTTATCATCAGTAAATCAAAAATTTGAACTTGGACAATTTTATGCAATAATAGGAAAATCAGGTGCAGGAAAATCAACATTACTTTCATTATTAGCAGGACTTGATAAACCACAAAAGGGGCAAATTTTGTTTAATAATGAAAATATTGAAAAAAAAGGTTACAATAATCATAGAAAAAATAATATAGCATTAGTTTTTCAAAATTACAATTTAATTGATTATTTAACGCCTATTGAAAATGTTAGACTAGCAAATAAAAAAGCACCAGAAACAATTTTACTTGAACTAGGGCTTGACAAAAGTCAAATAAACAGAAATGTTATGAAATTATCTGGTGGTCAACAGCAAAGAGTTGCTATAGCAAGAGCATTAGCATCAGAAGCACCTATAATTTTAGCTGATGAACCTACAGGCAACCTCGATAGTGATACTGCAAGTGAAATAATAGAAGTATTAAAAAAGTTAGCTAAAGAAAAAAATAAATGTGTAATAGTTGTAACACATAGTAAAGAAGTTGCAAATGCAGCTGATAGTATTTTAGAATTAAGTGAAAAAAAATTAAAGAAAATTAACAAAATTAATTAGGAGGTGCAGTGATGATAAAAAATGCTTTTGCATATGTAACTAGAAAAAGTTTAAAATCAATAATATTATTATTAGTTATTATGGCTATGTCAACACTTAGCATTATTAGTTTATCAATCAAGGACGCTACAAATAGAGCTTCAGAAGAAACTTTTGGTAATATAACAAATAGCTTTTCTATGGAAATAAATCGAAGAGTTAATTTTGGAACACCAAGAGGAGGCGGAAATATAAAAGGAAAAGATATAAAAAAAATATCAGAATCTAAAGATATTTATTCTTATGTAAAAAGAATAAATAGTGTAGCTGATTTAGTAGATAATGATATTATAGAAACACAAACAACAATTACAAATCAATCACCAGAAAGAGCTAAAAATTTTAAAAGTGCTGTTATGCTAACTGGAGTAAATGATTCATCTAAAGAAAATAAATTTGTGTCTGGAGTATACAAACTAGTGGAAGGTGACCATTTAAATGAACAAGATAAAAACAAAATTTTAATACATAAGGATTTAGCAGAAAAAAACAATTTGAAAATTGGAGATAAAATAAAAATTAAGTCAAATTTATTTGATGCTGATAATGAAAAAGGTGCTAATGAAACAGTAGAAGTAGAAATAAAAGGTCTTTTTGATGGTCACAATGAAAGTGGCGTAACTGTAGCACAAGAACTTTATGAAAATACTTTAGTAACAGATTTGGATACAGCAGCAAAAGTTTATGGAAATACAGAGGATACAGCAGTATATCAAGATGCAACATTTTTTGTAAAGGCCAATAAAAATTTGGATCAAGTTATTAAAGATATTGAAAAACTTGATATAAATTGGAAACAATATAATTTGATTAAAAGTTCAAACAATTATCCTGCATTACAACAATCAATATCTGGTATATATTCAATAGCTAATAAATTATTTACTGGATCATTAATATTTGCAGGTATTACTGTTTCTTTATTATTAGTTCTTTGGATGAATTCTAGAAAAAAGGAAATAGCAATTTTTTTATCATTAGGAATATCAAAATTGAAAATTTTTGGACAATTTGTTGTTGAGCTAATATTTGTATCTATTCCAGCATTTGTTGGATCATATTTTTTAGCTGTTTATACAGGTAATATAATTGGGAATAATATATTAAATAAAATTAATGGAAATATAGCAAAACAAATAGTAAAGCAATCAGCATCTAGTCAACTGGGAGGAGGAGCTGAAGTTGATGGTTTTAATAAAACTATAACAAATTTAGATATTAATGTACTTCCAAAATCAGTAATATATGTAATTTTATTTATGTTTTTTATTCTTATAATATCTTTACTAATATCTTCTATAAGTACTTTAAAGAAAAGTCCAAAAGAATTGATGACTGATATTTAAAGAATAAAATTGTAACTTTTGGAGGAAATATGTTTAAATTACACTCAGAATATAAGCCAACAGGTGACCAACCACAAGCAATAGAATACTTATCAAAAGGAATAGAAGAAGGTAAGAAATTCCAAACACTTCTAGGGGTTACTGGTTCTGGAAAAACTTTCACAATGGCGAATATAATAGAAAAAACACAAAGACCAACTCTAGTTTTAGCACATAATAAAACATTAGCAGGACAACTATATTCAGAATTTAAAGAATTCTTTCCAGAGAACAATGTTGAATATTTTGTATCATATTATGACTATTATCAACCAGAAGCCTATATACCTCAGTCAGATACTTATATTGAAAAAGATGCTTCTATTAATGACGAAATAGATAAATTACGTCATTCTGCAACAGCTTCTTTATTTGAAACTAGAGATACTATAATAGTTGCATCTGTTTCATGTATTTATGGTTTAGGAGACCCAATTGACTACGAAAACTTGACAATATCTTTAAGACCAGGTATGAGAATTGAAAGAGATATTGTACTTAAGAAACTTATAAATATGCAATATAATAGAAGCGAACTGGAATTTAAAAGAGGTACATTTAGAGCTAAAGGCGATATTGTTGAAATATACCCATCAGACCAAAGTGAAACTGCAATTAGGGTGGAATTTTGGGGAGACGAAGTTGAAAAAATCTCAGAAATAAATCCATTAACAGGTAAGGCAATAAACACAAGACAACATATTATGATATTCCCTAATTCTCACTATGTAACAACTGCAGATAAAATGGAAAAAGCGATAGTTACAATTCAAGAAGAATTAAAAGAAAGAGTTAAATATTTTAAAGATAATAATAAACTGATAGAAGCTCAAAGAATAGAAGAAAGAACAAACTTTGATATTGAAATGATGAGAGAAACTGGTTTTTGTCAAGGTATAGAAAACTATTCAAGACATATAAGTGGTAGAGAACCAGGAAGTGCACCATACACTTTGTTTGATTATTTCCCAAAAGATTTTTTATTACTAATAGATGAATCGCATGCTACAATTCCTCAAGTAAGAGCAATGTATAATGGAGACAGGGCCAGAAAAGAGTCTTTAGTAAATTATGGTTTTAGGCTTCCTTCAGCTTTTGACAATAGACCTTTAAAATTTGAGGAATTTGAGAAAAGACTAAATCAGGTTATATTTGTTAGTGCAACACCAGCAGAATATGAAAAAGAACATTCAAAAGAAAATGTTGTTGAACAAATTATAAGACCAACAGGCTTGTTAGACCCTAAAATAGATGTTAAACCTGTGGCAAACCAAATAGATGATTTGATAGAGCAAATTCATGAAAGAGTAGAGAAACGCGAAAGAGTGCTAGTAACAACATTAACTAAAAAAATGGCAGAAGATTTAACTGCTTATTTAGCAAGTTTAGACATAAAGGTAAAATATATGCACTCAGATATTAAGGCATTAGAGAGAATGGAAATTATACGTGACCTAAGGCTAGGAGAGTTTGATGTTTTAGTTGGAATTAACCTTTTAAGAGAAGGGCTAGATATTCCAGAGGTTTCACTAGTAGCTATATTAGATGCAGATAAAGAAGGATTTTTACGTTCGGAACGTTCATTGATTCAAACAATAGGACGTGCTGCAAGAAATACAGATGGAAAAGTTATAATGTATGCAGATGAGCTAACTGATAGTATGGAAAAGGCAATTAGTGAAACAAACAGAAGAAGAAAAATACAAATGCAGTATAATGAAGAGCATGGAATAACTCCACAAACAATACAAAAATCTATTAGAGATACAATTAAGGCAAGCTATGTTGCTGATATACAAGAAGAATACAAACTCGACAAAGAAGCAAATGTACAAGATATAATCAATAAGCTTACTGACGAAATGCTTAAACATGCAGCAGAAATGGAATTCGAAAAAGCAGCAGAAATTAGAGATAAAATAAGAGAACTTGAAAAAATGCTATAATTCAGTGTAGGTATTGAATTTTTAGTGAAAGATTAGTATAATAAGTGCGAAAAATAAAAGTTAGGAGATAAACAAATGCAACATCTTATAAGTACATATTTTTTATATTTTATAATACTAGCAATGGTAGGATGGTTAATGGAAGTAACATTACAATTAGTACAGAAACATAAACTTGCAAGTAGAGGATTTCTAATTGGACCATATTGCCCTATATATGGATGTGGAGGAGTACTAATAACATTAGCATTAACTAATTTAAAGGAACATCCATTAGCTTTATTTTGTACAGCAATTATTATTTGTGGTTTACTTGAATATATTACAAGTTATATAATGGAAAAACTATTTAATGCTCGCTGGTGGGATTACAGCAAAAATAGATTTAACATAAATGGAAGGGTATGCTTAGAAACTATAATTCCATTTGGACTATTAGGTTTACTGCTAGTGTATGTTATTAATCCATTTATATTTGGAAATTTAAGTAAGGTTCCAGAAAATGTATTAAACATTATTGCAATAATTGTGGGGATATTATTTTTGTTAGACTTAATAGCTTCATTTGTAATAATCTCAAATGTTAGAAAAGTAACTAAAAAGTTTGATAAAGAAAATCCAAAAGACAGCACAGATGAAATATCTAAAAAGGTAAGAGAATTTTTAAGAAGCAAATCACCATTAAATAAGAGACTAGTGGAAGCTTTCCCAGAATTGACCGCTACATTAAAAGAAAGAAAAGAAAAGATAAAACAAAAAACTAGAGAAATAAAGGACAATATTGTTGATAAAGCAAATGGAGTAAAAACGGACATTACGGACAAAGCAGAAGAATTAAAAGGAGAAATAGTCAAACAAGCAGATAAAGTTAAAGGAAAAATAAAGAAAGATAAAAAATAGAGTGAATGTAAAATCACTCTATTTTTTTATAAATTTTTAATTGCATTACGAGCGAGCTCATCACAGCGATTATTATATTCATTATCAGCATGGCCTTTTACTTTATGAAATGTAACATTATGTACTTTAGTTAAGCTAAGCAATTCTTGCCAAAGTTCTTTATTTTTAACATCTTCCTTACTAGAATTTTTCCAGCCATTTTTAATCCAACCCCAAATCCAGTTTTGCAAAAAAGCATTCACAACATAAGCACTATCGCTGTACAAGTCAACATTACAAGGCCTTTTTAAAAGTTTTAAAGCTTCAATTACAGCAGTTAGCTCCATAACATTGTTAGTAGTATTACTTTTACCACCTGAAATTTCTTTCATATTTTCACCTATCATTAAGATAGAACCCCAACCACCTGGACCAGGATTTCCGCTACAAGCACCATCAGTATAAATTATAACATTATCCATAAATAAATTCTCCTCTAAACATTGTAAATTATTACTTTTTATGATATTATAACATAAATTGAAACAAGTCAATAATAAAAATATAAAAAGGGGTACAAAATATGAGCAGAGTACTTGGAATTATTGCTGAATATAATCCGTTTCACAATGGACATTTGTATCACATAAGAGAATCAATCGAACAAACAAAAGCAGAATATGTAGTTTGCGTAATTTCTGGAAACTTTGTTCAAAGAGGTAATACATCAATAATAGATAAATGGACAAAGGCTAAAATGGCAATTGCACAAGGTGCGGATTTAGTAATTGAATTACCAACAATATATTCAACCTCAAGTGCAGAAAACTTTGCAGAAGGTGCTATAAAGATATTAGATTCACTAGGAATAGTAGACACTTTGTCTTTTGGAATGGAAGCAACAGATATAGCAATATTAAATAATATTGCAAATGTTGTATATCAAGAGCCAAAAGAATATGTTACAATGTTGAATCACGAGCTAAGCAAAGGAATATCATTCCCAAAAGCAAGAGAAAATGCTTTGATGATGTATTTAAATGATATAAAACGATATGCAAATGTACTTAATGGTTCAAACAATATACTTGGTATTGAATATTTGAAAGCAATTAAAAGACTAAAAAGTTCATTAAAACCCATTGGCATAAAAAGAAAAAAAGTGTTATATCATGATGAAATTATAGTAGACGATTTTGCAAGTGCAACAGCAATACGAAAAATGATTGTAACTAGACAATTTGACGATATTAGAAAAGTTATTCCTAAAAGTTCATATATATTATTAGCACAAGAATTAAGAAAAGGGCACTATGTATTAGATTTATCTAAATTCCAAAAGGAAATTATATATATATTAAGAAAAATGTCTGTAAAGGAAATAGAACAACTACCAGATGTATCAGAAGGGTTAGAAAATGCCATAAAAAATGCTGCAAATTCATGCAATAACATAATAGATTTGGTGAATATAATAAAATCAAAAAGATATACTCAAACTAGAATTCAAAGAATTTTAGTATATGCACTACTTGGAATAAATAAAAAAATGATGGAAACAGCTAAAAAAGCAGTACCATATACAAGAGTTTTAGGATATAGTGAAAAAGGAAAAAAACTAATATCTGAAATAAAAGCTGAAAATCCAAAAACAAATTTAGTAATGTCTGTTAAGGATTTTATGGATAATAATAAAAATAAGGTTTTAAAAGAAATGTTGGAAACAGATATTTATGCTACTAACATATATACGTTAGGTTATGAAAAAGATTCATGGTCAAACTTAGACTATACTACTAAAATTGTAACTACTACAGATTTGAAAGAGGTAAATTGATAAATGATTTTAGGAATTACAGGGAGTTCCGGTGCAGGTAAAAGCACAGTTTGCGAAATACTAGAAAAAACTTATAATGTTCAAATTATAAATACTGATAAAATTGCAAGAGAACTATCAAAACCAAAAACGAAATATTTACAAGAAATTGTAAAAGAATTTGGAGACCAAATACTATTTGAAGATGGCGAATTAAATAGAAGAAAATTAGCTGATATTATATATTCAAGCCAAGATAAAAGAAACAAACTAAATGCTATAACTTTTAAATATATAAGAAAAGAAACAGAAAAATGTATAGAAAATAGTAATAAAAAAAATATTGCAATAGATGCACCATTACTTTTAGAAGCAAATATGCAAGAACTATGTAATGCAACAATTGCAGTAATTTCAGAAAATAGAAAATTGCAAATACAAAGAATTATAAAAAGAGATAACATTAATAAAGAGCATGCAATTGCAAGGTTAAATGCACAACAGCCAAATGAATTTTATATTAAAAATTGTAATTATACACTTAAAAATAATAAAACACTAAATGCTCAAATTGATTACTTAATGCAAAAAATAATATTACAATAATTTTACAGTTATATTACATTTTTGTAACAGTATTGAATTGGAAAATAAATTAACATATAATGTTAGGTAGTAAAAGATTTTTGAATTACACAAGAAAATTCCGTTAAAAGGGGAGTAAACAAATGGAAACTTTTGCAGATTATATTTTATCTGAAGAAGATTGGATAAAAAAAATGGAAATAATGCACTATTTGCAAATGAAAACAGGAATATTTTTTGATAAATCTGTTATATTTAAAACTTATCTTGCAAAATTATTTTTAGAAAACACAGATATAGATTTAGATGAAAATCTTGTTATAACTGCATGTTTGTTGTGCAGTTGTAAAAAAAGCTCTGGTCCACAAGATTTAGACCAAATAAGGTCATATGCAAAAAGAGGCTCAGAATATTTGTCAACATTAGGGTTCTCAAATAAATTTTGTAAAATATGTGAAGAGGTTAATAGATATAGTGGAAGTTTACCAAGAGAAAAAGAAAGTGACGTACTAGAATTGGTAGATAATTTTGGCGGAATGTTACTAGATAGACCAGAAAGAATTGCTTTTGGAGTTGATGAAGCTCTAGTGCTACTGGAATATAGAAATTTAAAAGACAAAAACAATAGATATTTATCAAAATTTAAGCAATTTGTTACAGAAATGCAGGAGGTATTAGTATGAGAGGTTTAAAGTCAGTTATACAAAATATTGCTGATAGAATAAACGACCCAATTGTAGAAGATAATATTTCAGCGATAAAAGTAATGGCAATAGAAGACAAAAGAATACAAGAGGCTATTCAAGACTATAGAACAAAACAAGAGCAAATTACATCAAATACAAAAAGCAATGAAAATACAATAGTTTCAGGCGATGACATAAGAAGAGAAATGAATAGAGAAATTGGAGACTAAAATATACTTAAGAAAAAAGCTAAAAAAGATTGGCTACATACCAATCTTTTTTTGAGTAAAATTATACAAGGAGGAACCAAATATGCAAGAAATGTTTGCAGACTTACATGTGCACATAGGAAGAAGTGAAAAAGGAAAACCAATAAAAATAACAGCAGCTAGGAGTTTGAATTTTGCCAATATTGCAAAAGAATGCGCAGATAGAAAAGGAATACAAATTGTTGGTATTATTGACTGTGCTTCACCTTATATTATTGAAGATATCGAAGAATTTTTAAAAACAGGAGAAGCATACGAAATTAAAGATGGTGGAATTATATACAAGGATAAGGTATGTATAATATTAGGCAGTGAAATAGAAACATCAGAAATAAATGACAATGGAAAAACGGGAAGTGCACACAATTTGTGTTATTTTCCAAGTTTAGCAGATATAAAAGCTTTTTCAAAAGAGATGAGCCAATACATAAAAAATATTACATTAAGTTCTCAAAGAGCTTGTATCTCAGCATATGAATTAGTTGATATAGTAGAAAAATTTAATGGAGTACTAATACCTGCACATGCTTTTACACCACACAAAAGTTTTTATGGAAATTGTACAAGCCGTTTAGAAAGAATTTTTAAAGAAAAATTTAATAAAATATTCGCTATAGAATTAGGTTTAAGTTCTGATACTGAACTTGCAGACCAAATATCTGAATTAGAAACAAGAACATTTATAACAAACTCTGATGCTCATTCTTTACCTAAAATAGCAAGAGAATACAATAAAATATTAGTAGAAGATATTTCGTTCAAAGAACTATTAAAAGCTCTAAAAAATGAAGATGGAAGAAAAATATTATGTAATTATGGATTAGACCCAAAACTTGGCAAATATCACAGAACATACTGCGAAACTTGTGACAAACCAATTGAGGGTGAACCACCTGTATTTGAATGTCCAGAATGCCATGAAACAAACATTACAATGGGAGTACTAGACAGAATAGTAAGTATAAGAGATAAAGAAAAAAGTGTAAGTCCCGCTAATAGACCACCATATGTTTATCAAGTACCATTAACATTTATTCCAGGTTTAGGAAACAAAACAATAGACAAACTATTAAATACATTTGAAACAGAAATGAATATTTTGCACAATTTATCAGAAGATGATATAGAGGCAGTAGTTGGAGAAAAGGTTGCAAAAACAATAGTAGCAGCAAGAGAAGGAAAAGCCACTATTCAAGCAGGTGGTGGCGGAGTATATGGTAAATTAACCGTAGGTTAATTTAATTAGTTCTAAATTTCATTTTATTGAATAGACATTATGTATAAATAATTACAATGAAATGAGGTTTAAAATGAGAATAACACCTAAGAAAACATCTAAAGTTACAGAGGTTATAAAGAGCCACATAACAGAAAATTTAAAAGCATACATAATGGTTTCACTTATAATGCTAATAGGAATTATTCTGGGAGTAATATTCGTAAACAATTTGAATGAAACACAAATACAAGATGTTCAAACTTATTTACAAGGTTTCACAGGTTCACTAAAAGATGGAAAATCAATAAATAGTGGAGAACTACTTAAAAAATCATTAGGAAATAACTTGATCTTTGTATTATTTATGTGGTTTGTGGGGTCTACAGTAATAGGAATACCAATAGTTTTAGGAATAGTAGCATTTAGAGGATTTTGCTTAGGATATACAATTTCATCTGCAATAAAAATTTGGGGAACAAGCAAAGGGATACTATTTTTTGTAACAAGCATATTATTACAAAACCTAGTAACTATGCCTTGTATTATTGCATTAGCAGTAAGTGGAATAAAACTATATAAATCAATAATAAAAGATAAAAGAAGAGAAAACATAAAAATAGAAATTATAAGACATACAATATTTTCACTAATGATTTTAGTGATACTCGCAATTGCATCAATAATAGAAACATATCTATCAACTAATTTATTAATTTTATTTAAAAATAATTTCTAAATAAATAAAAAACTTTTGCTAAATCTATTTACAATTTTGAATTATTTTGATATAACTTATGTAAATTAAAAAGATATGTTCAAAAAATAAAATATACAGGATAGGGGAACTAAAAATGGAAAAACAAATTAAACTTTTTTTGGAATTTTTACAAAATGAAAAAAAATTGTCTGACAATACATTACAGTCATACAAAAGAGATATATTACAATATCAAAATTACGTAGAAGAAAACAAAATGAATTATGCAAAAGTATCAAAAGAAGATATTAAAGCCTATCTAAATTCTTTAAAACAAATTGGAAAAAAATCATCAACAATATCAAGAAGCTTAGCTTCAATTAGATCATTTTATCAATTTTTAATAAGAACACGAAAAGTAAAAAATGATCCAACTGAAGATGTTCAAGCACCAAAAATAGAAAAAAGAGTACCAAGTGTTCTTACTGCACAAGAAGTTGAATTATTACTAGAACAACCAAAAGATGTTGATTTAAAAGGTACTCGAGATAAAGCAATGCTAGAACTTGCTTATGCTACAGGAATGAGAGTAACAGAAATTATAAATCTTGACATAGAAGATATAAACTTACAAGAGGGATATGTAGTTTGTAAAACAGGTTCAAAACAAAGAAATATTCCATTAGGTTCACTATCATTAAAGGCATTACAAGAATACATAGAAGATGCAAGACCAATAATGATTAGAAATGAAAAAGAAAAAGCTTTATTTGTTAATGTAAACGGACAAAGATTAACAAGACAAGGATTTTGGAAAATAGTAAAATATTATAAAGAACAAGCACATATAACAAAAGACATTACACCACATGTATTAAGACATTCTTTTGCAACACACTTATTACAAAATGGTGCAGATTTAAAAGCAATTCAAACAATGCTTGGACACTCAGATATATCATCAACACAAGTATATATGCAATTCCAAGATCCAGGAATAAAAGATATATATCAAAAAGCACACCCAAGAGCATAAAAAAATTACACAAAAAACAAAAAATCTATTTATTTTTATAAAAAAATTATATATAATGTACTAAGCAATTAGTACATTATTTTATTTGGAGGAATTTTATGAATTTAGCAAACAAATTAACAATATTGAGAATTATTTTAGTACCAATAATGGTAATAATTCCATTTATAGGAATCAAAGGAGAACTATGGGGAATATCAATAACCTATTTATTAGTAGACCTAATATTTATAATAGCAGCAATAACAGACAAACTAGATGGATATATTGCAAGGTCAAGAAACCAAATAACTACATTTGGAAAATTTTTAGACCCAATAGCAGACAAAATAGTAGTAATAGCAGCAATGCTTATGCTAGTTGAAGTTGGAAATTTACCAGCATGGATTCCAATTATAGTTGTATTTAGAGAATTTATTGTATCTGGATATAGATTAGTAGCAGTACAAAGAGACGGAAATGTAATTGCTGCTAATATATGGGGGAAAATGAAAACCGTAACACAAATGATAGCAGTTATATTAGCATTTATTGATCCAAATCCATATGGAGCAATATTTAATGGAAACTTAACAGGATATACATTTGTAATCAATTTATTAGTTACTTTAATAATGAGTGTATCAGTAGTAGCAACAATATTCTCAGGTTGGGAATATGTTAAAAATGGTAAAGAACTATTCAAAGATTCAATGTAGAGGTAAAGTTATGGAGTTTGAACAAGCAAAAAAGAGAGCAGAGGAACTAAGACCTTTGCTACAATATTACACAAAAAAATATTTTGATGATGAGCAAGTTGTTAGTGACTATGAATATGATATGCTTATGAGAGAATTAAAACAAATAGAAAAGAAATATCCAGAGTTAATAACAAGTGATTCTCCAACGCAAAGAGTTGGTACAGGGGCTATAAAAAAAGGATTTGAAAAGGTAACACATGAGGTGCCTTTACAAAGCCTTCAGGATGTATTTACATTTGAAGAAATTGAAGATTTTGACGAAAGAATGAAAAAGGCTGCAGAACAATATAATAGGCCTTTAAATTATGTAGTTGAAACAAAAATAGATGGATTATCTTCAGCGATTGAATATAGAAATGGCAAATATTATAAAGGTGCAACTAGAGGAAATGGAATAGTAGGAGAAGATGTTACTCAAAACATTTCAACTATAAAACATGTGCCAAAAGAATTAAAAGAGCCTATTTCTATAACTGTCCGTGGAGAAGTTTTTATAGGTAAAACAGATTTTGATAAATTAAATGAAGACAGGCTACTAGAAGAACAAGAACAATTTGCAAACGCAAGAAATGCGGCAGCAGGTTCATTAAGACAACTAGACAGCAAAATCACAGCTTCAAGACCATTAGATATTTATGTATTTAATGTACAAAAATGTGATGATATAAAATTTGAAACACATTACGAAAGTTTGCTATACTTAGAAAAACTCGGCTTTAATGTTAATCCAGTAAAAATATTATGTAACAATATGCAAGAAGTTAGAAAAGCTATTGAAGATATTGGAAATATGCGTAATGACTTAGATTTTGGAATAGATGGAGCAGTTGTAAAAGTAAATGATTTAGAATTAAGAGAAAAAGTTGGAACAACATATAAAACACCAAGATGGGCTGTAGCCTATAAGTATCCACCAGAGAAAAAGGAAACTTTATTAAAAGACATCATTTGCCAAGTTGGAAGAACAGGAGCAATAACTCCTATGGCTATATTAGAACCAGTCTTTGTAGCAGGTTCTAAAATTTCAAAAACCACTCTTCATAATGAAGATTACATTAAACAAAATGACATTAGAATAGGCGATAGAGTTATTATTCAAAAAGCAGGAGACGTTATTCCAGAAGTAGTTGGAGTAAACAAAAGCAAACGTGATGGCACAGAAAAAATATATGAAATGCCAAAAACTTGCCCAGTGTGTGGAGCAGAGGCAGTTAGAGAAGAAGGCGAAGCAGTAGTTAGATGTATAGGTGTTGAATGTCCAGCAAAACTATACAGAAGTATTATTCACTTTGCGTCTAAAGATGCTATGAATATAGATGGACTTGGAGAAGCTATCATTGGAGAACTAATTGAAAGAAAATTAATTTCAAACATTACAGATATATACAAATTAACAACAGAAGATTTTGCATCATTAAAGAAAAATGGTCAAAAGTTTGCACAAAATTTAATGAATGCAATTGAAAAAAGCAAAAAAAGAGAATTATATAGAGTTATTAACTCATTAGGAATAAGACATGTTGGAGTAAAATCAGCCAAAACACTTGCTAACTACTTTGGAAATATAGACAAAATGATGGAAGCTTCTTATGAAGAATTAAGAATGATAGATGATGTTGGTGAAATAACAGCACATACTATTTATGAATTTTTTAGGCAAGAACAAACACTTGATTTGATAGATAAATTAAAGCGAGCAGGAGTTAAAATGAGGGTTGAAAAGAAAATAAAGTCAAATGGAAAATTTGAAGGAAAAACCTTTGTATTAACAGGAACTTTAGAACATTATTCGAGAGATGAGGCTAGTGAAATAATTGAAAAATTAGGTGGAAAAACTTCATCATCTGTGTCTAAAAAAACAGATTATGTATTAGCTGGAGAAGATGCAGGAAGTAAATTAAAAAAAGCACAAGAATTAGGTGTAACAATAATTTCAGAAGAAGAATTTATTGCAATGACAAACTAAATTTAATAAAAAGGAAAAATTATTTATATGGATGGAAATTATACTTTTGAAGAATTTTATAAAAACTTAGAAGATGGATATCAAATATATTTTACTTATGTACGTAATAGGTATTTATTATTTAAAACATCAGACAATTGCTATACTCAACAACTACTAACAATATATGATAAAAATCCACAGCCAAGAAATTCTATGATTACATTTAAACGAGTAAAAGAAATGTTTCCACATATGGAAGAAATTGAATATAAAACAGGCTTATAGAGATTGAAAAAATAATTTTTTTGACTTTTATGAAAAATTATGGTATAATTAATTTATCTAAATTTTATTAGGAGGTTCATATTATGAACAACATTCGGCTTTTCAATGAAAAGGAAGCAGGAATTATCCAAGCAATTTTGCAACCTTATGGGTTCATCTTTGACATTAAGGCTCCAAACTGCGGCGGCTGTATCGAGAAAAGAGCCAATGGCATGTTTGTCATGCATGTAGGTTTTGACTCGGGGTCAGCTGACTTCAAAGACAGAAGCATTGGAAGAAAACTCAAAGAAATGTTTAATGTGGATGAAGTTTACTTCAACGGCTTCCCGGCGTATACCTCCGAAACTAACTTCTAACTAGAAGAATAGACCTTTACAAAAGTAAAGGTCTATATATTTTTCTAAATTTTTGCTATTTTCCTATTGACAGAAAAATATTAAGTATATATAATACAAGCATAGAGGCAACTACAACATAGGAGGTAGCTTAAAGCATATGAGCAATGCAGATGTATATTATTCATCAAATATAAATTACACAGATACTAGCGATGAAGATTTAATAAAAATTATTAAGTCTGGAAATAAATATGCACTAGAATATTTAATTGACAAATATAAAACACTAGTTAATATGAAGGTTAGTAAATACTATATAATTGGAGCTGAAAGAGAAGATATTGTACAAGAAGGATTAATTGGATTGTTTAAAGCTATAAAAAATTTTGAACCAGACAAACAAAATTCTTTTAAAAATTTCGCTAATATGTGCATAGAAAGGCAACTAATTACTGCAATTAAAACCTCTAATAGACAAAAACATATGCCCCTAAATTCGTATTTATCTTTAAACATGAGTGCCTATGACAATAATGATGATAATCAACATGATGCTGATTTAATAGAAATATTAAATGCAAATTTAATAGAAGATCCATTAGATACTATCACTCAAAAAGAATATTATAAAGTGATAGAAACTACTATAGATAAAACACTTAGTGATTTTGAAAAACAAGTACTAAATTTTTATATGCAAGGTGAAACATATAGTAAAATTGCAGAAAAACTAAATACACCAATTAAATCAGTGGATAATGCAATTCAAAGAATTCGAAAAAAGGCTATCAAAGAGATACCAAATGAATAATTTTAATAGATTTCAAGAATTTCTAAAAAAATTAGAAATTCTTGAACAATTATGCTTCTATAGCTCAGTAGGTAGAGCACAGCCATGGTAAGGCTGGGGTCGCCGGTTCGATTCCGGCTGGAAGCTCCATTTTTTTGCAAGGAAGAGGAAAAATGAAAAAAATCAACAAAAAAACTATAATTTATACAAGTATAACAATCTTTATTATTGCAACATTAACAACTGCAATTTTAATAATGAATAATAAAAACAAATCACATGCTACAAGTGCAATGGAAGAAAAAGAAAATCAAAATATAACAAATGAACCGATAGAAGAGTTCGCTAATTTAGAGGATTTAATAAAAACATCAAATGAAATAAAAGAAGAGAAAAAAGAAGAATCTAAGCCAATTAAAAAAACAAATACAGCAAAAAACACAAATACTAAGACAACGAGCAATATAAATAAAAATAAATATTACATAAAAGTCAATTATGGGGCACAAGTAGTTAATATATATACATATGATAAAAATGGAAAATATACGGTTCCAGTAAAAGCATTTGTATGTTCAACAGGAATAGAAACTCCAACTTCAGGAGTATATAAAATACCTGCTAAAATAAAATGGTGTTATATGTACGGAGATGTATATGCACAGTACTGCACTCAAATAGTGGGGGATATTTTATTTCATTCAGTTCCATATTTAAAAAGAAGTAATGATACACTTGAATATTGGGCGTATGACAAACTTGGAACCAAAGATTCATTAGGATGTGTTAGGTTAACAGCTAGAGATGCTAAATGGATATTTGATAATGTATCTTACGGAACACAAGTAGAATTTTATTCTGATACTAATCCAGGGCCATTAGGAAAACCTACTGCTAAAAAGATTTCAAATGCACCTAAAGATTTAAGAAATTGGGATCCAACAGATCCAGATCTTAAAAACCCATGGAGAACATACAAACCGGAGAAAAAGGACAATACAAATACTATTAAAGATACAAATATAGAAACAAGTAAAAATAATACTGTGGAAGAAAATGCTGGTAGTAATAAAGAAAATACAAATCAAGTAAATAATGAAGACCAAGAAAATAAAACATCAAATGAGGTTTCAAATGAGAACGAAAATAACCAGACATCGAACGAAAATCAAAATAATCAGGAATCTAATACAACTTCAAGTGAAAAAAATACAATAAATTCAAATGATAATGAAACACAAAACAAAGAAATTAGCAACAATACAGAAAAATCTAAAATAACTAATACTTAAAAATAGGAGGATTATTCATATGAAAATGGGGATAGTAGGATTACCAAATGTTGGTAAAAGCACATTATTTAATGCAATAACAAAAGCAGGCGCAGAGTGTGCTAATTATCCATTCTGTACAATAGAACCCAATATTGGAGTTGTAGCAGTACCAGACGAACGCCTGAATAAACTAGCAGAAATTTATAAACCTCAAAAAGTAACTCCAGCAGTCATAGAATTTGTTGACATAGCAGGACTAGTAAAAGGTGCAAGTCATGGAGAAGGACTAGGAAATAAATTTTTATCACATATACGCGAAGTTGATAGCATTGTTGAAGTAGTTAGATGCTTTGAAGATTCAAATATAGTACATGTTGATGGAAGTATAAATCCAATTCGTGATATAGAGACTATAAATCTAGAACTTATATTTGCAGATATAGAAACTGTTGACAAAAGAATTGAAAATGCAAAAAAGAAAATAAAAGCAGATAAAAAATACCAAGATGAACTTGATGTTTTTGAAAAAATAAAACAAGCTTTAGAAACTGGTAAATTAGCGCAAACATTATCTTTTACAGAAGAAGAAAAGGTAATAATTAAGGATGCATTTTTACTAACAATGAAGCCAATACTTTATGTTGCAAATGTTTCAGAGGAACAATTAAATGATGCTGAAAATGATAAAAATGTAAACTTAGTAAAAGAATATGCAGAAAAACAAGGAGCAGAGGTAATTGCACTTTGCGTAAAAATTGAAGAAGAGTTGGCAAGTCTTAATGAGGAAGAAGAAAAAGAAATGTTAGAAGCATTAGGACTTAAAGAGTCTGGCTTAGACAAAGTAATAAAAGCAAGTTACGATTTGCTAGGATTAATGTCGTTTTTAACAGCAGGAGAGCCAGAGGTAAGAGCTTGGACAATAAAAAAAGGAACTAAAGCGCCACAAGCAGCTGGAAAAATTCACAGTGACATTGAAAGAGGATTTATTCGTGCTGAAATAGTTTCTTATAATGATTTAATAAAAGAAGGTTCGATAAATGCTGTTAAAGAAAAAGGACTAATGCGTTCAGAAGGAAAAGAATATATTATGCAGGATGGAGATGTTGTTTTATTTAGATTTAATGTGTAATACAACAAAAAATTACAAAAATTTTCAAAAAAATGCATAAAAAACTTGACTAATATAAAATAGAAGTGTAAAATATTTATGAATGAAAATGTATAATATTTTATATTATACAAATAATATAAATATCTAAAGAAAAAGGAGAATGAATATTATGAAAACACAAAAAATTATTTTGGTACTTATCACAATTGTTATGTTAGTTACTTTAGTTGCACCAGTTGTAAAAGCTACTGGAAATGGACAACTGACTATTATAGATGAGAATAACACTAATAACAATAACAATAATAATGAACAACAAAATACAAACAATGCAGTTAATAATGAACCATCAACAAATAATTCTTTAAACAATACATCAACAACTGGTGATTCAAAATTACCTCAAACAGGTGTAACAGAAAGTACAATGCTATTTGTGTTTATAGCAATTTGTATAGCATCAGCAACATATGCGTATGTTAAAGTTAAAAATTATAAAAATATTTAATTAAAGAATAACAAGCAGATTTAGTCTGCTTGTTTTGATTTTATTACTAATCTTTTTGAATTGTTAGCGTTGTTACAAGTTATAAGAGTAACTATTTTTTTTCCTGAAGTATTTTGAGATGTACAAGATAAATCATCTTCACGAACTTCAAACCTACCATATACTTCATAAGTATTTTGACTTCCATTCAAATCATAAATATCAATATGATCTCCGTTTGAAAGTTCAGAAAGTCTACTAAAAAATCTATTATCAATATAATTATGACCAACTATACACAAATTTCCTATTTCATTAGGCATTGGACCAGAGAACCTGCATACAGACATTTTTAATAAATCTTCATTACTATAAGATAAAATTGGATAAATCAAATCTATTTTATTAATTTTAATCATACCGATAACAAATGGAGTTTCAGAGTTTACTGCAGAATCATTATAAGAATTGTTTTGATATAAAGTAGTCAGGCTATAATTGTTAAGTAGGTTTTTAGAGAACTTTTCCTTTTTATTTGAATCAATATATTTAAAAATGATAACAAAGCAAGTTCCTAAAGCTATAAGGCTAGAAAAAACAAACTGCAATTTGTATTTATTTTTCTTCAAATATTGCAGTAATTTATATTTAAATTTATCTTCTTCATAAGAAATTTCAAAAATATCATTTCCAAATTCAACTTTAATATTGTTGCTTATATAATTTTTATCTAAAATTTGATTCATTTATATCACCTTTTTGATTAGTATTAACAAAAAATCAAAATTTATTAAAAAAATTTAAAAAAAAGATGTAAAAGTAAATAATCTATGATAGAATATAACATATAAATTTAATATTGAGGAGAGTGTTTATAATTGGCTGAATTAAAGTATAAAAGAGTACTATTAAAGCTTAGTGGTGAAGCACTTGCAGGAGAAACAAAGCATGGAGTAAATGCAGAAACAATAGGAAAAGTTTGTGACCGTGTAAAAGAACTTGTTGATTTAGGTGCAGAAGTGGCAATTGTTGTAGGCGGGGGGAACTTTTGGAGAGGAAAAAATGGTCATGATATGGAAAGAACTACCTCTGACTATATGGGAATGTTAGCTACATGTATGAATGGCTTAGCTTTACAAGATACATTAGAAGCTAAAGGAGTTCCAGCTAGACTTCAAACAGCAGTTGAAATGAGAACTATTGCTGAGCAATATATAAAAAGAAAAGCTGATAAACATTTAGCAAATAAAAAAGTAGTTATTTTTGGTGGAGGAACTGGAAGTCCATTTTTTACAACTGATACAGCAGCAGCTTTAAGAGCAGCAGAAATCGAAGCAGATGCAATATTAGTAGGAAAAACTATTGATGGAGTATATTCAGATGATCCAAAACTTAATCCAAAAGCAGTTAAATTTGATGAAATTACATATATGGATGTTTTAAATAAAAATTTAAAAGTAATGGATTCAACAGCAATATCTTTATGCAAAGACAATAATATACCACTTATAGTATTTGCAATTGATGAACCAGAAAATATGATAAAAGCAATCAAAGGTGAAAAAGTAGGCACTTTTGTTGGAAATAAAAATTAAATTATAAGGAGATAAAATTATGTTAAACAATGTATATGAAGAAAAAATGAATAAAACAATTAGTGTTTTTGAAGAAAATTTATCAGAAATAAGAGCAGGTAGAGCAAATCCTGCAATATTAAACAAAATTACAGTAGACTATTATGGTGTTTCAACACCAATAAATCAAGTAGCCGGTATCTCTGTACCAGAAGCTAGAATGATTTTAATTCAACCATGGGATATAAATCTTTTAAAAGAAATTGAAAAAGAAATTTTAAAATCTGATATAGGAATTAATCCAAATAATGATGGAAAAGTAATAAGATTAAACTTTCCTGAATTAAATGAAGAAAGAAGAAAAGAAATAGTAAAAGATATAAAAAAATTAGCTGAAGAAGCTAGGGTAGCAATTCGTTCAATTAGAAGAGAGGCAATGGATGAAGCTAAAGAATTACAAAAAAAATCTGAGATAACAGAAGATGATTTAAAAAATGAAGAAAATGAAATTCAAAAGTTAACAGATAAAAAAGTTGAAGAGATTGACAGT
This sequence comes from uncultured Clostridia bacterium, assembly GCA_934121875.1. GTDB lineage: Bacteria > Bacillota > Clostridia > TANB77 > CAG-508 > CAG-273. The sequence continues at coordinate 35,287 of CAKOVG010000010.1, forward strand.
ATGTTGGCTAGTAAAGAAAAGGAAATTATGAGCATATAAATTATAAAAAGAATCAGCAGTTTGCTATGTTACAGAATATTAAAAACGTGGCTATGAGCTATTGACTTTTAGTATTCTATACCTTGCAATCTACTAATTCTTTTTAGAATTAAGAAAAGGTGGAGAAATATGGAAGAAAAGTTATTACCAAAACATATTGCAATTATAATGGACGGAAACCGTAGATGGGCTAGAGAAAAAGACCTAGATTACAGATTAGGACATAAAGAGGGAGCAGAAACATTAAGAAAAATTGCTAAGTATGCCAATAAAATTGGTATAAAATATTTAACAGTATATGCTTTTTCAACAGAAAACTGGAAAAGAACCAAAGAAGAAGTTGGAGCTTTAATGATCTTACTTCAAAAATATTTGGAAGAATTTTTAAGTAGCGATGATTTTGAAAATATTAAAGTTAATATGCTAGGAAATATTGCTGATTTAGATACAGGACTTCAAAAAAGTATACATAAAATAATAGAAAAAACAAAGAATAATACAGGTTTAGTGTTGAATATTGCATTTAACTATGGCGGAAGAGATGAGATAGTAAGAGCAGTTAGAAAAATAGCAGAAGATGTAAAAGAAAATAAAATAAATGTTGAAGACATTAACGAACAAACTATTTCAAATTCACTATATACTGCTGGACAGTTAGAACCAGACTTGTTAATTCGTACAAGTGGAGAACAAAGACTTAGCAATTTCCTTTTATGGCAACTTGCTTATACAGAATTTTATTTTGTACAAAAATATTGGCCAGATTTTTCAGAACAAGATTTAGCTGAAGCAATATCAGTTTTTGAAAAAAGAAATCGTAAATTTGGTGGAAAGTAAACAATAGAGAGGTTATTTTTTATATGAATGTAAAAAGAGTTGTATCAGGATTAGTTTTGTTTCCAGTTGCAGCAATTATATTAATTTTAGGAAATAAATATGTAGTTGATGTAGCGGTAGCAATACTAGCAATTATGTGTTTACATGAATTTTATAAAGCATTTAGGACAGGCGAAAAAGCAAATCCAATTACATGGATAGGCTATGTTCTAGCAGGAATGATTTCTATAATTCATGTATTACCAAAAGAATGGACGGTAAAAACTATAGGACTATTATTACCAATAACTTTGTGCATTTTATTTTTATATGTTATTATAAAAAATTTAAAAGTTAATATAATAGATATAGCAGTTACCTTTTTTGGAATATTCTATATAGTAATATTTTTAATGTATATTTCTGTAATTCATGAGAACTTGGAACATGGAAAATTACTAATTTGGTTTGTATTTCTTACAGCATGGGGCACTGATATATTTGCTTATGTTGTTGGAAAGACAATGGGTAAGCATCACTTTACAGAAATTAGCCCTAAAAA
>CAKOVG010000011.1 GCA_934121875.1 uncultured Clostridia bacterium
TTTACTGCTTGCATTTTAAAGTTTGTTCCTGATTTTGAGGCTGATTTAATTATTCCATTGTCACTAAATAGTGTGTTGATGCTCACTCCTGCTAAGATTAGTAGCACTACAATTGTGATAACCAGTGCTATTAATGTAATACCATTTTGCTTAAAGTATTTTTTGTTTTTTCTTGTGTTTTTCATATAATTTCTCCTTTTTTGTATATTTATACAACACATTTTAAAACAATATGTTTTAAAAGTCAATATAACATTTTGTTTTATTTTAATATATATATGGTATTGTTTTAATATTACCCCTACTGTATTTTTTATACAGTTACATTGTACTAATAAATATATTTTATAAGGAGTTTATATATGGATACAAGGATTAAAAGTTTAAGAGAAGATAGGGATTTAACTCAAAAAGATTTAAGTAAAATATTAAATATTTCTCAGGTTGCTTATTCTTATTATGAACTAAACAGGCGAAATATTCCATTAGAAATACTTTCTAAATTAGCTGATTTTTATAATACTAGTGTTGATTATTTGTTGTATAGAACAGAACAAATTTCTCCATATCCAACAAACACAAAAATAAAGCGTAATTCTATAGAAAAAATTACGCTTTAATGTTTTATACATTTTTTTTATATTTCTTTATATATCTTTAATGTTGTTAATAAATTATAAATTTTAGTTCCAAATGGTATCATCATAATTTCTTCTTTTTTTAGAATTTTTGACACCAATATTGTAACTACATAGATTATTACTCCTGCAATTATTGATAATATTGTACTTAAACTGTTTCCTACTATATTATTTAATATTTGATTGATAAAATACGTACATATTCCCATGAATGCTGATATAAGTATTGGCATTAGTATTGTTCTGCCAAAATTTATATTTAGTTTTATATTTTTATTTAATGCTATTGCACAAATTGAAAATGCTATTGATTGGGATATTATTGAGCTAATAGCTGCACCAATTATTTCAATATTAGGATTACTTATTAAAATAATATTCAATATTAGCTTAACTACTGCTCCAGTAATTACTGCAATTAACGGAATGTAAGTTTTATTTAAACCATACAGCCCTCCATTTATTGTTTGGTTTAATGCAATAAATATCATTGATATTGAATACATCATTAATAACTCTGCTCCGTCATTTGCTGATGGATAAATTAGGTTTAATATTGGTTGTGCAAGTGATATAAATCCCGCAGCACAAGGAAGTACTATTAATAATGAGGCAAATACTGAAAAAGACATTCTTTTTGATGCTGTTTGCATATCTTTTTTAGCTATAGCACCTGATATTACTGGAACCAAAGCTGTTGAAAATGCTATATTTACTGCTATTGGTAGATTTACTAAAGTGTCTAATTTTGATAATATTCCTGTTTTACTCATTGCAATTAATTCCAATTGTTCTTTAGCTTGGTACATTCCAGAAAATGCTGTTTGAATACATCTACTTACTGTTGCACTATCTATAAGAGGATGTATTACAGAAATAACTGAACTAACTGTAACTGGTACTGATATTATTAGTATCTTTTTTAGTAACTGGCCTACAGTTAAGTTTTCTTCTTCAGATTTTTGATTTGGGTCTATTTTTAATTTTCTTTTTTTGTAATATGCTATTAAATATATAAAAGTTAGTATTATAGCGACTGTTGTAGATAAATTTCCACCTGCTGCCATAATATATGCGTCTTTTCCTAGTAATGAATATACAAAAACAATTGATAGTATACAGTTTAAAAGTTGTTCAATTATTTGAGAATAGCTTGTTGGTTTCATATTATTTTGCCCTGCAAAATATCCCCTAAGTACTGCTGATGCTGACACAAATACTATTGCAGGTGCTAATACTTTCATAACAAATTGTGTGTCTGGTACATTATATATAGTTGTTGCAATGTAGCTTGCCCCAAAGTATAACAATAATGATAGTATTGCTCCTACACCTACAAATAATACCATACATATTTTAAATACTCTTTGTGCTCCTTTGTTATCCCCTACTGCTACTCTTTCTGAAACCAATTTTGCAATAACACTTGGTATACCTATAGATGATAATGCTAGTAATAATGAATATATTTGATATCCTGATGAATAATATCCTAGCCCTATGTCCCCAAATCCTTCAAAATTAGTTATTATAAATTTATATACTAATCCTAGTACTTTTACCATTATTTGTGCAAACATTAGGATTAAAACATTTTTCATAAATGAATTGCTCTTTTGTTTTGTTTGTGCCAATTTTGTCTCCTTTTTAATTATTCTCATTTAAGATTATATACTACATACTAGATATATTTCAAGTTTTTTGCATAAAAAAAGAAAAAAGATGCTATGTTGTTTTATAGCATCTTTCAATTTATTTATCTAGGATTTTTTATAGCTGCTTGTGCTGCTGCTAGTCTTGCAATTGGAACTCTAAATGGTGAGCATGATACATATGTTAATCCTACATTATGGCAGAATTCAACACTTGATGGCTCTCCACCATGTTCTCCACAGATTCCTAATTTAATGTCTGGTCTTGTTTCTCTTCCTTTTTCAACAGCCATTTTTACAAGTTGTCCTACACCTTTTTGGTCTAGTTTTGCAAATGGATCTGATTCATAAATTTTTGTTTTGTAGTATGAATCTAAGAATTTTCCTGCATCATCACGGCTGAAACCAAATGTCATTTGTGTTAAGTCGTTTGTTCCAAATGAGAAGAATTCAGCTTCTTCAGCTATTTCATTTGCTAATAATGCAGCTCTTGGTATTTCAATCATTGTACCAATGTGATATTTCATATCTGAGCCTTTTTCCTTTTTAACTTGCTCTGCAACTTCTACTACTATATCTTTAACAAATTTTAATTCTTTCTTTTCTCCAACTAATGGAATCATTATTTCTGGAACTATGTCATATCCATCTTCTTGTTTAACTTCAATAGCTGCTTCCATTAATGCTCTTGTTTGCATTTTTGCTATTTCTGGATATGTTACTGCTAAACGGCATCCTCTGTGTCCCATCATTGGGTTGAATTCATGTAGTTCAGCACATTTATTTTTTAAATGCTCTACTGTAACTCCCATATCATTAGCTAATGCAATTATATCTTCTTCAGCTGTTGGTAAGAACTCATGTAGTGGTGGGTCTAAGTAACGTACAGTCATTGGTAAACCTTTTAATTCTTTGTACATTGCTTTAAAATCACCTTTTTGGAATGGTATTAATTCATTTAAAGCTGCTTCACGAGCTTCAACTGTTTCAGATAAAATCATTTTTCTAATTTTTGGTATTCTGTCTTCTTCAAAGAACATATGCTCTGTACGGCAAAGACCAATACCTTCTGCTCCTAGATGAACAGCATTTTTTGTATCTCTTGGGTTGTCTGCATTTGTTCTAACTTTTAATGTTCTATATTTATCTGCCCATCCCATTATTCTGCCAAAGTTTCCACTAACACTAGCTTCTACTGTTTTAATATCACCTTTGTAAATTTTTCCTGTTGTTCCATCTAAAGAAATATAATCTCCTTCATGGAAGGTATATCCTCCAAGTTCAAATTGTTTAGCTTCTTCATTTATTTTTATTTCTCCACATCCTGATATACAGCATGTTCCCATACCTCTTGCAACAACAGCTGCATGTGATGTCATACCACCACGAACTGTTAAAATACCTTGTGCTGCAACCATACCTTCAATATCTTCTGGTGTTGTTTCTAAACGAACTAGTATAATTCTTTCGCCTTTTCCACCTTTTCCAAGTTCTTTAGCTTCTTCTGCAGTAAACACTACTTTACCTGCTGCTGCACCTGGTGATGCTGGTAAAGCTTGTCCTATAACTTCTCCTGCTTTTAAACTATCTTTATCAAATGTTGGATGTAATAATTGATCTAAAGATTTTGCATCTATTCTTAATACAGCTTCTTTTTCGTCAATCATTCCTTCATCAACTAAATCACAAGCAATTTGGATAGCAGCTGATGCTGTTCTTTTTCCATTTCTTGTTTGTAAAAAATATAATTTTCCTTCTTGAATTGTAAATTCCATATCTTGCATATCACGATAGTGATTTTCAAGTTTTTGTGCTAATTCCATAAATTCTTTATAACATTCTGGTAAGTCTTCTTCAAGTTTTTTAATAGGTTGTGGTGTTCTAACACCTGCAACAACATCTTCACCTTGTGCATTAATTAAGTATTCACCATAAATACCTTTTTCACCTGTTGCTGGATTTCTTGTAAATGCAACACCTGTTCCTGATGTTTCTCCCATATTACCAAATACCATAGCTTGTACATTTACAGCTGTTCCCCAGTCTCCTGGTATATCATTCATTCTTCTATAAACTATAGCTCTTGGATTATCCCAGCTTCTAAATACAGCTTTAACTGCTCCCATTAATTGTTCTGATGGGTCTTGTGGGAATTCTTCTCCATTCATGTTTTCTTTGTATATAGCTTTAAATCTTTTTACTAATTCTTTTAAATCTTCTGTTGTTAATTCTGTATCAAAGTGAATTCCTTTTTCTTCTTTGATTTCATCTATGATTTTTTCAAAATATGATTTTGGAACTTCCATAACAACATCTGAATACATTTGAATAAATCTTCTATATGAATCATATGCGAATCTAGGATTTCCTGTTTTTGTTGCAAATCCTTCAACTGCAATATCATTTAATCCTAAATTTAATATTGTATCCATCATTCCTGGCATTGATGCTCTAGCACCACTTCTTACTGATACTAATAATGGATCACTATTATCTCCAAATTTTTTACCTTGTATTTCTTCTAATTTTTTTAATGCTTCAAAAATTTGGTCTTGAATTTCTTGTGAAATTGTTTTTCCATCTTCATAATATTTTGTACAAGCTTCTGTTGTAACTGTAAATCCTTGTGGAATTGGTAACCCTAAATTAGTCATTTCAGCTAGGTTAGCTCCCTTTCCTCCAAGTAGTTCACGCATATTTGCGTTTCCTTCTTTAAATAAGTAAACATATTTTTGACTCATAAAGAACCTCCTTAAAATTTTATTGTTATAAACTTATTATGTGCTTATAGCATTTCTATTATATATGTAAAAACAAAAAAAGTAAAGAAAATTAACATATTTTTCTTTACTTTTTCATCTATTTATTTTTTTGAAAAGTTGAATTTTGGCATCATTCCTATTTTTTCTGGTGTGTGTACTGGTAATTGATATATGTCGTGTCCGTGGGAACTCATTTGCTTCAACAAATAAAGGACCATCTGGTGTAAAGGCTACATCCCAACCTACATAACCCATTTCTGGTATTTCTTGGCATGCTTTTTTACAAAGTTCAATTGCTTCATTCCAATATGGAAACTTAAACCCTTTTATTGTTTCTCCTGTTTGAGGATGCTTTTCATATACATTTTTTTGTTTATCTATTGCAACTTGTGTTACTACTCCTGTTTTTTCGTCAACTGGTGCTACCATTCCACCACTATTAAAATTATCTACACACTTTCCATTATTTCCAATTCTAAAATATGCACATATTATATGTGGTTCTAACTTTATATTTTTTCTTTGTTCTTTTGGTATTGTTAAAATTGATTGTCCATCTTCTGTTGTAACTACTGTTACTATTCTTACGGTATTTATTGAATTTGGATATATTTTAGCAACATCTTGATGTTGCTTTATAACCTCTTCTAGTTCAAAATTATGTTCTTCTTTATTCAAGTAATTATATAATTCTTCTAAATTATTAAAGTCTGATGTATTAATTTTTTCTATTCCTTTTCCGCATCCCCCATCAATTGGTTTTGCCATAAATGTAGAATGTTTTTTTAAAAATTTTATAACTTCATCCTTTGAGGTTCCTTTTACTTTTATCCAGTCTCTTTTTAAATATTTATTAAAAGTAGTATTAAATTCGTCTTTGTTTTCAAAATAATGTAATACTTCCATATCACAATATTTAGTTACAAAATTATTATTTCTCCCTCTAGTTAAATATGTATCTCTTTGTTCATCTGTTAAATTATACATTTCAAATAAATCATAATCCATATATCCTGCGCCGTAATGCCTTGCACATTTTTGCATATCCAAGAATATTTTTAATTTTGACATTTTTGTTTTGTCATGTATTGAATTTATTTTTTCAATCATTGCCTTTTTATCCATTGTTTTCAATCTTTTTAATATATATATAATGTTTCCCATTGTTTTCTCCTAAAAAAGTATTATTATTTAACTTTTTAAAAATTTATTTTTTCGTTAAGCCAATTTTCTAGTTCATCAATTTTTATTCTTATTTGCTCCATTGTATCTCTTTCTCTAATTGTAACGCATTCATCCTCCAATGTGTCAAAGTCAATAGTTACACAATATGGTGTTCCTATTTCGTCTTCTCTTCTATAACGTTTGCCAATGCTTCCTGCTTCATCATAGTCACACATAAAGTTTTTAGATAATTTTGCATATACTTCTTCTGCTTTTTCACTTAACTTTTTAGAAAGTGGAAGTATAGCTACTTTATATGGCGCTAAGGCTGGGTGTAAATGTAATACTGTTCTTACATCTCCTTCTGCAATTTCTTGTTCTTCATAAGCATTACATAAGAATGCTAATGTTACACGGTCACAGCCTAGTGATGGTTCAACACAATATGGCACAAATTTTTCTCCTGTTTCTTGATCTAGGTATGTAAAGTCTTCTCCTGAATATTGAGCATGTTGTTTTAAGTCATAATCTGTTCTGTCTGCAATGCCCCATAATTCACCCCATCCAAATGGAAATGCATATTCAATATCTGTTGTTCCTTTGCTATAGAAGCATAATTCTTCTGGGCTGTGGTCTCTTAATCTTATTTTTTCTTCTTTCATTCCTAAGCTTAATAACCAATTTTTACAGAATGCTCTCCAATATTCAAACCATTCCATGTCTGTTCCTGGTTTACAGAAAAATTCAAGTTCCATTTGTTCAAATTCACGAATTCTAAATATGAAGTTACCTGGTGTAATTTCATTTCTAAATGATTTACCAACTTGACCAATTCCCATTGGTAGTTTTCTTCTTGTTGTTCTTAGTACATTTTTAAAGTTTACAAATATACCTTGTGCTGTTTCTGGTCTTAGGTAAATTTCTGAACTGCTATCTTCTGTAACACCTTGATATGTTTTATACATTAAGTTAAATTTTCTAATTGGTGTAAAGTTTTGTTCTCCGCATTTAGGGCATACAATATTATTCTCTTTTATGAAGTTAATCATTTCTTCATCTGTCATACCATCTGCAACCATATCTTTATTGTTTTCATGAGCCCAGTCTTCAATTAGTTTATCTGCTCTATGTCTTGTTTTACAGTTTTTACAATCTATTAGTGGATCACTAAAACCACCTACGTGACCAGAAGCTACCCATGTTTTAGGGTTCATTAGTATTGCTGCATCTAATCCTACATTATATTTGCTTTCTTGCACAAATTTTTTCATCCATGCTTTTTTTACATTGTTTTTTAGTTCTACTCCTAAAGGGCCGTAGTCCCAAGCATTAGCTAGACCTCCATAAATTTCTGATCCTGGGTAAACAAATCCTCTTGATTTGCACAATGCTACTAATTTTTCCATTGTTAATTCTGACATAAAAATTCCTCCTTTTTACTCAAGTGTGCCAATATGGACGGAGAATTTTGGCACATTTTAATTATTGAAACAATTTATTTAAATTAAAGTTATGAAATGTGCCAAAATTCTCCGTCCGCATTGGCACACTTGCTAGAAATCAAAAAAACTTTCATTCCTAGCTCTTATTGCTAGGGACGAAAGTTTTTTTCCGCGGTTCCACCCTATTTGATTAGTTTATACTAATCCACTTTATTTAATATGCTCCAAAGCTCCCCATATGTTTCTTAATGTTGACTTTCACCTAACTCAACTCTCTAAAAATAAGAAATGCATACTTTTTCTTTTTCATCGCATTTATATTCAATACAAGTATTATACGCTTTTTACTCGTTATTGTCAAACTCTAATTTAATTTTGCATAAAATATTTTATAAATATCAATAATAGTATTGACAATTAAAGTATTTTGTATTACAATGTATTACATAAGGAGGAGAGAAAAATGACTATATCAGTTAGATTAAATGAAGAAGATACAAAACTTATAAAAGCATATGCAGAAATGCACAATATTTCTTTGTCAGATTTAATAAGAACTGCATTACTTGAAAAAATAGAAGACGAATATGATTTAACTTGTTATGAAAAAGCTGTAGAAGAATATGAACTTAATCCTAAAACATATACTCTTGAAGAAGTAAAAAAGGAGCTTGATTTAGATTGAAATATAAAATAGTGTTTTCAGAAAAAGCTAAAAAGTATTTGAAAAAATTAGATAAATATACCAGTTCTTTAATAATTGGTTGGATCGAAAAAAATTTAGTAAATTGTGATGATCCTCGTATTCATGGTAAGGGATTAGTTGAGAACAAATCAGGTCTGTGGCGTTATCGTATTGGCGATTATAGACTAATATGTGAAATAAAAGATAGTGAACTAATAATATTAGTATTAGAAATTGGACATAGATGTAATATATATAAGTAAAAGCTAATGAGGTTAAAACCTCACTAGCTTTTATTGTATTGTTCTTATTGCTTCGTCTGTTATCTTGTTTTTATCAAGTTTTCTCATTATCAATACTACAACTGCAACTATTGCAAATGTTACACCATATATAATTAAGCTTAGTTTCCAGTTTCCTTTTAGTAAGCTTGCTCCAGCTAATGTTGAAGATATTACTGATGGAAATCTTGCTAATGTTGATATCAGTATAAATTCTGTTGGTTTTATTGGTAGTAATGCTGCTATATATGTTAGTAAATCTTTTGGTGTTCCTGGTATAAAGAATAATATAAAAAGTATGTATCTAATTGTTTGAGGATCTTGAAATAATTTACTTTTTTCTATTTTTTCTATCTTTTCTGGTTTTACAAATTCATATATAAATTCTCTTCCAAGTTTATGAACTAGTAAATATATAAATGCTGAAATTATAGCCGCAGAAAGCATTATAAATGCTGTTCCCCATAAACCTCCATAACATAAACCTGCTAATATTTCTATTGGCTCTCCCGGTATTATAAATAAAAATATTTGTGCAAATTGAAGTCCAAATAACATTAAAAATCCAATAAATCCAGAATTATTTACCTTTTGCTTAAATGCTTGCTGTCCTGCTTCACTTGAAAGTTCTTTAAAAGTTGGTATCAAATATATTGTAACTGCTACCATTATTGCTATTACTACTGCCAACAATATTATTTTAAATATTTTAGTTTTTTGTTTCATAATTTTCCTCTTTTTTATACTGCTTCGTCTTCACAATCTTGGAATTGTGAGTTGTATAGGTTAGCATAAAAGCCTCCTTTTTCTAGCAATTCTTCATGTGTTCCTTGTTCTATAATGTCTCCTTCATTCATTACTAATATTAAGTCTGCATTTTTTATTGTAGATAATCTATGTGCTATTATAAAGCTTGTTCTTCCTTTCATTAGGTTATCCATAGCTGATTGTATTTGTTCTTCTGTTCTTGTATCTATTGAACTTGTAGCTTCGTCCAATATTAATATTTCTGGGTTTGTTAATATAACTCTTGCTATTGTTAATAACTGTTTTTGCCCCTGTGATATATTGTTTGATTCTTCATCAATTACCATATCATATCCTTTTGGCAATGTTTGTATAAAGTGATGAACATGTGCTGCTTTTGCTGCTTCTATTACTTCTTCGTCTGTTGCATCAGGCTTTCCATATTTGATATTTTCTTTAATTGTACCTCCAAATAGCCATGTATCTTGAAGCACCATTCCAAATACTTTTCTTAAATCGCCACGTTTAAATTCTTGTATATTATGTCCATCTATTAATATCGCACCTTTATTTACATCATAAAATCTCATTAAAAGTTTTACTATTGTAGTTTTACCTGCACCAGTTGGACCAACAATTGCAATTTTTTGTCCATCTTTTACAGTTTCATTAAAGTCATGTATTATAACTTTGTCTTCATTATATCCAAATTGTACATGGTCAAATGTTACATTGCCTTTTATACCCTCTGTTGATATAGCATTTTCTTGGTCTTGTTCTTCTTCTGGTTCTTCTAGGAACTCTAATATTCTTTCAGAAGCTGCTATCATCGCTTGTAACATACTTGAAATTTGTGCAATTTCATTTATTGGTCTTGTAAATTGTTTGTCATACTGTATAAATGATTGTATATTACCAACTGTTATTTTCCCTTGTACTGCTAAATATCCACCTAAAACTGCTATTCCAACATAACCCACATTTCCTGCAAATTGCATAATTGGGTACATTAATCCTGACATAAAATGTGATTTCCAACCTGAACTATATAATTTATCATTTAATTTTTCAAAAGCTTCTGTTTCTTCATTTTCTCTGTTAAATACTTTTACTATTGTGTGTCCACTATATATTTCTTCTACTTGACCATTTACATGTCCTAAATAGTCTTGTTGCTGTTTAAAGTATTTTTGTGATTTGTTTACTATAAATTTTACTAATATTACTGCAATTGGTATTATTGCAAGTGATACCAATGTCATACTAATACTTATTGTTAGCATCATAATAAATATACCTATAAGTGTGCACACTGCTGTAATTATTGATGTTATACTTTGGTTCATGTTTTGTGAAAATGTATCTATATCGTTTGTTATTATTGATAACACTTCACCATTTGTTTTTTTGTCAAAATATTTCATTGGCAAATGATTAATTTTTTGTGCTACTTCATTTCTTAATCTATATGTTAGTTTTTGTGATACATTTGTCATTACAAAACTTTGTATTGCTGTAAATATCATACTTATAATATATAGTACAACTAAGATAAGCAAAATACTTGCTATTTTTGCAAAGTCAATTCCACCTGTACCTGACATTTTATTTACTAATCCATTAAAAATTTCTGTTGTTGCATTTCCAGAAATTTTTGGTCCTACTATTGTAAATACCGTACTTCCTATTGCAAATATTAGCACTATTAGTAATTGCCATTTATAGTCAAGTAAATATTTTTTGAATATTTTCTTTGTAGTACCTTTGAAGTCTTTTGCTTTTTCTATTTGCTTATTTGGATTTTTATTTCCTTTCATTTCTTATTCCTTTCTATTCTAGCTCTTCTGCTGAAAGTTGTGATAATGCAATTTGTTTATATACTTCACAATTTTGCATAAGTTCTTTATGAGTTCCTTTTCCTGCAATTTTTCCGTCGTCTAGCACAATTATTTGTTCTGCATTTAAAACTGTGTTTATTCTTTGTGCAACTATAATTACTGTTTTATTTTGTGTCTTTTTCATTAATGTTTCTCTTAATTTTGCATCAGTTTTATAGTCAAGTGCTGAAAAGCTATCATCAAAAACAAATATTTCTGGATCTTTTGCAACTGCTCTTGCAATGGATAAACGTTGTTTTTGTCCACCAGATACATTACTTCCACCTTGTGCAATTTCAGATTTATATTTATCTTTTTTATTATCAATAAATTCTGTTGCTTGTGCTATTTCTGCTGATAGTTTCATTTGGTCATCTGACATATTTTCATCACTGTATTTTATATTACTTTCTATTGTGCCAGAGAATAGAACTCCTTTTTGCGGTACAAATCCTATTACACCTCTTAATTCTTTTTGAGTAACATCTTTAATATTTACTCCGTCAATTAGTATTTCACCTTTTGTGACATCATAAAAACGAGGAATTAAATTTACAACTGTAGATTTACCGCTTCCTGTGCTTCCTATAATTGCTGTGGTTTTTCCTGGTTCTGCTGTAAAGTCAATATCACATAATATTGGTTCATCTGCATCAGGATATTGAAAAGTAACATTTTTAAATTCTACTATTCCTTTTTTGCTCTCATCAAAATGTTTTGGATTTTCTGGGTCTTTTATACTATTTTCTTTTTCTAATACTTCATTTATACGTTTTGCAGATACACTTGCTCTTGGAAGCATAATTGATAGCATAGATATCATTAAAAATGCCATTACAATTTGCATTGTATATTGTATAAATGCCATAATATCTCCAACTTGAATTACATTTATATCTACATTTTTTGCTCCTACCCAAATTATTAGTAAGGAAACTAAGTTCATTACAAGCATTAAAAATGGCATCATTAAGTTCATAGCATTGTTTACAAACATAAAGTTTTTCATTAGGTTTTTATTTGCTTTTTCAAATCTTGCTTCTTCTTTTTTCTCTGTATTAAAAGCTCTAATTACTGGTATACCTGTAAGCATTTCTCTTGATACTAAGTTTAGCTTATCAACTAGTTCCTGCATCTTTTTAAATTTTGGCATTGCTACAACAAATAGCAATAATACAATTAGCAATACTGAACCAAGAGCCACTCCTATTATCCATGCCATTGGATTTTGTTTTAAAGCTATAACTTTAAATAATCCACCTATACCAATTATAGGAGCATAAATAATTATTCTAAACATCATTGATACTACATTTTGTATTTGCTGAATATCGTTTGTGCTACGAGTTATTAAAGATGATGTTGAAAATTCTTTAAATTCGCTAATTGAAAATCCTAATATTTTTTTAAATATTTTTTCTCTTAAAGTTTTTCCAATTTTAGCTCCAACACGAGATGATAAAAACATTACTGTAATTCCACATGCCATACTAACTGCTGCTATAGCTAACATTTTTAGTCCTTCTATCCATATATATTGGCTTTGATAGTTATTTGGATCAACTATTGCTTCTGTTATTCCATTGTTTACAATTCTTGTTATGTAATCAGGTAGTGCTAAGTCTGCATATGCCTGAATTGTGAGTAATATAATGATTATAGCTATTGCTACCCATGACTGTTTTAAGTTTTTTAATATTTTAAGCATTTAATTTTCTTCCTCTCTAAAAAAGCATTATGTCCTATATTATACACGACATAATGCTTTCTGTTAATATTTTTCACACAAATTTTACATTTCTAGCTTTTCTTTAACCTTGTATATACTTTGCTGTGGTGTTGATGCTCCTGCCATTATTCCAATTTTGTTATACTTGTGTATTTCTTGTAATTGTTCTTGTGTCAATTCTTCTGCGCCCTCGATCATTATTGCATTTTTACATTTTTCGCATGCAATGTTGTATAACTTGTTTGTATTTGAGCTTTTTTTACCACCTATTATTATCATATATTCTACTTTAGTAGCTAGTTCTTGCGTTTCTTGTTGTCTTCTTCTGGTAGCATTACATACTGTGTTTTTTATAATTGCCTCTGGAAATTTTTCTTGTACAGTATTGCAAAACTTATTGAATTTTTCTAAATTAAATGTTGTTTGTGCTATTACAAGTATTTTATCACTTTTTATGTTTGATAACACTTCATTTAGCTCTTGTTCATTTTCTACTGTTTTATATTCTGTTCCACAAAAGCTTTCTGTTCCAATTACTTCTGGATGTCCTTTTTCTCCTATGAAAATTATATAATATCCATTTTTTGAATACTCTTCTGCAATTTTATGTATATTTAAAACCTTTGGACAAGTCAAATCAATTAGTTCTATTCCTAATTTTTTTGCTTGTTCATATATGCTCTTAGTTACACCATGTGCACGAATAATTACTTGTTTTCCATTTGGTTTTTCAACTTCCGATAAGTCACTTATTACTTTAACTCCTAGGTCTTTTAATTGCTTCATTACAACAGGGTTATGTGCTAAATCTCCTAAGCAATAAGTTGTTTCTCCATTTTTATTTTTTGCAAATTCTATAGTTTTATTAACTGCATTTGTTATTCCCCCACAAAATCCTGATGTTTCTCCTATTATAATTTCCATTGTACTCTCCTATTCTAAAATACTACCTGCTTGTATACTGTTTCCTCTTAGAAAATCTGCTACTCCCATTTTTTTTGCATTTTCTGCTTGTATTTCAAGTATTTGTAATATTCCTTCTTTTGCTTTAATAAATAATCCTTGTTTTGGATTAGTAAATAATATTGTTCCTGCTTCTAAGTCATTTAATTTATATTCATATTCTTTTAATTCAGGAAAAGCATTTAATATTTCTTGTTCAGACATTAATTTTGCTTTCCAAAATTTTAGTTTTTTACCATCTAAAAATGTATATGCTCCCATTATTGGGTTTAATCCTCTTATTAGATTTTTTATTTGTTTTGCTGTTTGGTTTTTCCAGTCTATTTTTGCCATTTCTTTGTTAAGCATTGGGGCCATTGTAAAGTCTTCTCCTTGTTTTTCTCTTGGTGCTTTTTCTTGTTCTATCAGATTAACTGTTTTTACTAATAGTTCTCCTCCAATTTTTGTTAGTCTATTCCAAAGCTCTCCTGTTGTTTCATCTTCTCCTATTTCTACTTCTTGTTTTAAAATCATATCACCTGTATCCATTCCTGTATCCATATACATTGTGGTAATTCCTGTTGTTTTATCTCCATTTAAAACTGCCCATTGTATTGGTGCTGCTCCTCTGTATTTAGGTAATAATGAGCCATGTACATTTATGCATCCTAGTTTTGGAATATTTAGTAATTCTTGTGGCAATATTTTTCCATATGCTACAACACATATTATATCTGGTTTTAATGCTTTCATTTGCTCTATAAACTCTGTGTTGTTTCTTACTTTTTCAGGTTGATATATTTTTAAACCATTTTCTAAAGCATATTGTTTTACTGGTGATGCTATCATTTTCATTCCTCTGCCTTGAGGTTTGTCTGGATTTGTTACAACTGCTAATATGTTATGTTTTGCTTCTACTAAGCATTTAAGGCTTTCTTTTGCAAAATCTGGTGTTCCCATAAATATAATATTAAGCATTTACATTCCTCCTATTTTTGTTCTTCTGGTGTTGAATATTCTAGTGTGCCTGGAATAACTTTGTCTATAAATAGTATTCCTTCTAAATGGTCTATTTCGTGAGCTATAGCTTGTGCCAACAAGCCTTCTCCTTCTATTTTTATTTTCTCTCCATTTTCGTTTAAGGCTTCCATTACAACTTTTTCTGGTCTTATTACTTTCCCAAACTGATTTGGAAAACTTAGGCAACCTTCCTCTACCTCTTGTTTTCCTTTTGATTTTACTATTTTAGGATTTACTAATTTAATTGGTCCTTTTTCATTATACAAATCAATTACAACAAGTCTTTTTAATATTCCTATTTGTGGAGCTGCTAAACCTACTCCATCATATCTATGCATAGTTTCAACCATATCATCTAATATTTCTCTTATTTTATCGTCAACTATTTCTACTTCTCTTGATTTTTTTCTTAGTATTTCATCTGTTGTTTGTCTTATTATTCTTATTGCCAAAGTCATTTTCCCCCTATTCTAATTTTATCTCTCCTATTTAGTTCAAATGTAAATTTTTAAAAGAATTAGTATATTGCGCGGAAAAGTGTATTAAAAAGGCAAGGGCGCATACATTTGTATGTTGCTGAGGCTGTTAAGGCTCTGCCTGTTACAGCGTCAGTATGCAGTAGCAACCGCGTTTTTAATGCACTTTGACAAAGCAAGATACTGATTATTTTAAAAATTACAGCCAATTATTAGGATTCAAATCAATACTTAATCTAACACTTCCACTTTTTCCTTCTTTGGTTTGTCCATATTCATTCAACATATCGTTTATTACATTGATGGTTTCGTTATCAAATTTACATTTAATAATTATACGAAAACGATACTTGTTTTTTATTTTGTCAACTGGTGCTGGCATTCCCTTATATAACATTATTCCTAAATTCTCAGTAATTACTCTGTTTTTTAGGTATTTGTGTAATTGCTCTGTTATTTTACATGCTGACATTTGATTTTCTGAACTAACACCAACTACTATTATATCGCAAAATGGTGGATATTTCAATTGTTTTCTTAACATAATCTCTGTATCATAAAACAATTGGTAATCTTGCTTTTTAGCACATTCTATACTAAAGTTATCAGGGTTATATGTTTGTATTATTACTCTGCCTTGTATTTCTTCTCTACCAGCTCTGCCTGCCACCTGCGTTAGTATTTGGAATGTTCTTTCCGTTGCTCTAAAGTCATCTATGTTTAAACTACTATCTGCTGCAATAACTCCTACTAAAGTAACATTTGGAAAATGGTGTCCTTTTACTACCATTTGTGTTCCTATTAAAATATCTATGTTTTCGTTCTTAAACTTGTTTAATATTTCTTCATGTGAATTTTTTTTAGTTACTGTGTCCACATCCATACGTATAGTTGTTGCTTCTGGAAATAGTAAGTTTATTTGTTCTTCCAGTTTTTGAGTTCCTGCCCCAAAATATCTAATATTTTTACTATGACATTCTGGGCATTCTTTTATAACCTCTTCTTCATACCCACAATAATGGCATTTTAGCTTTTTGTTACTTGCATGATATGTTAATGTAATATCACAATTTTTACATTTTATGGTATGTCCACAGTCTCTACACATTACAAAGGTTGAAAATCCTCTACGATTTAAAAATAGTATTGTTTGTTTATGGTTCTGTAGGTTTTCTTTTATTGCTTGATGCAACTTTCCACTAATCATAGATTTGTTGCCTTGTTCTAGTTCATGCCTTAAATCTACTATTTCTATATTAGGAAGTTTTGCATTATTAGCTCTTTGGGTTAATTTTAGTAGTTCTATTTCTCCTCTTTGTGCTTTATAATATGTATCTAAATCAGGTGTGGCACTTCCTTCTACTAAGCATATACTATTTTCTTTTGCCAAATATCTAGCAATTTCTCTAGTATGATATTTGGGTGTTGTTTCAGATTTATATGATTGATCATGCTCTTCATCTATAATGATCAAACCTAAATCTTGCATTGGAGCAAATATTGCCGAACGTGCTCCTATTACAATTTTAGCCTCTCCTCTTTTTATTTTGTTCCATTGATCATATCTTTCTCCTACTGAAAGTTTACTATGTAATACTGCAATGTTTTCTTCTCCAAAACGTGCTATAAACCTATTCACAGTTTGTGGTGTTAATGATATTTCTGGAACCAACATCAAGCTTGACTTTCCCAAGTTTAGCACTTTGTCTATTAGTTGTAAATATATTTCTGTTTTTCCTGAGCCAGTTACTCCAAATAATAAAAATTCAGAATTAAATTGGTCATCTATTGCATCTGCTACTGCATTATATGCTTGACTCTGTTCATCATTTAGTTGAAGTGGCTTATCTCTGTTTATTTCCTTATGTAAAAATGGATTTCTTTCTACTTGTTTTTCCACTATCTCTATATATCCATTTTTTTGTAATGTATTTAGTACAGCTTTGCTTACATCTGCAAATGTTTCTAGGTCTGATATTATTACGCCTTCATTGTCTATTAAAAATTCCAATGCTCTTATTTGTTTATCTGATTTAATGATTTTGCTATCTATTTCTTGTTGTATTTGTTCTACATCTTTTTTTAGATATACAAAGTTTGCATTTTTTTCTTTTACTCTATTCTCCACTACTTTTGCAGTAGTTCCCGGTGGCAACATTAGTTTTATGCAGTCTGATATATTGCAAAAATATCTTTTAGCCATCCAATTTGCAAGTTTTATACTTTTTTCGTCTAAATAGTTTCCATTTACATCAATAATTTCTTTTACTTTATATTCAGAAGTTTCTTTAATATTAACTACAAAACCTTCGTCTAATTCCTTTCTATTTGAAAAAGGTACACGAACTCTAGCACCTAATTTTATTTCAGGTGCTAGTTGGTCTGGTATTTTATAATCAAATACTTTATTTAATTGCTTTGCATTACTATTTAATATTACTTCTGCTATCATATTCACTCTTTTATTTTAAGACAAAAAGCAAAGTTTAAAACTCTGCTTCCGCCATATTATATTCACTTTTTATAATTTCCATTATGATATTAACTGTTTTTTCTAAGTTATTATTTTTTATTACGTAATCATATATTCCTATTTTAGATTCTTCGTATTGTAAACGATTTAAGCGTAATTCAATGTCTTTTAAACTTGGTTTATCTATTCGATTTTCCAAACGCCTTCTTAACTCTTCTTTTGGAACTTTTAAAAATATTGTTACAATTTTTGTATCATTACCTAATAATTTTACCAAGTTCTCAACACCATTTACTTCGATATCTTTTACAATAATTTTACCATTTTGAATTTTTTCATTTAATAGTTTTTTTGATGTACCATAATAGTGGTTATGATGTGCTGAGTATTCATATAATTCTCCATTTTCAATCATATTTTCAAATTCTTGTGTTGTAACAAAATTATATGTTTTGCCAGGTACATCATTTTCTCTTGGTGCTCTGTCAGTATATGATGGTAATGATTCAACATTTTCCATTTTAGCTATTAGCTCTTTTTTTATTGTGTCTTTTCCAGCACCTGATACTCCTGACAATAATACTAACATGGTTTCACCTTACCTTCTGCTATTTCGTCAGCAGCAAGTGATACTGGTGATGGTTCATTTTTTTGAGTTAAAGGTGTACTTCCTTCTGCTATTTGTCTAGCTCTTTTTGAAGTAATAGTTACTAATCTAAAACGATTATCTACCTTTTTTAATAATTCTAATACAGTTGGTTTTACTAACATATTTTTTCCTTCTTTCTATTCGTTTTCTATTTTGTTTGAATCATCTTCAAACCTTCCTGCTACTGTTTCTGGTTGAACCGCTGATAATACTACATGATTTGAGTCTGTTACTATTACCGCTCTTGTTCTCCTGCCACATGTAGCATCAATTGCCCTTCCACTATCTTTTGCATCTTGCACTAACCTTTTTATTGGTGCAGATTCCGGGCTTACAATTGCTACTATTCTGTCAGATGATACAACATTTCCAAAACCTATATTTATTAATTGCATAAAAGCCTCCTTTTATTCAATATTTTGAATTTGTTCCCTTATGTCCTCTAATATAGTTTTCATTTCAATTACTAAGTTAGTTATTTCTAGTTTACCTGACTTTGAACCAATAGTGTTTGTTTCTCTGTTCATTTCTTGCATTAAGAAATCAAGTTTTTTTCCATTTGATTCATCTTGCTCTATTAAATTTTTGAATTGGAATATATGACTTTTTAATCTAGTTAATTCCTCTTCTGTAGAACATTTGTCAGAATATATAACTATTTCTTGTGCTAGTCTATCTTTGTCTACTACATCAATTTTTAGTAATTCTTTAATTCTCTCTTCTAATTTTACTACATATTCTTCTACAAGTCCAGTAGAAAGTTCAGAAATTTTATCAACATCTTCTTGAATATTTTGTAATCTTTTTTCCAAATCCTGCTTTATTTTATTTCCTTCAATGCTTCTCATGTCTATAAAGTTGTCAATTGCTGTTTCTAAGCACTCTGAAAGTTCTGACCAAATCATTTCTAAACTTTCTTCTTCCATTTGTACATTTAGTACATCTGGCATTTTTGAAATTTCTGTTGCTCTAAGTCCACTTGGTATATCTGCTTCTTCGGCAAGTTCTGCTAATTCTTTTATGTATAATTTTGCTAATTCTTTATTAAGGACTACATTTTTTCCACTTATCCCATAATTGGCATATGTTATAAATACTTCTATTTTACCTCTTGATACTCTGTTTAATACTGCTTTTCTTACTTTGTCTTCCAAATATAGTAAATTTCGTGGTGTTTTTACAGTAATATCTGCATATTTATGGTTTACAGAACGAATTTCTACTAAATACTCTCGTCCCTCTTTTTCTAACTTTGCTCTTCCAAAGCCTGTCATACTTTTCATTATATTGTTTTCCTCTCACTTTTATTTTTTAACAATTTCTTTTTTTATTGAGTCAATAATGTATTGTTTTTTCATTTTTTTATAAATTATTAATGATTTTACTGTGTAATATATAGCAACTATATATGTTATTAATATTGTTATTATAACAAATTTACTGTTTTGCATTATGTACAAATATATAAATCCCAACATACAAATCGCAAATACTAATGTTTCTATCCCATAAAGTGCTATTTTATCACTGTCTTTTTTATATGCATATTCAAAAATTCCTATTGCTACTGCAAGTATTGATAATGCAAAAACTTTTAAGTCTACCATAAATACTTCTGATTCAATATTTATAAAACCTAATATAATGAAGTTTAAAAATACAACTATTCCTATTGCTATTACTATATTTGTGAAAACTTCTCCATTCATTTTTTTCTGTTCTTCTTTTGGAATAGATTTTTTTGCTTTTTGTTCTTCTTTAACTGTTTTTTCTATTTCTTGTATGTCTACTGTTTGAATTTCCTTTTTATCTTTAGATTTTTCTTTGTTTTCAATTTTTTTTGCTGTTTTGTTTTCTTTATTTGTATTTGATTTTTTGTTATTATTTGTATTTGTTGTTTTTTTATTGTTTGTTACTGTTTTTTTTGCATTATTGTTTGTTTTTTTATTTGATGTTTGATTATCTTTTTTTGTAGTTTTATTATTAATATTTTTCTTTTCTACATTTTTAGCTTTTTTTGTAGCTTTTTCTTCCTTTTCTGATGGCATTCTAACTTCTCCTTTTATAATTCAAATTCATATATAATGTTGCTCATAATACTAATTGATGCTGTTTCTGTTCTTAATATTCTTTTTCCTAATGTTACCACTTTTGAACCTGCTTTTTCAAGTTTTTCTATTTCTGTTTTGTCCATTCCACCTTCTGGGCCTATTATAACTCCAATTTTTAATTTTTTATTTTTTTCTAATTTTTTTAACTCATTTTTTAATGTATTTTCTTTTTCTTCTTCATAAGCTAAAATTACTGCATCAAATTCTTTAATTTTTTTACATAAATTATTTATATCTATTGGCATTTCTACTGTTGGAATTAAATCTCTTCCACTTTGTTTTGCTGCTGACTCTGCAATTTTTTGCCAACGTTCTATTTTCTTTCCTTCTTTTTTACTATCCAGTTTTACTACACATCTTACCATTTCAACTGGTACTATTTGTTTAGCTCCTAATTCTGTATTTTTTTGTATTATATACTCCATTTTATCAGCTTTTGGAAGTCCTTGAAAAATTGTAACTTGTACATTGCTTTCTACAAAACTTTTTATGCAGTCTTGTATATTGCATATTACATACTCAGGAGTAATTTGAGATATTGTAGTAATATAGTTTAGGGTTGTGTCTAAATTGCAAATTGTTAATTCTTCACCAATTTTAGCTCTTAATACTTGATTTATATGTTTTACATCTTCTCCAATTATTTTTATTTTATTTTCTTCAATTTGATTTGTTTTTATAAAAAATTTTGGCATTGTTTCTCCTTTTAAATTTCTTATATATTTTACCACATTATTATAAAATTGCCAATGGAAACATTAAATTTTAAGTTATTTCTTCTATAATTTCCTGTATATTTGTGACTGGTTTTGCACCTTGTTTAATAAGCTCATTTGTACCATATGAATTTGTGCTTGTAATATTTCCTGGTATTACAAATACATCTTTTCCCTGTTCTAATGCATGATCTACTGTAATTAATGTTCCACTTTTTTGTTTTGCTTCTACTACCAAAACTCCGTTTGAGATTCCACTAATTATTCTATTCCTTGATGGAAAATTCATTGGTAACGGCTTTATATGTGGCTCATATTCAGTTATTACTGCTCCACCTTTTTGTACAATCTCATTGCATAATTCTTTATTTTCAGTTGGATATATGTTTTTTAATCCGCTTCCCAATACTGCTATTGTTTTTTCATTCGCCTTAACAGCTCCTAAATGTGCATATGTATCAATTCCTCTTGCTAGTCCACTTACTATTACAAAACCTTTTTTGGCAAGTTCATAAGCAAAATTAAAAGCCACTCTTTTGCCATAATTACTTGCATCTCTACAACCAATTATAGCTATTGATGGCTTATTTAAAACTGATTCATCACCCACTAAATATAATTTAGCAGGTGATGCGTATATATTATTTAATTTTTCTGGATATCCTTTTTGAGCTTGATATATAATTTTCATAAAATTTCCTCCTAAAATAATCAAGCCCCCAATTTATTATTTAATTATTTTTTGCTGCCTTTACAACATTTGTCATTAACATTGCAATTGTCATTGGTCCAACTCCACCTGGAACCGGAGTAATATATGATGCTTTTCTTTCTATATTTTGATAGTCAACGTCCCCTACAAGTTTTCCATCATCATTTCTATTTATTCCAACATCTATTACAACTGCACCATCTTTTACCATATCTTCTGTTACAAATTTAGGTCTTCCAATTGCTGCAACCAATATATCTGCTTGTTTAGTAATGTCTTTTAAATTTTTTGTTTTAGAATGACATGTAGTTACTGTTGCGTTCTTGTTAAGTAATCCTTGTGCTAAAGGCTTACCTACTATATTGCTTCTTCCTATAACAACAGCATGTTTTCCTTCTATCTCTATGTTATATTCTTCTAGCATTTTCATAACTCCTGCTGGTGTACATGATATAAAGCAATCTTCTCCAATAGCTAGTTTGCCTACATTTATTGGATGGAATCCATCTACATCTTTTTTGTAGTTAATAGCATTAAATGCTTCTCTAATATCTAAGTGCTTTGGTATTGGACTTTGAAGTAAAATTCCATTAATATCTTTTCTATTATTTAAGTCTTCAATCAATCCTAATAGTTCTTCTCTTGTTGTATTTTCTGGTAATAAAAATTCTTCAAATTCAATACCTATTTCGTTACATGCTTTGCTTTTATTACGAACATACACAGTTGATGCGCTATCATTTCCAACCATTATTACTGCTAATTTAGGAAATATGCCTTTTTGTTTTAATTCTTCAACTTCTAATTTCAATTCTGCTCTTATTTTTGCTGCAAGTTCTTTACCATTTATAATTGTTGCCATTTATTTTTCTCCTATTTTATATTTTCATCTCCAAAAGGAAATGGGCATAGTTCTTTTACTGTTTTTGTTGTAGTTTTACCACTATATGTATGTGATATTATTTTTATATTTTTATCACACAAATCATTTATTGCATGTCTGCATATAAAACATGGCCAACATTCTTGCTCTGTTTTACTCATAACATGTATTTCTTTAACATCACCTTTTTTATATCCTTCTGTTATGCTAGTATATAGTGCATTTCGTTCAGCGCATATTCCTGCTGCTGGGCTTGAAGTTTCTACATTAACTCCACTAAATTCTCTTCCATCTTTCATAACTATAACTGAAGCTACTGGATATTTATAATATGGAGTATATGAATTTTCTAATAGTTTTTTTAATTTTTCTTCCATACATTTCCTCCTAGTGGTTTCATTATATAATATAGATTTAAAAATAACAATATCTTTTATTATTTTTGTGTTGCAAAATTTATTCCTCTTGCAACTATATCTTTCATATTTTCAATTAGATCGTCTATTTCTTTTGGTGTTACAATGAAATTGTAGTCTTCTGGTGTTAACACTTCTTTTATCATTTCATATTTATTTTCTTCTTGCAATTGATTTAAGAATTCATTTGATTTTGCCTCCTCTTGGACCTTTTGAATAAATAAATCTAAGCTATCTGCTGCTATTGTCGCTGCTTCTACAACTGTTGGTATTCCTATTGCTATAACAGGAACTCCTAAAGATTCTTTTGTTAGTTCTTTTCTTTCATTTCCAACTCCTGCACCTGGAACAATTCCTGTATCTGCAATTTGTACTGTACTACTAATTCTTTCTATACTTCTTGAAGCTAATGCATCAATTACAATTATTAATTTAGGATGAATATTTTCTACTATTCCTTTTATAACTTCTAAGGTTTCTATGCCTGTTGTTCCAAGAACTCCTGGTGCTATTGCACTTACTGGTCTTGTATCTTTATCAAGTATGTCTGGCATGTAATTTAGCAAATGTCTTGTAATATCTATTTCATTTACTACCTTTGGTCCTAATGCATCTGGTGTAACATATAAATTTCCTAATCCCACTACTAATATTTCTTCTTGAGGGGCAACTAAATTTTCAATTAAATTTTTTAGTTCTTTTGTTACTGCTTCTGAAGCTTTTTGTATTTGACTTTCTCCTGCGATTTTTAAATTTTTTATATCAATTGTAATATATGTTCCTTTTCTTTTTCCTATTGCTTGTTCTCCACTTTCATTTAAAACTTTTACTCTTGATATTTTTATATTGTCATCAAATGTTTCTTCTTGAGTTTCTAACCCATCAACTTCGTTTGATATATTATTTGCTTTTCTAAACAAATCTCTTCTTTCTAATGCTAAATCAGTTCTAAAATTAATCATATATTTTACCTCCAAAAGTATTATTTACAAAAAACTATATGATTATTCTAAAAAACGCTTGATATTTTTTGTTTTTTTTGCTATTATATGTAGGTAATATTTATGCAGGTGTGGCGGAATTGGCAGACGCACAGGACTCAAAATCCTGCGAAGTAACATTCGTGTGGGTTCGACCCCCACCACCTGCACCAAAAAAATCTCTAGTTTTCACTAGAGATTTTTTATGTCATATTCTATACTATGTACAGTTACTATTTTATTAGTATATTTATCTTGCAAATAGTTTATTTTAAATTCTTCTTCATTTACTTTTACTAATTTATATTTTTTAAAATCTACTAGTACTTCATCTGATTGATTCATTCCTAATGGTAAAGTTTGGTTTGTGTTATCAAAGAATACTATATTTGAATAGTAAAGTATTGGCATAGCTTCTTTTATATTTATTTTGTATAAGTATATTTGCTCTTTTTTTATATTTTCTTCTATTGCTTTATTAGCATCCAAGTGTAATATATTCAAATTGTTAAAGTCCAATTCAGTATCAGATGTCATGTATATTGGTATGCTTAACGGTGTTGATATTTTACAAAAAGCTTCTTTTATTAATTTTAAATAGTTTCTCATATTATCTATAAACATTTCTGTTTCCATTTGTTTATAGATATTTAACACTTTATATTTGTCTTTTTCTATTTCTCTATGTTTTATGTTATTTAATTCTTTAATCTGTGTGATATCTTCTGAAATTCCACCAAACACATTAAAGTCTTTCAAGTTTATTATTTCTATATTTTTTTCATATTCTTGTTTTAATTTATCTAGTTCTTTATCTATAATTTCTTTTTGTTCTTCAGTTAGCTTGTTGCTTTTTGTTTTATTTAAAATTTGTACTACTGTCAAGGCTTGCTTTATTGCAAATATAGCATCTGTTTCATTTTTAGATAATTTTCTTCTTTGAAGTTCATCAACCTTTTTTCCAAATTCTTCAATGTCTTCCTCATAATCAAAACTTTTTCCTATTTTTTCTTTTGAAGAGTTTTCCTCTTCTTCTCCCTCATTTAAGCTTGGTAATTCGTCTTTGTTAGTAAATTTCCAAAACTCAAAAATACTTTTTTTATGAAGTTCTATTTCATTTAAATAAATATTTGCATTTTTTATTTTTCTTTCTAGATTTATTTTTTTAAGTTCTAATGCTTTTTCATCTATTTTTGAGGCTTTTAGCATTTTTTTTCTTGCCTCTAATTTAGTACAAATTTCTATTAAGTCTTCAATAGTATATTGTTTAGTTTCTACTACTGTTTCTTCTTTTTTTTGTAATTTTATTGTTGTTTTTTGTACCTCTTTTTTACTTTTATTTACAGGTTTTAGTTCTTTTTTTCTAGTTGAAAAATAGTATTTTACTTTTCCAAAAAATGTTTTTTTACATTCTAAAAATGTAGATATCTGTCGTTGTTTACTTAAATATTCTTCTGTTTGTTTTTCAACTACTTCCTTAATTTCTTGTAATTTTACCTGTGCTTCTTGTATTTTTTTTTCTTCTAAATTTATAAGCATTTTCTTTTGATTTGCTTGTAATTGAACAAAACTTGTTAGAGTTTCATAGTTAATGTTTTTTTCTCCTATATTTGTATTTAAACAAAATTCGAGTGAGCCATTATTATCTATCTTAGTTTTAAAATTGAATTCATCTGGAAAAGCTGTTGATAGTATAAATAAAGCTTTCATCAGTTTATATTGATTTAGCGCTTCTTCTTTGTTGTTTAAAGTTATATTATAAATGCTTTTTACTTTTTCATATACATTAGTTTGTCCTACTATTCTCAATTGCATTTTACCTTTTAAGTCATATATTTCATATATGTTTGGCCATTCTTTAGTATAATACCACAAATAATTTTCAATATCTGTTATTTGACTTTTTAATAAGTAATTTCCTGAGTAGTCTTGATAACTTATTGGTACAAATATTACTTCTTTTTTTCTTGTTTTTTTGCTTTCAATTTGTTTTTTTAACAAATATATCAAAGCTGCGTTATTGTATTCATTTGTTGGTACTAACATAAAATATTGGTCTGAAATATCTGAATAATATATTTGCCAAGTATAGTTACCTTCATATTTTACTTGATTTGGTATTTGCTTTTTCAATTCTTCTTGTTCTTTTTCTATTTTCTTTATTTCTTCTAAATTAGTATCATTAATCATACTTAAAAATGTAGTGAATTTATCTGCATTTTTTTCGGTTTTTGAGTCCAAATAACTGCCAATTGGACTACTTAATTTATATTTTTCATTTAAATCTGTTAATCTATCTGTTGGTGTTAAAAGAATTTCAATATCATTTACATTTATATATTTATATATTTTATAGGTTGTATCATCGTGTGATTTTAATGGTCTGAAAGAAAATGGCTTAAATTCTGTTAAAAACTTTGGTATTCTTTCTAAATTTAATCCAATGTATTCTAATTTTTCTTTTAGTTTTTCTTTATCTTCTGCAATATTTTTACGCATTTTTTCCTCCTGTTAGTAAGTTATAGTTTATGGAGCGGGTAGCGGGAATCGAACCCGCGCTATCAGGTCGGAAGCATGACATTCTACCACTAAATTATACCCGCAAAAAATATATATTTATTATAATTCAATTTATTTACATTTGCAATACTTTTTTCTTCTGTATTTTTTATGCATATTTATCAATATATATTAATAAATAAAGTTATCTTGTGTTAAATACAAGATAACTATTTTTATTCATTATATATTAGCTCTCTTTTTAGCAGTTTATTTTCAATAACTCCAATACCAATTGTATTTTTTACTTTTATTTGGTATATTCCATTTGGTTTGTTATATGTTAGTTTTACGCCATTTAAGAATTGAGTTAATTTCGATTCATCTAATTCAATATATGGATATTTGCTAAAAAAATTTTGAATTGTTATTACATGCTCATTCCAAAATTCTGCATTGTATTTATTTTCTTCTATATTTTCAATTGTTACTGATTGGCTTAATTCGAACTGTCCAACTTTTATTCTATTAAGTTCTTTCATATATCCTATTGTTCCTAACTTTTTTGCAATTGTTTCACATAATGTTCTAATATATGTACCTTTTGAGCAATGTACTTTAAATTCAATTGCTTTGTCTTTTTCATTAATATTTATTAATTCAATATTATATATTTCTATTTCTCTTTTTGGTACTTCTACCTCCACACCTTTTCTTGCATATTCATATAGTTTTTTGCCATTTACTTTAATTGCAGAATACATTGGTGGAGTTTGTACTTGCTTTCCTTTTAATGTTTCAAAAATTTGTTGTATTCTTTCTTTATTCCAAGCTGAAACCTCAACACTTTTTTCTTCTATTATATTGCCTTCACTGTCTAGTGTATCTGTTTTTTGTCCCAGTTGTATTGTGGCTATGTATATTTTGTCATGATTTATTAAGTATTTTGAAAGCTTAGTTCCTTGCCCTAATAATAAAGGTAGTACTCCTGTAGCCATTGGATCTAATGTACCTGTATGCCCAACTTTCTCCTTACATATTTTTTTTACTTTTGCTACAATATCATGTGATGTGTATTGTTTTGGTTTATTAACAATTAAAATTCCATTCATTATAATAATCTCATTACTTCTTTTATTACTTTTTCTTTTGCTTGTTCTATAGTTCCTTGGATTGTACAACCTGCTGCTCTTGGGTGTCCTCCACCACCAAATACTACACAAGCATCTGATACATTTACATATTCATTAGAACGAAGTGATATTTTACAACCTTTTTCTGTTTGGCGTATGAATATTGAAACTTCAACTCCTTCAACATCCCTACCTATTTCAACAATTCCTTCATGGTCTCCTGTTTCTGCATGCACATTTTTTTCGTCTTCTTCTGTTATATATGTATATGCAATTTTTCCATCTGCTAAAAATTCAATTCTATTATTTGCAATTCTATGTAATTCAAAGTTTGGCTTTGTTTTTGTTTGTAACACTTGGTGATATACTTTTGATACATTAACTCCTTTATTTAAAAGCCATGCAACAAATTCAAAAGTTTCAGCTGTAACTCCTTGATATTTAAAGCCACCTGTATCTGTTATAATTCCTGTTAATATACATGTTCCAATTTCTTTAGTAATTTCTATACCAAAGTATTCTAAAATTACTAATAGTAATTGTGCACATGCTGGTGCATCTGGATTTACATAGTTATGGTCTCCAAACATTGTGTTTGTTCCGTGATGATCTATAGATACTTTTACTTTTGCATTTTCAAAGTATTTGGAAAATCCATTTAACATTTTTATAGATGCACAATCAAGTGATATTGCTAAATCATATTGTTCTATATTACTTTCTTTTTTTATTTCATTAATACATGGTAAACAGTCAAATACTTTTGGATGGTCAGGAATTATTATATCTGGATTTTTACCATAGTTCTTTAATGCTTGGTACATTGCTAAACTACTCCCCATTGCATCTCCATCTGGATTTTCATGTGTTAATATTACTATTTTTTCTGCTTTATTTATTTGTTCTAAAATATTATCTAAAGTCATTTTATACCTCTATTCTAATTATTTTTCTTTAACTCATTTAATATGCTATCAATTTTAGCTCCATATTCTAAAGAATCGTCTAGTTCGAATATAAGCTCTGGTGTGATTCTTAAGTTTATGTTTTTTGCAACTTGACTACGAATGAAACCTGAAGATTCTTTTAGTCCTTCCATTGTTTTGCCAATACTTTTAGAATTTAAAATACTTACATAAACTTTAGCATATTTAAAGTCAGGTGTTATTTTAGCTTTTGTTACACTAACTAGCCCTGTTACTTTTGAGTTTTTAAGCTCAAAAGTAAGTACACGGCTAATCTCCTTTTTTAATTCTTCATTAACTCTATTAAGTCTTGCCTCATTTTTTGGCATTGTATTCTCTCCTTTTAACGTTTAACTTCTTCCATTACGTAAAATTCTAATGTGTCATCTTCTTTAACATCATTATAATTTTCAATTTGAAGACCACATTCAAAGCCTTTAGTAACTTCTTTTGCATCATCTTTGAAACGTTTTAATGATATTAGTTTTCCATCATGTATAACTACATTTTCACGTATTACTCTAACTCCTGCATTTTTTTCGATTTTTCCATCAAGTACATATGCACCAGCAATTGTTCCAACTCCTGAAACTTTGAAAGTTTGTCTTACAACTGCATTTCCTATTACTTTTTCTTCGTAAACTGGGTCTAACATACCTTTCATAGCTGCTTCAACATCTTCAATTGCTTGGTAGATAACTGAGTATTGTTTAATTTCTACTCCTTCTTTTTCTGCCATATCTTTTGCAGTGTTAACTGGTCTTACATTAAATGCAATAATTATACATTTACCTGCCTTTGCAAGTTGAACATCAGATTCAGTTACAGCACCTGTTACAGCATGTATTACTTTAACTTTAACCTCATCATTTGATAATTTTTCAAGTGATTGTTTTAAAGCTTGTGCTGTTCCTTGAACATCTGCTTTTACTATAATGTTTAATTGTTTTAAGTTTTCGCTTTCCATTTTTTCAAATAGATTACTTAAAGTTACCTTGCTGTTTTCATTTATAATTTGTTCTCTTTCTTGACGTTTTCTTCTTTCTATTAAATGTTTAGCCATTTTTTCGTCTTTTACTTCATAGAAAGTATCTCCAGCTTCTGGTACTTCTGTTAATCCCATTATTTCTACTGGTGTAGATGGTCCAGCTTTTTTTATTTTTTGACCTTTATCATTTTTCATCACACGAATTCTACCTATAGATTTACCAACAACTATTGTATCTCCTTCGTCTAATGTTCCTCTTTGTACAAGCATTGACGCAATAGGTCCTTTTGCTTTATCTAATCTTGCCTCTATTACTGTTCCTTTAGCTTGTTTATTAGGATTTGCTTTTAGTTCCTTCATGTCTGCTACTAATAATACCATTTCTAGTAAATTATCTATGTTTATTTTCTTTTTAGCAGATATTGGAACATAAATTGTATCTCCACCCCATTCTTCTGGAACTAGTTCATATTCCATTAACTCTTGTTTTATTTTTTCTACATTTGCACCTGGCAAATCAATTTTATTTACAGCTACTATAATTGGTATTTCTGCTGCTTTTGCATGATTTATAGCTTCAACTGTTTGTGGCATAACACCATCGTCAGCAGCTACTATAAGTATTGCAATGTCAGTAATTTGAGCTCCTCTAGCACGCATTGCTGTAAATGCCTCATGACCGGGCGTATCTAAGAATGTTATTTCTCTACCATTTATATTTACTTTATATGCACCAATGTGTTGTGTAATTCCTCCTGCTTCTCCTTCAATAACATTTGTGCTACGAATTGCATCTAGAAGTGATGTTTTACCATGGTCTACGTGTCCCATTACAACAACTACTGGTGGTCTTGGTTCTAGTTCGTCTGCTGAATCTTCTGTATCATCAAATAAAATGTCTTCTTCTTTTACTTCTTCTTTTTTATTTGCTGTTATTCCAAATTCCTGTGCTACTAAAAATGCTGTATCAAAATCTACTGTATTATTTATTGTAGCCATAATTCCTAAATTGAATAGTTTTTTAATAACTTCTCCACTAGTTTTTTTCATTTCAGCAGCTAAGTCTTTTACTGTAATCATTTCAGGAATTGTAATTTCTGTTAATTCAAATATTTTTTGTTTTGTTCTTTCTTCATCTTTTTGTGGTTTACGTTTATTTTTCTTACCTCTAGCTGTTGTTAAGTCATAATAGTCAAGCATTCCACCATCTTGTTCATTAAACATATGAGATAATTTATCAATTTGTTTTAAGTCTTTTAATTTTCCTTCATTAAATTCCTCACTAAAGCGATCATTCTTCTTTGCTTTAGTTCCTTTTTTAGCTTTATTATCTTCATGACGGTTTGCTTTTTCTTTGTCAATTGCTCTTGTGCTGATGTCTCTTTTGTCTTCTTTTTCTACTATTTCTGTAGCCATTATATCTTTAATGTTTTTGTCAATTCCATAATTGTCTAATGGTCTACCATTGTTGTTCCTGTTAAATGGTCTTTGACCATTTCTATTATTAAATCTATTATCTCCATTTTGACGATTATTATTAAACTTATTGTCTCTTTGACGATTTTCAAATTTGTTATCTCTTGGTTTATTATCATAATTTCCGTTGTTTTGGTGATTTCCAAATCTATTTTGGCGATTGTCATAACGGTTTTTGTAACCTTCTGTATTATTGTTACGTTTATCATAACTATTATTTTGGTATTGATTATTTCTTTCGCGATTAGGGTGATTTGGCTTATTTTCTGTACTTGAAGTAACTGTAGGTTTATTTTCTACAGGTTCTTGTTTAATTTCTGACTTAACTTCTGGTTTAGCCTCTTCTTTTTTTTCTTCTACTTTTGGCTCTTCTGGTTGTTTTTCAACTACTTCTGGAGTTTTTTCTTCTTTTTTATTTGACTTTAGTCCAAATAATTCACTTACAGTCATTGGCTTTACTTGTTGCTTTCTATATACAATATTAAAGTCTTTATTGCTTTTTCTTTCTACAAAGCCAACATCTTTTCTTTCTGTTTTTTCTTGTTTCTTTTCTTGTTTTTCTTCATCAGCTAATATAACTTCACGTCTTATAATAACTGGTGTTGCATCCTTTTTTGTATTTTTTTCCTTCTTTTCTTTGTTTTTTTCTTGCTCCATACTTTTTTGCGCTTTTACTCCCTTATTTTCTTTCTTTCCAAAAATTTCTTTTATTTTGTTTACTTGTTCTTCCTCTAAAGAACTTAAATGACTTGTTACCTCAATTCCTACTTCCTTTGCTTTTGCAATTAGTTGTTTGCTTTCTAAACCTAATTCTTTTGCAAGTTCATATACTTTAAGTTTACCCAATCATTTCACCCCCACTAATTATTTTGTTTATCGCTTGTGCAAAACCTTTATCTTTAACTACTACTATAGCTTTATTGGGTTTTCCAATTGAATTACTAATTTCATCAATTGTTAAGCCTTCATACTTTGTAATATTAAACTCTTTGCACTTTTCATTAAATACTTTTTTTGTTCTATCAGCTGAATCTACTGCTAATATTAACAATTTTGCATTATGTTTTTCTATTTCTTGTAGGCATGCATCAGTTCCAGCTACTATTTTTCCTGCTCTAGTTGCTAGTCCTAACAATCCACATATTTTTTGATTATTAACCAAATCTATACTCCTTGATTTATAGTATTTTTCAAATCTTCGTAAATATTCTCTTCTATTTTCATTTCAAAAGCTTTTTCTAGTTTTTTAGAACGTATTGCTTTTTCTAAACATTCTGAATTATCACATATATATGCGCCTCTACCTGATAATTTACCTATTTTGTCAACTTTTATTTCTCCTGTTTGATTTTTTACAATACGTATAAGCTCATTTTTAGGCTTTTGTTCTCCGCATCCAATGCAAGTACGAGTAGGTATTTTTTTCAAAATGCTCACTTCCTTTTTTATTCTTCTACTTCTCCTGATTCCTCTTGTTGCTCAGCTAACATTTCTCTAAATTGAGTTTCACTTTTGATGTCTATTTTCCATCCTGTTAATCTTGCTGCTAGTCTAGCATTTTGACCAGATTTACCTATTGCTAATGATAATTGATCATCTGGTACAATTACTTGTGCAAATTTTTCTTCTTCATGTGCATCAACTGCCATAACTTGTGCTGGTAATAATGCTGCTGAAATGTATATTGCTGGATCTGCGTTCCATTCAATAACGTCAATCTTTTCTCCATTTAGTTCATTTATAATATTTTGAATACGAATTCCTTTTTGTCCAACACATGAACCAACTGGGTCAATGTTTTCATTTGGTGAATATACTGCAACTTTACTTCTATTTCCTGCATCTCTTGATACACTTTTTATCTCAATAACTCCTTCATAAATTTCAGGAATTTCAAGTTCAAATAATTTTCTAACAAAATCACTGCAAGCTCTTGAAACAGTAACTTGAGTAGCACCTTTTAAGCCTTTTTCTACATTCATAACATATGCTCTAATTTTGTCATTTACATGATAATGTTCAGTTGGAATTTGTTCTTTTGCTGGCATAACAGCTTCTAATTTTCCTAAATCTAATACAACTATATTTCCATCTGCTTTTTGAACTATACCAGAAACTATTTCTCCTTTTCTTTCATTGAATTCGTCAAATACTAAATTTCTAGATTCTTCTCTGATTTTTTGTACTATAATTTGTTTTGCAGTTTGAGCTGCAATTCTGCCAAAGTTCTTTGGCATAAGCTCTATTTCAGCTTTATCTCCAACTAGTAATTTGCTGTCTATATTTTTTGCATCAGCTAATAAAATTTGTGTATTAGGATTTTCAACTTCTTCTACTACATCTTTTATAGCATATATATGTATTTCGCCTGTTTGTCCGTCCATAGTTACTTTAACATTTTCTTCTGAGTCAAAGTTTCTTTTATATGCTGTTACTAAAGCTGTTTCTATTGATTCTAATATTGCTTCTTTTTTTATTCCTTTATCTTTTTCAAGTTCTTCTAATGCCATCATTAGCTCTGTGCTGTCAATTGCAAGTACGCTTACTTTCTTTTTCATTTTTTAAAATTCCTCCCTTATTACCAATTAAATTTTATTTTTATATTTGATATATTTTTTCGTTCAATTGTTATTTCCTCTAGTTCTATTTCTAATGTTATATTTTCTTTATCAAAATTTTTTAAAATTCCTGAAATATTTTTAGTACTGTTTTTATTACTTTTTTTCTTTTTTTCAGTGGTTTCTTCTGATTTTAATGATATTGGACTATATAGGCTTACTTCAACTTCTTGACCTATACTTGCTCTAAAGTGTTTATCTTTTCTTAATCTTCTTTCAACTCCTGGTGAAGAAACTTCTAAAAAGTATTGGTCTTTTATATAGTTTGCTTCGTCTAGTATAGGGTTTATCGCATCATTTACCTTTTCACAGTCATCCAAACTAATTCCTTTTGGTGTGTCTATAAAGATACGTAAATAATAGTCTTGTGCTTCTTTTTCATAAATAATGTCATATAAATCATATCCTAATTCTTCAATTGTTTTGACAATTAAAGCCTCTATTTTTTCTTCCATTACATAATCTCCTTTTTCATAATAGAAGAGTGGGATTTGTTCCCACTCTTCTAGTAATTTGTTATGCACTTATTATTATACTCTACTTTTCCGCTAATTGCAAGTGTTTTTACAAAAATCATTCGACAATATTAATCAAAAAGTGTGTATACTTCTGCAATATTTTCAAGTTTTGTTACATTTATATTATAATTTTGTTACTTTGTTGTTTTTTCATGTTCTTAAAGTTTTATATATATTTTTTTTATACTTTAATGTATAATATATAAAATTAGTAAGGGTGGTTTTTTATATGACAAGTTTTGTATTGAAATGTATTGCAATGATTACAATGCTTATAGACCATACTGGTCTTGCATATTTTGGGCATACAACTTTATTTAATGTAATTGGAAGAATTGCTTTTCCTATATTTGCTTTTCAAATTTCTGAAGGATATACACATACCAAAAATCTCAAAAAATATTTTTTGAGACTATTTTTGTTTGCAATAGTTTCACAAATTCCTTTCATGTTGTTTAATTCTATGTTTGCAAGCAATTTTATTTTTAATATTTTTGGTACTTTATTTGTAGGCTTAATTGCCATTTTGCTATATGACAAAATTTCAAATTGTACTTTTAAACTTACCAAAAATGAAAAGGTTAATTCTATTATGAATAAGGCATTTGGATTTATTCCTGCTATAATATTAGGTATAATTTCTGAAGTATGCCATTTTGATTATGGTTTTTGGGGTGTTGCAATAATATTTCTATTTTATATCTTTAAAACTGATAAATTAGGTATGTTAATATTCTATACCACTGCTTGTATTATCAAGTATGGAATTACCATTATTACATATGGATACAATTACTTATATGTGTTTTTGTGTTTAGGAACTATTTTTCCTATACTATTTATTTACCTATATAATGGAAAACAAGGCAAAAAGATAAAGTATTTTCTTTATGCTTTCTACCCTGTTCACCTTTTGATTTTGTATTTTATTTTTAAATAAACAGACTTGCATCACAAGTCTGCTTTATTATTTTAATACTCAGATATGTCTTTTATTAAATTGCTCTTTTCTCCAAGAATTATTTTACCATCTTTTCCACTAAGAATTAAAGGTAAAACTATTTTTTGATTATTACTCTCATATTCTATACCGACTTTTGGAACAACTTCCGCTGTTTCTGCTTTTATAAGTATAGGTTCACTTACATTTTCTGCAATAACCTTGTCTATTAC
>CAKOVG010000012.1 GCA_934121875.1 uncultured Clostridia bacterium
CACAAATCTTTTGATGAAAATATATATGTACCATTTTCATCATATTCAACTGGCATTAAGTTTCCAGGCTTGTTATGTTCTTCAACATATACATTATATGCCCATCTACAACTTTGGGCACAATCTCCAAGATTTGCACTTCTACTAGCTAAGAAATCACTTAAGAAACATCTTCCTGAATATCCAAAACAAATAGCTCCATGCACAAATATTTCTGTTGTTAAATCTTTTGGAGTGTTATTTATAATATCTCTTACTTGTTCTTTATTTAACTCTCTACCTAAAATAACTCTTTTAGCTCCATTTTTATACCAAAAGTTTGCACTATGATAACTAACGGTGTTTGCTTGTGTACTTACATGTATCTCAACATCAGGTGCATATTGTTTTAATACCTCCATTACGCCACCATCAGAAGCTATAATAGCGTCTACTTTTAGGTCATTTAACATTTTAGCTTGTTCTTTTATTTCCTCATAATAACTATCCCAAGCATAAATATTTATAGCAGCATAAACCTTTTTTCCTATACTATGTGCATATTTAATTGTTTTAGCTAAATCATCATTGTCAACTTCTGCTCTACTTCTTAATGAAAGAGCCCCTGTACCACAGTAAACTGCATCTGCTCCATATAAGAATGCTGTTTTAGCTTTTTCAAAAGATCCTGCTGGTGCTAATAATTCTGGTTTTATTTTATTCATTTTATTTCCTCATTTCTAATAAACATTCATTTATAATTATACAATATTTGTCATATTTTGTCGAGCGATTTTTGTTAATTTTTACCACTTTATATTGATTTTAGGAACATTTGGTTTTATAATGGAATAGCCTCTATTTAGAGAGTATCTTTAAAAGGAGGTGACATCATTGCATTTTATTAAACTTCTTGTACTTATTATTATATACTTAATTTTAAAACTTTTTGATAAATAGTAAGTACATAAAAAAACCTACGAATGGCATTTCGTAGGTTTTTTATGCATTACCTTGCAAATCATTAAACTTCTTTATTAAGAAAAATTACTTTTCTCAGTATATATTTATATTACACTAAAATTTAGAATATGTCAATACCAATTGTAAAATATGTCAATAATTTTGCTTTACTTTTTTATTAAAATTTGATAATATATTATTAAATTTAATCAGGAGATTTTGATATGGAAACTGTTTCAAAAAAACATATTAAATTAAACAGAATACAAATACTTATTCTATATTTCTTTTTATTTGCATTTTTAGGCTGGGTTATGGAAACTTTATATGCTATATGCAACTTAGGTCACTTTGTAAAAAGAGGATTTTTATATGGTCCGCTTTGCCCTATATATGGTCATGGTGCAATAATGCTTATTGTATTTTTTAATAAATATAAAAAACATAATTTAAAGCTTTTTGTATATGCAGCTGTTGTTTTTTCTGTTTTTGAGTATTTTGTAAGCTATATTTTAGATGCAATGTTTGCAATGCACTGGTGGGATTATACAAATGAATCTTTTAACTTAAATGGACGCATAAGTGTTTTTTATTCATTTGCTTGGGGTATTATTGCAATATTATTTATAAACCACGTATATCCATTCTTTAAAAAGCATATAAATATTATACTTTCTAAAATTCCTTACATTGTGCAAATTGTTTTGGTATATTCCCTTTTATCTATATTAATAATTGATACAATTGCTTCTTGCATAAAATATTTAAGGTAACCTTAATTGGTTACCTTTGATATTGCAAGTCCGTCTCCTACTTCTAATATTTCTGTTTCTAAGTTATCATTATTAGTAATCTCCGCAATATATTCTCTTAAATTTCTAACTGCAGTTCTTTGTTTATGTTTATTATAATCACTCATAACATAGCCTTTATATAACACATTATCTGCAATTATTA
The DNA here is from genome assembly GCA_934121875.1 of uncultured Clostridia bacterium. Lineage (GTDB taxonomy): Bacteria > Bacillota > Clostridia > TANB77 > CAG-508 > CAG-273. The sequence continues at coordinate 1,900 of CAKOVG010000012.1, forward strand.
CTCCGCCTTTTTTTATCATTCTTAAAGCTTGATTCAAAAAAAATGGATATTTTCCCTTTGCAGCATCTATAAACACAATATCATATTCTCCATTTAAAGTTGGCAAAATTTCTACTGCATCGCCCTCATATATATTTATTTTATCTTCTACTTCTGCCTTTTTTATATTCTCTCTTGCCTCTTTTACTCTTTCTGCTTCTCTTTCAATTGTATCTATTTTGCCATTTTCTTGTAAATATTCTGAAAAGCAGATGGCTGAATAGCCAACTGCTGTTCCAATTTCTAATATTTTATTTGGTTTCATTTCATTTAAGATTTTAGCAATAACTTCTAAAGTATCATCCATTATTATTGGAACTTTATCTTCTAATGCTTTTTTCTTAATTATACTAATCTCTTTCTTGTTCATATTCCTTTTGCCCTTTTTCTTGTATCTCTGTTTTTTAGCATATTGATTATTTATCCATTGCCTAAAATATTAATTATAGTTTTACTCTTTTATTATTCTGCTGTAGCTCTTCTTGCCATTCTTTCTCTATCTTTATTATTTAATATTTTCTTTCTTAAACGAATATTTTTTGGAGTTACTTCAACTAATTCGTCTTCTGCTATAAATTCAATAGCTTTTTCTAATGACATTTGTACTGGTGGTACTAAACGAAGTGCATCATCTGAACCTGAAGCTCTAGTATTAGTTAAGTGTTTTTCTTTACATACATTTATAGATATATCTTCATTTCTAGAATTGATACCAACAATCATTCCTTCATATACTTCAACACCTGCACCAATTAATAGTTCTCCTCTTTCTTGTGCATTGTATAATCCATAAGTAATTGATGTTCCTGGTTCAAATGCTACTAAAACTCCTCTTGTTCTTGCTTGAATTTCACCTTTATATGGTTCATAACTATCAAATATACTGTTCATTGTTCCTTCACCTTTTGTATCTGTTAGGAACTCTGTACGATAACCAATTAGTCCTCTTGCTGGAATTTTAAACTCTACCTTAGTATGTCCTACTTCAGCTGGTTCCATGTTTATCATTTCAGCTTTTCTTCTTCCAAGTTTTTCAATAACATTTCCTATACAATCATCTGGTACATTTACTACTAGTCTTTCCATTGGCTCACATTTTACGCCATCAATTTCTTTAAATATAACTTTTGGACGAGATACTAAAAGTTCAAAACCTTCTCTTCTCATTGTTTCTATTAATACTGATAAATGTAATTCTCCACGTCCACAAACTTCAAAGCTATCTGGTGTGTCTGTTTCTTTTACACGTAAACTTACATTTCTTTCTAGTTCTTTAAATAATCTATCACGAATATGTCTTGATGTAACAAATTGTCCCTCTTTACCAGCTAAAGGTCCATTATTAACACTAAATGTCATAGATACTGTTGGTTCATCAATATCAACAAAGTCAATTTTCTCTGGATTATTAACATCACAAACAGTTTCTCCAATGTTAATATCACTAATACCAGAAATACATACTATATCTCCAGCTCCAACTTCTTCTACTTCTGTTCTTTTTAAACCTTGGTAAGTAAATAGTTTAGCAATTTTTCCTTGTGCTATTTTATCATCTTTTTTACAAACAGCAACACTTTGTCCAGCTTTAATTGTTCCGCGTTCTACTCTACCAACTGCCAATCTTCCTAAATATTCATCATAATCAATATTAGAAACTAATAATTGCATTGTTCCATCTTGCTCACATGCTGGTGGATTTATGTTCTTGATAATTGTATCAAAAATGCATGTTACATTATCACTTTCATCTGTTAAGTTCATTTTAGCTATTCCATTTTTTGCAGATGCATATACAACTGGAAAATCTAGTTGTTCGTCATTTGCATTTAATTCAATAAATAACTCTAAAACTTTGTCAACAACTTTTAATGGGTCTGCACCTGGTCTATCAATTTTGTTTATAACAACAATTGGTTTTAAATTTAATGCTAAAGATTTCTTTAAAACTTCTCTAGTTTGAGGCATTGGTCCTTCAAATGCATCTACTAATAAAAGTACACCATCTACCATTTTAAGTACACGTTCTACTTCTCCTCCAAAATCAGCATGGCCGGGCGTATCAACAATGTTTATTTTAATACCATTATACATAACTGATGTATTTTTAGAAAGAATTGTAATACCTCTTTCTTTTTCAATATCTCCTGAATCCATTACTCTTTCAGATACTTGCTCATTTTCTCTAAATACATGACTTTGTCTTAAAAGAGCATCTACTAATGTAGTTTTTCCATGATCTACGTGTGCAATGATTGCTATGTTTCTAATATTTTGATTATTCATTTTTTATTACCCCTATCTATTAATTTTTATAGTTCAACATTTCAATTATACTCTACTGGCGAACATTTGTCAACATAATATCATTATTAAATATATATAATTTTGTGTTCTATAAATGTTAAGAACTCTATAAAGTCATTAAACTCTAGTGCAACAGTTCTATCATTTAAATTAGTTCTAACTAGTACTTTTTTATCTCTTAACTTATTGTCAATAACTAATATCACTCTACTATCAAGGTCATCAACAATTGAAAACGGTGTTATTATACCCTTTTCTATTCTTAAAAGTCCAAAGACATCAACTTCACTTGCATACAAAAGCTCTGACACATATATCTTTTGTGCTAAAGTTTTTAAGCTTGTTGTTCTGCTCTCTTCTAATACCACCAAAAAATATGTTCCTCTTTTGTCTTTCAAAAATAAGGTTTTAGTGCCTGTTCCTTTTAATCTTTTTTTTATAGCTTGTTCCTCTTTTAAATCATAAGTTAATGAATGTTTTACCTCTTGATATTTTATATCTAATATTTCAAAAATTTTATATATATTCATTTTATTCCTCAAGTTTTATTATATTATCCATTATATCTTTGCTTACCTTTTCCAAAATTTCTTTTTCTGGTTTGCTAGTTTTATATTCACTAAAATCTAAAGGTTTTCCATAATATATAGTTACTTTATGAAATGGTTTCATTTCTCCTGAAATATTAACTGGAATTACTGGTACTCCAGTTCTTAGAGCCATGAATGCTGCACCATTTTGTGCTCTTCCATTTTTAGCCATTCCTCTTCTTGTTCCTTCTGGAAACAACATTAAAATTTCTCCTTCTTTTAATACTTTTAGAGAATGTTTCATAGAGTCTAAGTCCATTTTTCCTCTTTTAACTGGAAATACTAAGCACTTATCTCCTAACCAACATATAAATTTATTTTTAAATAGCTCTTCTTTTGCCATAACATGCATTCTTCTTTTGGTTGAAGATACTAAAATTGGTGCATCCCAGTTAGATTGATGGTTTGCACACATAATATATGCTCCTTCTTTTGGTACATTTTCCTGCCCTATAGTTTTTACTCTAAATACAATTATTGAAAATATATGTACTAAAAATATAATTACACTTCTAAGCATCTTAAATTCTCCTTAACTAATTATTTAAAGGAATGCCCACATCGCATTCCTTTAAAATTATATATCATATTTACTTTTTTGTCTATTAATTATTAACTTTTTTATTAATTTTCTTCAAGCTGTGTAACTAGCTTTTGATAAGAGTTTTCACCTTTTCATAATGTTTTTTAATTTCTATTATTCTTTAATACTTTTTCCATTAATGCGTCCTGTAGAGTTTTTGAAAAATTAATATTCAACTTTTCTGCTCTTTCATTTAGCCAAAATGGTATTGTAAGATTTTTCTTTACCGATTTTCTACTTCCATATTTTTGACTATATGCTCCTAAATCAAGCAATAATAATGTTACAAAACCATTTTCATCTTCTAATTTTATATCTTTTATATCACTTGCTTTTGGCACTTCTTCATTGTTCTCTACTGATGTTAATAGCCAACCTAGTGCAGCATCTTCTGCCATTTGAATTGCCTCTTCCAGAGTATCTCCTTGTGTACAGCAACCTAATAAATCTGGAAATTGTACACTAAATCCTCCATCTTTTTCTTTATAAAAACACGCTGGATAAACAACTTTCATTGTTTTACCTCCTTAATCCCTGCTTGCTTTAATATTGCATTCAAGGTTACTTTTTTTATATCTCCTCTATGTTTAGGTATTGTTACTTTTCCGTGGCTTTGCTTTGTGTTTATATTGTATATGAGAACCCACTGAATCATAGTAATACCATCCATTTTTCTTTAGTATCTTTTCTAGCTCAATAAATATCATTTTGCTCCTTTCTTAATATTAGCACGTATAATGCGCATTGTCAATGAATTTTTTAACTCTAGTTTGGGAATTTTTTAAGATTTAAAAATTAAATGATTTAAATTATGAATATATAATATAGCCATTTGCAGTCATTGTCAAGAAAAATCGTTCGACAAAATTCTAGAAAAAATAAAAGAGAAATGACCTAACATTTCTCTTCTACCTTTTTATCACTTTTGAGTGCTCTATATATTGAAATTATTATTAAAACTACTAATATTCCTGTAAGAACTCCTAAGCTATCTATTGCTACATCCACTATGCTTGGCCCTCTACCTGGCACAAAGCTTTGGTGGAATTCATCTGATGCTGCATACGTAACTCCAACCAACATACTTATAATCCATTTTTTATATAATCTAATATTAAAAGTGCTCATAAATGACATTATCCATACTCCAACTAAAGCATATATAGAAAAATGTGCTAACTTTCTAATTATTGGATTACCATGCTCTACCATCTTAATTTTTATCTCTTCACTCAATCCTTTAGTATATGGAAAAACATCTATTATTTTCCTTAATAGTACATTACTAACACCATCTGACTCTTCTGCTATTTGAGAAGAGAACTTAAAAATAATTGCAAATGTAGTTAATAATAGTAGCATAAATATAGTTCTTATGATTATTTTTTTCATATAGCCTCCTCTATGTTGTATCGCATCCCTTTAGTACTCTTATTCTCCTAATACTTCATCAATTTTTTCTTTAGCAGATGTTACTGATGTTGAATTTGGTACCATTACATATAGTTTTGTACTTCCCATTGAATATGTTGATGAGCTTGCACCTGTACCTTTTAAAGAATTTGATTTTATTGTCCATGAAGACATATTGTTAATTTGGTCTTTTACCAATTTACTAATATCTTCTTGATCAATATTTGTTTGGAAACTACCCTTTAATGAATCTAGAATACTTGTATATTTAGTTAATAAAGTAGTACTATTTAATACCTTTTTCATAACTGCCTCAATAACAGCTTGTTGATTTTTAACTCTCTGGTTGTCTCCTGATGGAAAAGCATATCTTTCTCTACTAAATCTTAGAGCCTTTTCTCCATCCATATGATTATATCCCTTTTTAAAAGTATATAAATTATCACTAGTTGTAAAATCATAATCTGAATATACATCTATTCCACCTAATTTATCAACTAATTTAATTACAGTAGTAAAGTTTACTCTTACATAATAATTTATATCAGTATCAAGTAAGTCTTCAACTGTTTTAACAGTTTCATTTACACCATATATTCCCGAATGTGTTAGTTTATCTTTAGCTCCATAGCTATGAAGAGTAACATAATAGTCTCTTGGAATTGAAGTTAATAAAGCCTCATGTGTAATAGTATTAACTGTCATTAATATATTAGCATCACTTCTTGCAACATTGCTTATACTTCCAGATGTATCTATTCCTGTAATGTACACATTGAATTTTCCATTCTTAACATTATATTTAGAAGATGTTTCTTCTACCTTAGTACTTGTTTTTATTTCATGTTTTATAGTATAAAGTATTTTTGTATTTTCTTTAAAACTCTTTACTTCATCTCCTAGCATACTATATTGTGTAGCACTAACTAAAATAACCTCTAGTTTTTTATCTATTAACTTATTTCCTAAGTCCATTAAATTTTCTTGGTTGTTTAGTGTAACACTTACTTTTTCATTTATCCTTGATTTTACATCATCATCAACTTGGAAAAAGTTTACATCTTTACCTTTTATATCTTCAATTTTATTATATTTGCTATCTTTTCTAACAACAATGTAATATTCGTCTGTTTCCTTTGTTTCTTGGAATACATTTCCTAAAAAACTGATAGTTGCTAAAGCATAGTTTGTTACATAAATATATATACCTGAAACAAATAAAATTATTACTAAACTTATTATTGTTAATTTATATGTTTTATGTTTTTTTAATAAACCTATTACCATTGCTAATGTGAACACTATTTCTGCAATTGTAAATATGGTTATTACCCAACCTGGTAGCAAGTCCATTTTTAATATTGAAATATAAAAAATTATTGTAATTACAACATAAGCAAAAGCTACCAATTTTAAAAATGTATCTAATGCTTTGTTTGTTTTTCTTCCTTTTTTACTTGTAGCTTTACTTTCTGTTTTCATTCTTTTACCTTGAGACATTTGTTTCCTCCTTGCTATGAACTAATTTTTTTATAAAAATCTGTCATTTGTCTTTCTATAGAAAAGTTTTCTTTTTCTATTCTTAAATTATTAATATATTCATCATTGTTTTTACCTTCTAACATTGATTCTATTGCTTCTGCAATATCTTTTACTTCATATGTTGTTATTATTCCTGTTTTTTCATTTATGATTTGATTATTCATACCTGGGCAATCTGTAATAACTATTGGCTTACAAAAAATTTTTGCTTCTCTAACAGTAGTACTTAGTCCTTCATGTCTTGATGTTTGAACATATATATCTGATTTTTTTAAATATGCATATGGATTTGGTATTAACCCTAATAAAAATATATCATTTTCTAAGTCATTGTTTTTTATTAGCTTTTCTAGTCTTTTTCTTTCATTTCCTTCTCCTAAAATATACCACTTAAATTTATATCCATCTTCTTTAATTTTTTTACAAACTTTTACTGATATATCATAACCTTTTACATATCTTAAATTTCCTATTGATAAAATTTTTTTACCATCATAGCTACTAAATTTATCATCAATATTATTTTCATTAGACTTTTCATCTAGGCTTTTTAAATTTACAATATTATATACTGTTTCAAATTTATTTTGTATATTGGGCATAATTTTTTTAAAATCTTTTTCCATTGTTTCCGAAACAGTAAATAGTTTATTCAGTTTTAAGAAATATTGTTCCTCATATTGTTTATCAAAGCCTCCTTTTATAAAATCTGTTCTAAAAAATCCATACTTTCTATTGGCATTTACTTTATCTACAACATAGTATATACTATTTCCCTCTAAAAAACCTATTGCAATATCATAATTTTGTTCATTATTAGGAACAATTTTTTTTAGTGTTTTCCAATTATAATAATATTTATTTATTTTTAAAATTCTTCTTATTTTTAACATAGCTGTTTGCCAACATCTAAATAATACTACTGGCATATTTCTAAAAAACATTTTTGGTTTTAATAAATGCTTAACATGATAAAAAGCATATTGAAATTTAATATCATTTTCTAATATATTTACTTCTTTTGGAATTTCATTTAAATAATACATATCGTCTTTTCTAAATAATAATAAATCTACTTGATATTTAGAATAATCCATATTTTTTAATAATTCTACTAATGCTCTTTCAGCACCACCACATGAAATAGTAGGAATAACAAATAATACTTTTTCCATATCTATTACCTATCCTCTTTATTTAATTTGTCTTTAAAGCTTGTAATTAATAATTTTAAAAAATTTATTAAATAGCTTATTTCTTTTTTATAAATAACCATATTTAAAATAATAGCAATAATTGTAAGCCCATATTTAAATAACCCTTTATCTGCAAAAAACATATTACAAATTGCAACAATATATAAAGTAATTATAGATAAAATAATATGAATATATGAATTTGTTATTTTATAATATTTACCACCTAAATATGTTCTAACAGCTAACATAACTATTGCTGAAGTTCCAGCTGCAATAGCTGCACCATTAATTCCTATAACTGGTATTAATATTAAGCATAAACATATATTAATAGTAGTATTGCAAATAAATGTGATAATGTTTAAATAACTCTTTTTTGAAAGCATAATTCCAATTCCAGTTGTATCTGCTATTGTATTGCAAACTGGTGTGAATAATAAAAATGCAAAAAAAACTTTACTCATTCTATATTTATCGCCTAGTAAAAGGTATATTATATCTTGTCCTAATACTACAAATAAAGCAAGCATTATAATTAAAAATGTTATTATTCTATGTACTTTTTTTAATTTTTCACTATTGTTTTTATAATTTTCATAAGCAAATGGATTCCAATACGTTGTAAATCCAGTTTGTAATATTGTCAAAATATTGGCTATTGTTACAGCATTAGAATAAATGCCTACTGCTGAGTAATCCAACATTTGTTTTAAAAATAACTGTGGAATAGAGTTATTTAACCATGATAAAAGTAGTACTGGTAAATATGGTATTGAAAACTTAAATATTGTTTTTTTAGTTTCTTTTGGTATTTTTTTAGTGCTTATAAATATGTATTTTCTATTTATAAACATCATTACTATTGCCATTACAATATATCCTATTGAAATACACAAAATTCCATTAAAATATGTTGCTCCCATAACATAAGATAAAATAAGTAGTATTTTTTCTATAATGGTTATTGATATTGATTGAAAAATATATAAGACTATATTTTTTCTCATTCTTGAATACACACTACTCATTCTTAGTATTGTACTTGCTACTATTGAAATAGATAGCAAGATTGATACCCTTATATCAATTTTACCAGTAATATTTGTTGATATATATTGATTAAAAATTAATATAAATATACAATATAGAATTGATATTGTAATATTTATTTTTAGGCAAAATGCAAAAAAATTATTTTTATCTATTCCTTCTTGTTTTTCATTATAAAATCTCATAAAAGCTTGATCTAAACCAAGTATTGACAATATCTGAAAGAAATTTAGAAAAGTAATAAACAAATTTACTTTTCCTATATCTTCTGGTAAAAACAATCTTGTAATAATTGGTGTAGATCCAAAACTAATAATTGCACTAATCCATGCTGCTGATGAAAAACCAACTAAATTTTTTATAAAGTCAATTCCTTTTGTTTTGTTACTCATTTAGCAATTTCTCCTTGTTTCTATGTACTATTATATCTGCTATTGATACAGCTACAATTATAATTGTTCCTAATATTGCTGTTAGATTAAATATATAAGTTATTATATAGTCAAAAGCTGCTCTAGGAATAAAAAACATAATATTATAGCTTAATAGTAAGCATGCTGTTAATATATAGCTCTTTTTATATATTTTATAGAATATAGCCATATAGGCTCCTAAAAACATATTTCCAAATATTACTCCAATGTATTTAAAGTCAGCATACAATTCTGCTACATATGATGATCCATACCCATGTCCTTGTAAATATGCTTTGGGATTAATTAAGTATGATATTGTATGCATAAATGACATTCCACTCATTGCATATTCTTCTGTATAATATGGTGCATGATTTATTTTAAAAATTATTCTTGTTATTGGGTTATATTTTATATACTGTATAAAATCTCCAAAACTATATAGTATATTTCTTGGTAAATTATTTTCATACAATTTTTCATACCCTATAATATTAACACTATTTCCTATACTTTTGAAAAATCTTTCAAATTGTTCTATAAAACTAAATTTTTCTAATACAATGCCCTCTCTAATATATACAAATAAACTTAATCCAACAAATATAAATGGTAACATTGTTAATGCAATAATAGCATATGACTTTTTTATCCATTTTTCTTCTTTATTTATAAGCTGTCTAAATACAACATAAAATATTATTAGTAATATATTAATAATACAATTGCCTCTGTCTCCAATTAGTAACAGCATTATTGTTTCAATTAAATATAAAAATATTATTTTCGTTGCTTTCTTCTTTTCAGGCATAGTTGCTAAAAATATAAAAAATGCTATTGTTCTAAAATTAGCAAATATACTAATAAAATATGGAATTGAAGATGAAAATGATTTTACGAAGTCTAAATAAGAATATGTATTAATATATATTGCCTTTTCTATAACTAATATAATATTTATTATCCATCCAATTTCAAATAACAATTTTGAATATTTTTGTAATGAACCTTTTATTTCCTCTTTAGATATTCTATGCTTAAAAATTTTTATAATTTTTTCGTTTTTTTCTGTATATTCTTTAACATATTTTTCTACAATATAAAAGCCAATTAGTATAGATATTAATGATATATATAATGTTGTTACTATATGCATAGATATTTCATTTGAAAATATATATACTACTTTTCCTGTTTTAATTAATTCTAAAGTCTGCCTTCCCATAAGAAAAATAAAAAAACATCCCATAAACATAAATAATAATATTCTTTTTTTTATATTTCTTAAACAAAATATTACATTAGCAATAAATATTAATAATACTGCTATATATGATGCTGTAATATTTTTACGAAATATTACAATTATACTAATACTTGCTAATATTATTAATATTTGTATGCAATTTATTATAATTTGGTATTTACTTTTTTCTTCTTTCATTTATATTCACCATACTATTTAATAGAAAAATCATTTTTAAACCTGCTAATTTTATAAATAATTTTTTTAATAAATTAGTTTTCTTTATGTATTTATTTTTTCTCCATTTTATAAATTCAATATCGAATTTCTTTAAGTGTTCTCTTATTTCTTTTCTTGAATATCTATGTTTTAACATTAGCATAGTTTTCCCGTATATCATTTCCATAATGGCATGATATTCTATTTCTTCTTTATAACAAGTATTTGAATTTTTTAACATATTCTGAAATGTTTTATCGTAAAAACTTAAATCAATTTTAGTTCTCTCTTTTTTATATGATAATGAGTTGACTCTTTGTCTATAATAATATAAATTCTTATTTATAATAGATATATTATTTGCATAAGTAAGTAATGGTATTGTTACTCCCATATCTTCTCCTCTTTTTATATCTTCTGGAAACATTAATCCTTGATTTAGCCAAAATTCTTTTTTGAACATTTTAGTACATGCATGATTTCTGATATATGCAATTTTTTCCTCTTTAGTTGAATTATTATTAATTTGAATTAACGAATTTCCATCTTCATATCTATCCTCTATTACCATATAATAATCACAAACAACAATCTCAGAATTATCTTTTTTTGCTAATTCTAACATACTTTGTACATAATCATCTGAAATCCAGTCATCACTATCTATAAAGCACAAAAAATCTCCAGTTGCATTTTTTATGCCAGTATTTCTAGCAGCTGAAAGTCCTCCATTCTTTTCTCTTTTAATATATTTGCATCTTGAGTCTTTTTCTTCAAATTGTTTTGCTATGTCTCCACTCTTGTCTGTTGCACAGTCATCAACTAATAGTATTTCTATATTATTATAAGTTTGATTCAATATTGAATTTACACATTCTTCTAAATACTGTTCTACATTATAAATAGGAACAATAATTGAAACTTTATCTTTCATATTTCCACCTTTTATTTCTTAAATATTTTATCATAATCATAAGATGTTGCAATTTCATACATATGATTTATTTCTTCAATATAGTTTTCTTTTGTTATTCTGTTTTCTCCTGTTTTACACATACATTCAAATATATAATAATTAATTTCTTCTTTATAATGACTATAATCTTTATAATTGTCAAAATTAGTTATAATTTCTTCATTGTTTTGAAAATAATATAATTCTACATTATCGTATTGTAGTAAGTCTTCCATTACCCTTTTTGTTATTGCAATTTGTTTATTTAATTCTCCATTTAAAATTGCCGTATCCCACTGTAAAATACTATATGGTGGAAAAAATATTTTAAACTTTGTATTTGGATAATTTTGAATATATTTTGTAATATTTTTCATATTTTCATCATAGTTTGGCATATATAAATTTGAATCCATATCATTTTGTTGTATTTTAGGTCTTGCATATGTTTTTAATACTTCTGTAAGTCCATATTTATACAAACTATTCCATGCGTATGCATTGTCATTGTTTACTTTTATACCTTTTACAAAATTTTTAATATTGTATATCGTATAATCACAAAAAATATCTTTATTAAATATGTATTTTACATCATTTAGTTTATTATTATCATATAAATATTCTGGTAAAGGAAACCTTGTAATATCACTTTCCCTTGAAAAAAATTCCTTAAACATATCCAAACCATAATATATGGTTTTAATATCATGTGTATTAAAAGCTAAATTAAACACAATATCAAAATTTTTAGAATATCCCCCTGAATATGGCACTTTTATTACTTTTTCATCTTTATTAGCATTTTCAAACCATGATACCCTAAAATTCTCGGTCATAGAAGATCCTGTAATAATACTATTGTAATCAAAATTTTTTAACATTCCTGGATTTTGATATATTTCATTTCGAATATTTATATTAATAAATGGTTTATGATATTGAAAAAGTGGATCAACAATCCAAGTAATAATTCCGAATAAGTATTAGCACAGTACATATTATGCTTATAACTTGTATGCAAAATTTTTTATACATAGTTTTCCTTTCTATAAGTTTTATTATTATATATTTTTTAAAAATTAAAATATAAGAATGTTGAAACTTGTGATAATGACATAATTGAAACAATTAGTAAAATTGATACAATTATAACATTTCTTTTATTTGGCTTGAAAGTTTCTATTCTTTCATTTGTGTTCTTCATTCCTAATATTGCAAATAAAACAAATAACATAAATGCCTGTATAGGCACACTATAAGTTATAAACAATGATTCTATTTTAGGGAATAAATAATATAATTCTTTTATTTCTGCAATCTTGTAATTAAATATATGAATCATATCTTTTAGTATTGTCATGTTTGAAAAGTTAAAACATAATATTTTTTTATAAAATAATATTGCATCTGATACAGAATTTGCTCTAAACATTACCCAAGTTAAATTAATAAAAACAAATGTAATAATCCAATTTAATACAACATTTTGTTTTTCTATTTTTTCTTTAAATATTCTTGTAATTATATTACCTATGCCATGCATAATACCCCAAACAATAAATGTATAGTTTGCGCCATGCCATATACCAGATATTAAAAATATTATAAAAATATTAATATATGTTCTAATATTTCCTTTTCTATTTCCACCTAATGGAATATAAACATATTGTGTAAAAAATCTAGTTAAAGTTATATGCCATCTTTTCCAAAAATCTGTAATAGTAGTTGCTTTATATGGTGAATTAAAATTTATTGGTAATTTAATATTAAACATTAAAGCAATTCCAGTAGCCATGTCACAATATCCACTAAAATCAAAGTAAATTTGTATTGTATAAGAAAACATAGTTATACATGCAGTTAATGTATTTAGATAATTTACATCTTGGAATCCAATATTCACTATATTTCCAAACACATCTGCAATAAGAACTTTCTTGGCAAGTCCAAATGCAAATGCCATTATACCTTTAGCCATATTTTCTGCATTTATTTTCTCATTTTCTTTATTTTCAAATTGTGGTACAATTTCATTATGTAGTACGATTGGTCCTGCAATTAATTGCGGAAAAAATGTTACAAATAATGCATAATCCCAAAACATGTATTTTATTGCTTCTTTATTTTTGTAACTGTCTATAATAAATGATAATTGTTGAAATGTAAAAAAGCTTATACCTAATGGTAATAGTATATTTAGCATATCAAATGAAGATTTGAATATACTATTAATATTTACTAATATAAAGTCAAAATATTTATAGTAAACTAATATACCTATATTTAATAATAATAGAACGATAAATATTAGTTTTTTCTTCCATTTTTTATTTGTTCTATTTAATAACTTATTTCCTATAAAATTAACTATAATACTACTTACTATAATTCCTAAATATGCTAAATTAAAATAAGCATAAAATACAAGTGACATAATGCATAAGTATATTTTAGCAAGTTTATTTTGTTTTATTTTATTCAAACCAAAATACCCTAATAGAGTTATTGGTAAGAATGCAAATATAAATATGTATGAGTTAAATAGCATCTTTTTTTATCTTTTCCCCTTATATATTACACTTATTTTAAATTCTTTACGTACCAATCAATAGCAAGTTTTATTCCATCTTCAAAGCTATAATCTGGATTATAATTTAAATTTTTCCTTGCTTTTTCTATACTTGCATTTGAGTGTTTAATATCTCCTGCTCTATCTGGTCCATAAATTGGCTCTACTTTTTTATCTAGTGCTTCGCACAATTGATTATAGATATCTATTAAATATTCTCTTCCACCATAGGCAACATTATATGCTTGACCAGCTGCCTCACTGCTGGCCAAACATGCTTTTAAATTTGCTTCAATAACATTATCAATATATGTAAAATCTCTTGATTGTTTTCCATCACCATTTATAGTTGGTCTTTCATTATTTAATAGTTGTTTTATAAATTTAGGTATAACAGCTGCATATGCACCTTCTGGATCTTGTCTTTTTCCAAATACATTAAAATATCTTAGTCCATATGTATCAAGTCCATATAATTTTGTGTATAGCTTTGCATACTCTTCATCTACTCTCTTGGTTAAAGCGTATGGTGATAAAAGGTTTCCTTCATCACCCTCTACTTTTGGTAATATTGCACTATCTCCATATACTGATGAACTTGATGCATATACAAACTTTTTAACTTTGTTTCTTCTTGCGGCCTCTAGCATATTTAATGTCCCAGAAATATTTACTTTTTCGTAATATAATGGCATTTCTATACTTCTAGGTACAGATCCCCATGCTGCTTGGTTTAAAACATAGTCTACTCCTTCACATGCTTTTACGCATGTGTCTAAATCAGTAATATCTCCTTTAATGAATTCATAATTAGGATTTTTAATAAATAAATCTACGTTTTCTTGTTTTCCTGTAGACAAATTGTCTAAACATTTTACTTTATATCCCATGTTTAAAATTGCTTCACACAAATTTGAACCAATAAACCCTGCTCCACCAGTTACCAAAAATATACTTTTTTTATCAAAAGTTAAATCTTTATATCCCATAATTACAACCTCCAATAAGTATATTTATTTTTAATACATTCATCTTTATTTAAAATTCCTTTGACATCAATTAATACCTTTTTATCTTTAAACATTTTGTCAAATTCTTCTATTTTTATTGTTTTAAATTCTTCATGGCTTGTTGCTATTATTAATGCATCCAAGTTGTTTAGTTTATCCATTTCTTGTACTTCAATTCCATACAATTTTTTTGCTTCTTCTTTATCTGCAACAGGATCAACTACAATAGGATTTATTTCATATTCTTGTAATTCTTTTATAATGTCTACTACCTTTGAGTTTCTTGTATCTGGACAATTTTCTTTAAATGTAATTCCTAGTATTGCTATTTTTGCTCCCTTTATGTTTTTATCAACTTGTATTAATTTTTTTACAGTATTTTCAGCAACGTATTTTCCCATATCATCATTAATTCGTCTTCCAGATAATATTACTTGTGAATGATAGCCTAATTGTTCAGCCTTATATGTTAAATAATATGGATCAACTCCTATGCAATGTCCACCTACTAAACCTGGATAAAATTTCAAGAAATTCCATTTGGTTCCTGCAGCTTTTAATACTTCTTGAGTATCAATATTCATTTTGTTAAATATAATTGATAATTCATTCATAAAAGCTATGTTAATATCTCTTTGGCTATTTTCAATTACTTTTGCTGCTTCTGCTACCTTTATTGATTCTGCTTTGTAAACTCCTGCTTCTACTACTAGTTCATAAACTTTTGCAATTTCTTCTAAGGTTTCTGAGTCCATTCCAGAAACAATTTTTGTTATTGTTTCTAACCTATGTACTTTATCTCCTGGATTTATTCTTTCTGGTGAATATCCAATTTTAAAGTCTACTCCACATTTTAATCCTGATTCTTTTTCTAATATTGGAATACAAACATCTTCTGTAACGCCTGGATATACTGTTGATTCATATACTATAATTGAACCTTTTTTTAAATTTCTTCCTAATAGATGAGTAGCTGATTCAACTGGAGTTAAGTCTGGTGTATGATCTTCTCTTACTGGTGTTGGAACTGCTACTATATGAAATTTAGCCTCTTGTAGTCTTTTTTCATCAGCTGTAAAATCTACTGTTGTATCTATTAATGCTTCATTTCCTACTTCTTTTGTTATGTCTATTCCCTTTTTATACATATCTATTTTTTCTTTGTTTATGTCAAATCCAATTACATTAATTTTTTTTGCAAATGCTACTGCAATTGGCATTCCAACATAACCTAAACCTACTAAAGATAGTTTTTCTTCTTTGTTTAATAATTTTTCATAAATACTCATTTTTTTCACCTTTTTACCTTTCTATTAAAAATTGATAATAATGATCCAGCCCCATATGAAATATGTAATAATAAAAAATATAATAGCATTTTTAATATTTCAATAATATTTTTTGTCTTTTTTAGTGCAAAGAAAATTCCTAATGTAAAATATGTTATCAATTCTGCTACTAATATATACAAAAATATCTTATTGATTATAGCTAGAATAACTAATAAAATAATACTCAGTACAAATGCTAATGGAACTAAATGCCTTACAGATAATGACTCTTTGTCTTGTCTAAATACTATGATATTCCATTTTCCATTTAAAACCCCTTGTTTTAACATTTTTTTTAGGTTGTTCCTTACATAGTACTCTGATTTTATTTCAGGATTATAGTAAAATTTATAACCTGCTTTTCTAATTCTATTATGCATATTATTATCTTGGTTTCTTTCTAGTGTTTCATCAAAATATCCAACTTTATTAAATATTTCCTTTTTATATAATCCAAATGCCACAGTGTCTACATATTGTTCTTTTTCAGAATATCTAAATTTAGAATTACCCACTCCAAATGGTGATGATAATACCTTACTAATTGTTTTATCTTCTTTTTCTAATGATACAGATATTAATCTTCCTCCAACACAAGCTATGTCCTCTGGTAATTTTTCAATTGTTTCTAGACTTGTTTTTATAAAATCCTTACTTGCGCTTGCATGGGCGTCTATTCTTGTTACATATTTTCCTTTAGCATTTTGTATTCCTATATTCCAACCAGGTGCTAATAATTTTTTTTCATTTTTTAATATAGTTATTTTTACATTTTGTTTGTTATATTTTTTTATTGTTTCTTCTATATTTTTTATTGTATTATCATCTGAATTTCCATCTACTATTATTATTTCATACTTGTTACTAGGAAAATTCTGTTCTAATAATGATTTTAAACTTATTTTTATATATTTTTCTTCATTTCTGACTACAATTATTGCTGTTACTAATATTTCATTCATAGTTTATCTCCTATATTAATTGTATATATTTGTCTAAATTTTTGTTGTGCTCCATCAAAGCATATCTTGTCTCCTGTATAGTTCCATCTAGGGTGTAAGTCACATCTGCAATCGTCAATATATTTGATGTTAGAATATATTGATGCAATTTTTGTTACACTTTTACTTTCACAATTGTATAAATATATGTGTTGCTTTCTTTTAAAGTCTGGATATGTATCTGTTATAAAATATTTCCCATTTGGACTATATGATGGATGTCCATCTACTGTTAATTCTTTTTCTGCAATTATTTCTACATTTTTTGTCTTATCTTGTATTAAAAAATAATGAGTTCCTTTTTTTCTTTCTCTTGCCCAACCCAAAATGTTTTTATCATCTTTCCATGTACAGTGTGAAACCATTCCATCGTCTAATAAATTATATATGTTTTTTCCATCTATATCTGCAGTTAAAAGTCTAGTATACTTTATACCATTTTTTATCCACCTGTGTAAAAACATAAATCTAGTTCCAGAAGGATTTATCATTATATGATTTACTTTGTGTTCTGCTTCATGCATAGTTTCTAAATTGTCTAAATTGTATAAATCTTCATATTTTAAAATTCCTTCTTGTTGATTATTATTTAAGTCAATTTTCCATATGCAAAAATTATTGGGAATCTTTTCATTAATTGTTTTGTCTTCTTCATTACAGTACCCATATCCTGGTCTCATTCTATGTAATCTATAAAAATCTAATGTTAAAGCCCATTTTCCACTTTTGTCTACAGCATATACTGGCCAGTTTATTACCTTTTTTTCTCCATTTTCTATATTTAATATTACTGTTTTTAAGGAGTTATCAATGTAGTCATTGTATAATATTTTTGTATTAAAATCTGGTCCCAGCCACTGTAACATACAGCCTTGTTGAACATTCCATGCTTTTGTTGTTGCTACAATATTCTCGTTATTATTTTTAATATCTTTTAATATTATTTGAGCTTCCTCATCTTTTGATGCTGCATTTTTGTTAGCATTTTTTACTCTTAAGTAAATTATTTTATCTTCATTTTTATTCCACGGACATTTATCATAATATCCAAACAAATGCTCTTCTCCAGTTGTTAGTTGCTCAATTGTTTTTGGTATTGTTTTTTTATTACTTAGTATATTACCTAAATATTGATAAACTAATTTTATATTTTTCTTTAACCATGGAAATCTTCTCATTTGATATGCTACTTTATTTAAAAATTTCATATATTTAGTTTTCTCCTTGTATTATTGTTTAAAATACTGTTTTAAAACAAATTTTTATATCTTCCCATATATTAAATTTCTTAATATATTCTAGATTCCATTTCATCTTTTCTGGTAATATTCTTTTGACATAAATATCGTCTATTTTTTCGCCTTTATTTAAATATTGGCTTACTATTTCATCTTCATCTTTGTATTCTATACTTGCTCTTGATGATATACCTGCTGGCATAAGCAACGTTGCTTTCATTTCATTTGAATATTCTTTTACATATTTTTCAACTTCGGGTCTTGTTCCTACAAATGACATTTCACCTTTTATTACATTTAAAAGTTGGGGTAATTCATCAAGTCTACATTTTCTTATCTTATTTCCAACTTTTGTTATTCTTGGGTCTTGCCCCATTGTAACTAAAGCTCCTTTTTTGTCCGCATCTTGTACCATAGTTCTGAATTTAAATATTCTAAATTTTTTGCCATATTTTGTTATTCTTTCTTGCCTATAAAATACTGGTCCTTTTGATTCTAATTTTATCATTATTGCTAGTACTAGCATTATTGGAGATAAAATTATTAATAAAATCAAAGCTACAAAGAAGTCAAAAACTCTTTTTATTGTTAAGCTAAACTTTTTATGCTCAAGAATTTCATAGTACACTTTGACCTCATTGTTTTTCATGTTTTTTGGCAAGTCTTCATATTTTTTTAATATCATTTTGTATATTCCTCAATTATTTCCTTAAAGTTGTTTATAATATAATCTACTTGTTCATCTGTTAGTTTACTATATAATGGTAAAGTAATTTCATTTTTATAAAAGTCAAATGCATTTGGATAGTCCTTTATGTCAAAGCCTAGTTTTTTATAAGCTGTAAGCATTGGAAGTGGTTTGTAATGCACATTACATGCTATTCCTCTTTCTGCCATTTTTACTATTATTTCATTTCTTTGTTTCTCATTTATTCCATTTACTCTTACAAAATACAAATGTCCTGATGACCTATGATTTTCATCTTTGTGGTTTAATACCATTACAGGTAAGTCTTTAAATGCTTCGTTGTATTTGTTTATAATTTCGTGTCTTCTTTCTATTAGTCCTTCATATCTTTCCATTTGAGCAAGTCCTATTCCAGCCATTATGTCTGTCATATTGCATTTGTAATATGTGTCCACAATGTCATATTCCCATGCTCCTAATCCATTTTTGTGCATAGCATCTTTTGTTTGTCCATGTAAAGAAAGTAACTGATATTGTTTATATATTGCTTCATTATTCAAACCATCTTTATTTTTCCATGTTGCTGCGCCACCTTCTGCTGTTGTTAAATTCTTAACAGCATGAAATGAAAATGTTGTGAAATCTGCAAATTCTCCTGACATTTTTCCATTTTTTTGTGCTCCAATTCCATGTGCGCTATCTGATACAATAATTATTCTATTATATAGTTTTTGTATTTCATTATTTGGTTTAAATAAATTTTTCTTTTCTTCTACTATTTTAAATATTTTATCATAATCAACTATAATTCCTGCTATGTCAACTGGTATTATTACTTTTGTTTTTTCTGTTATAGCATTTGCAAGTTGTTCATAGTCCATCTCAAATGAGTCTTTTTGTGTGTCAATTAATACAATTTTAGCTCCTAAATGTGCAACTGGACTAGCTGATGCTGTATATGTATAGCTTGATGTTATTACTTCATCTCCCTCTTTTACACCTAATATTATTAAAGTTAGTTCAAGTGCTGCTGTTGCTGAATTTAAGCATACAGCTCTTTCTGTTTTACATAAATTTGCAATTTCTTTTTCAAATTGTTTTGTTTTAGGTCCTGTTGTAATCCAGCCTGATCTTAATGTATCTACAACTTGTTCAATTTCCTTTTCTCCAATATCTGGAGGTGAAAAAGGTATATTCATTTTTGTATTCATTTATTTTTCCTCCTTATTTATTTCTTTTGGTTCCTTAAACGTTGGTACTATTTCTTTGATGTATTTTTTCACTTCACTGTTTTCATCTTTTTCAAGTTTTAGCAATTCTTTTAGCTTTTCTAGTTTTTCATCAAGTTCTTCCATCGTTATACTCATTGGTTTTGTTATAAATATTTTGTCATGTTTAGTTGAAGTTAGCCCTTCTTCAGACATTAGTATTTCTTCATATAGCTTTTCGCCTGGTCTTAACCCTGTAATTTCTATTGGTATATCTACATTTGGTTCATATCCTAATAATTTTATTAAACTAACTGCCAAATCATATATTTTTACAGGTTCTCCCATGTCTAGTACAAATATCTCACCACCTTTTGCATATGTAACTGCTTGTAGTATAAGTTGTACTGCTTCTGGTATTGTCATAAAAAATCTTGTAATATCTTTGTGTGTTACTGTAACTGGTCCACCTCTTTCAATTTGCTTTTTGAATAGTGGTATAACTGAACCATTACTTCCTAATACATTGCCAAATCTAACTGCTGCATATTCTGTTTTACTCACTTTATTTTTAGCTTGTACTATCATTTCACACACTCTTTTACTTGCTCCCATTATATTTGTTGGGTTTACAGCTTTGTCTGTTGAAATTAGTACAAATTTTTCTACACCATATTCATCTGCACAATTCACTACATTGTATGTTCCAAACACATTGTTCTTAATTGCTTCTAATGGACTTTTTTCCATTAGTGGTACATGCTTATGTGCTGCTGCATGAAATACTATTTCTGGTTTATATGTTTCGAATACATTGTTTAATCTTGCTTTATCTCTAATACTTGCAACTATTGCTTCTAAATTTAGTTTTGGATATTCTGCTCTTAGTTCCATTTCTATGTCATAAAGGTTATTTTCATATATGTCTAATATCACCAATCTTTTAGGGTCATATTTAACAATTTGTCTACATAGTTCTGAACCTATTGAGCCTCCTCCACCGGTTACTAATATTGTTTTATTTTTTATTAAAGAATTTATATTTTTATTATCTAAATGTATTGGTTCTCTTCCTAGCAAATCTTCTATTTGTACGTCTCTTAAGCTATTAATTGCTCCTTGTTTTGTAATTACTTCTTCTGTTGTTGGAAGTACTCTTGTTTTTATTCCTGTTTCTTGGCAAATTTCTAATATTTTTCTTCTTGAAATTGCATCTATTTTATTTATTGCAAAAAATATTAAATCTACATTTTTTTCTTTTGCTATTTTAGGTATGTCGTACCTTGTACCTAATACTTTAACGCCTAATATATAATGGTTTATTTTGCTTATGTCATCATCAATTATTCCTACAATGTTGTATTTATCTCTCATGTTGTTTTTTATTGCTATGATTATTTCTCTTGCTCCCATTCCAGCGCCAATTATAAGTAGATTGTTTGTTTTATTGTCTTGATTTTTGTTTATTTTTTCATATTTTGACATTTTTCTGCTTAAAAATGATCTACCGGCTAGCCTATACATAACAAATAGTCCAGCTATTAGTACTCCTGATAATACATTTACTTTTAAATTTATATATTCTAAATTAAATGCTTTTTCTGTTAATGATAAAACTATCATTGATAAAAATGAGCTAAGTATATATTTTATATAGTCTTTTCCCACTTCATATCTCATCATATTTTGGTACATATGAAATATATTTAAAAATATTTGGTATATAGTAATTGCAATTAATATTTGTAAAGATAATTCCTTTATACTGTTTATTGGAACATTTAAAAATATTATAGATGATACATAGCATCCTGCAATTATTAATATGTCTATTAATATTAAAAGAATATTTCTATTCTTTTTTATTATTTCTTTCATTTTATTTCCCCTTAAATTTCATATTTTTACCTGTATAATATTCTATAATATTACATCATAAAAAGCAATATTTTTTTGACAAATTTCTAGCTTTTATTGCACTAAAAATATACTCACAAGAATAGTGAGTATATTTTTAGTTGTTATTTATTTTTTATTATATAATTCCATGAGTCTTTACACATTTCTTCTAGACTTTTTTCTGCTTGCCAACCTAGTTCTTTTTTTGCTTTTGCTGGGTCTGCATAACATGTTGCTATATCTCCTGCTCTTCTTTCTGCAATTGTATATTTTACTGTTTTTCCTGTAGAATTTTCAAATGCTTTTATAACATCTAGTACACTATATCCTTTTCCTGTTCCTAAGTTATAAATATATAATCCTCTTTGTTCTTTTTGTAATTTTTCTAATGCGTTTACATGTCCTTTAGCTAAATCAACTACATGTATATAGTCTCTAACTCCTGTTCCATCTGGTGTGTTGTAATCATTGCCAAATACTGATAGTTGTTCTAGGTCTCCACTTGCTACTCTTACTATATATGGCATTAAATTATTTGGTATTCCATTTGGTTCTTCGCCTATTAATCCGCTTTCGTGTGAGCCAACTGGATTGAAGTATCTCAGTATGCATATATCCCAATTATTATCTGATTTATATACATCTTCTAATATTTTTTCAATAAATAGTTTTGTTGTACCATATGGGTTAGTTGTGCCTCCAACTTTACATTCTTCTGTTATTGGAATTACTTCCGGGTTTCCATATACTGTTGCTGATGAGCTAAATATAAATTTTTTGCAATTATATTCTTTCATTACATCTAATAGAGTTAATGCTCCACATATGTTGTTTGTGTAATATTCTATTGGTTTTTTTACTGATTCTCCAACTGCTTTAAATCCTGCAAAATTAATTACAGCTTCAATATCATTTTCTTGGAATACTTTTTCTAGTCCATTTTTGTCTAAGTAATCCATTTCATAAAATTTAAAGTCTTGGTCTGTTATTTGTTTTATTTTATCTAATACTTCTGGTTTACTGTTTGAAAAATTATCAAGTATAATTATATCTTTTTCTTTATTTAATAGTTCTACTGCTGTGTGACTACCAATATATCCTGCTCCTCCTGGTAACAAAATTGCCATATTACATTTTCTCCTTTTTATTTAATATAATTTCTTTTACTTTTTCTTTTACTTGTTCAACAGTTAAATATGTTGTGTCTACTACAATTGCGTCTTCTGCAATTTTTAGTGCCCCTACTGGTTTATGCATATCGTTATAATCTCTTGTTTGTATAGCTTCTAACACTTCTTCATAAGTCATGTATATACCTTTTTCTTGATTTTCTTTGTATCTTCTTTTTGCTCTTTCTTCTACACTTGCATCTAAATATATTTTTATATTTGCATTTGGAAATACAACTGTTGTAATGTCTCTACCTTCCATTATTACATTTAGATTTTGCGCCATATTTCTTTGTAACTCTACCATTATTTCTCTTACCTCTGGTATTGATGATACTTGCGAAACAAATGCTGATACTTCTTTACTTCTAATTTCTTTACTTACATTTTCTCCATTTAAATATATTTGTTGTTCTTCGTCTTCGTTTTTCATTTTTATGTCAATGTTTTTTGCAATTTGTATAATTTTTTCTTTTTCTTTTATATTAGTTATTCCTTGTCTTAAGGTTTTGAGTGTAACGCACCTGTACATTGCACCTGTGTCTATATTTACTAATCCTAATTCTTTTGCTATTAGTTTTGTAATTGTTCCTTTTCCAGTTCCAGCTGGCCCGTCTATTGCTACTATAAATGACATAATTATTCCTCCCAGTATTAGTCTATTTTTTCATTTTCTTTCTTTTCTGGCACATATATTGCTTTTGCTACAATTGTAATGTCTTGTACATTCATTGTTGTTAATCTTTCAATTTCTTTTCTAATTTTTTCTTTGAATTCTCTTAGTGTAGTTAATATATTTACTCCAAACACTATAGATACTTCCATATATATATTTGGTCCTTCTGGGGTGCTTTCTACTCTTGTTTTTAGCACTTTATGTATAGCATTTGAACGTTTTGCTAAATATTCTGCTATTTGTCTGAATACTGAGTCTGATATTGTAAAGTTTCCTAAATAGCTAAATGTTGGTCTTATTATAGATTTTTCTGCTATATATGGGTCTCTATCTTTTCCTTTGAATTTGAATATTTGAAGTGGATCTAATATATATCCTGCAAAATCTTTTTTTATTTCAAATGTTGGCACTGGTATAACATGCTTACCTTGTGTTGTGCGTATTCTTTTTGCTTCTTCCATTTCTGCCTCTGTGGCAACATCTTGAATATATATTCTTTTGCTAACTTTAGGCAAGCCTAAATTTTCAGTTATTTTGTCTATCATCCCATCAGAAGTACCCAAAATCAATATAGCTTCTGGTTTGTACTTTTTTATTGTCCTTTTCATTTCTATTCTATCTTTTTCATTTAAAAATATAGCTTTTTTTACTGTTTCAACTTTTGTTGGTGCTTTTTTAGCTGATGTTCCTGCTATTACATTATTTCCGCATATCAAAAGTCCATCATCAATAATGTATTTCACATTATTTTCTTTTGCTACCATCTGAGCTCTATAACTTTTTCCTGTTCCAGATGGTCCAACAAATGAATACACTTTTATATCTTCATTCTGATTCAAATTATTAAATAGTAATTGCAATGTTTTTCTCCTTTAATTATCTTTTTCTATTAAGCATATAGAATAATTATATCCATGATATTCTGTATTAAAAATTTCTTGTTTTATAAGTTCTATTCTATCTCCATACTTTTCTTTAAATTCTTCATATATACTATAGTCGTCTGAATTTACAATCCAGATTCTTCCTTTGTAATTTTCTAATGTTTCAATATTATTTGTATAAATCATGTTTTTGCCAAATGCCTTATATGCTGGTTCAACATTCCAATTTTCGTAATCGTAAAAGCAATTTGGCGTATTTACTAATTGCATGCTTATAACAAAACCGCTTCCTCTATTTCCAAACAATATTATATCTTCTGGCTGTAAGTTTTGTTTTACATATTCTAATGGCATTTTGTTGTTTTCGGCATAATTCATTTTGCTTACATTTATATTTACCCATATTGCTACTGTAAGTGTAATAGTACATATTATTATTGTTGGTATTTTATTTTTATTTTTTGCAATAAAAAATGCCATAAAAAATATAAATAATCCTGTTAGGTTTAAAAAGTAACGAGCATATAATATTGGTGATTTTAGCGATATTATAAACATACTTGTAAATACTATTAAGTAAACACCTATAGCTAATTTTCCTGCTGTTTTTTCTTCTTTATTTGTTATAGCACAATATATGCAATATATTAATAATATTATTCCTAGTACTGCTGATGTCCATTGTGGAATAAATAATATATCTAAATTTCCTGTAATTTGAAAACAAAATATTTGTAATAGTAATTTTGCTGATGGTGCAGAAATCCAATATCCTTTTGAAACTCCTGTTATTTGGTTTAGCAAGTTATATAGCCATGGTATATATAATATTATTTGTATTATTGCTGAAATAGTAAAGCTTTTTAATTCTTTAGTATAGTTTTTTTGCTTTATTGCCTTTTTTAATAAATATATAAATAGTAATAAGTTTATTATTCCTGCTGTTGCCAATGCATAATAATGTGTGTATGCTGAGGCTAAACTAAATATAGCAAATATTATCCAGTTTTTTGTACTTGATTTTTTATATATTCTGTAAGCATATATTGCCATTATGGTTACAAATAACATTCCCCATGTATACATTCTAATTTCACCAGAATATACTGATGCTATTGGTAAAAAGAATGTAAAAAATGAGAATAACATTCCTTCTTTTTCTCCGAAATCTTTTCGTATATGTGTATATCCTAGTATTCCTAATACTGCAATTGGTATCATTGACATAATTCTATACAAATATATGTTAGATCCAAATAATATATATATTAAATGTAATATATAATAATATAATATTGGGTGAACATCATTGCTCCCAATTTGCCAAATATCTATAAAGCTTTTGTTGGCCATTCCTACAGAATAACTTTCATCAAACCATAAATTATTATGGAATATCGGTATGGTTATAAATATTATTCCTAATACAATTATCGTAATATGTAAATATTTTGTTTTTCTCATTTCCGCTCTCCTTTTAGTATAAATTATATCACTCTTACATATTATTGTCTACACTAAAAAGGTGACTTTGGGGACGGGGTCAAAAGTCACCCTTTTTATCATTAGTTGCATCTCCATTTCCACTCACCGGTATTGTATCTCCTAAATAAGTAGGCTCTGGTTTGGTTATGCATTTTAAAAAATCCTTATTTCTTGCTAGAACTTCTCTTAATTCTCTTATAACTTGTCCTCTATATTCTCTTGGATCTGCTGCTACACCATATGCCTCTATTCCTAGTTTTTCAGCCACGTATAAAGCTCTGTGTAAATGATATTTTTGTGTAACAATTATTATTTTTTGAGCTTTAAAAATTTCTTTTGCACGATATAAGCTATCATAAGTAGAAAATCCTGCATGGTCCATAAATATGTTTTCAGATTTTATACCTTTTTCAATTGCAAAATCTTTCATAACATTTACTTCGTCATATTCTTCTTTTCCATGATCTCCACTCATTATTATTTTTGAAGATATTTTATTATTATATAGTGCAATTCCTTGTAATAGTCTATCTTCTAGCATTGGGCTTGGCTTGTCTCCCCATATTCCAGCGCCTAATACCAAAATGCAATCTATGTCTTTTATTCCTTTTGCTTGTTCTTCTGTAATTATTTTGACCTTTGTTTTATTTACTACATAGAGGTTTATTAACAATAGTGTTATTCCAACAAGCGCACATAGTACTAATATTATAATTATTAAAATTTTAAGCATGTTCTTCTCCTTTTGTTTTTCCATAGTTTAACCTCTCTTTTACTACTTTATAAACTATTTCTTAGTCTGAATTTTTAAGCAAAAAGGTGACTTTTGACCCCGTCCCCAAAAGCACCTAAAAAGCGGCAAGAAAAGTTTAACCTTTCTTGCCGTTTTTGTTAACTTTGAACTTTTTCAGTTTCTGTTTCTCCTACTTCACGAATAGCAATTTTTCTAACATGTTCGATTTTTTCCCATGTTGTATCACGTTTAAATAAGCATTTAAAGTTTATAGCAATCCATGAGCCTAAAAATAGTGGATAGCATAATAGTCCTTTAATCATTGGCTTGATTGGTCTTTTATCTAGTAACATTATTAGTATTGCTGTTCCAATTGGTAATAGGAATGTTGGTATTACATATCTTAGCATGTTCATAATTAAGTCAATATTTGACATTCCATTTCCTGCATACATAATAACATTTATTAATAGTAATACAAGTGTAAGTACAAACATTGGTATACTTCCTATAATGTATAAAAATCCATCAAAGTTCATTATTGTTTTGTGTTCTTTTACCGCTAATGCCAATGGCTTTGTATATTCTTTTATACATTGCATATGTCCAACTGTCCATCTTGACCTTTGTTTCCAGCTTTGTTTAAATCCTAAAGGTTGTTCATCATAAACTACTGCGTCTACAGCCCAGCCTAATTTTTTACCTTTTATTATTCTTTTTAATGAAAATTCAATATCTTCTGTTAGAGTTTTTGTAACCCATCCTTCTGGTTTTACTACATCAAATCTAACCATAAAACCTGTACCATTGATTAATGGTGAAAGTCCTACATTGTATCTAGCCAAATGATAAAAACGGTTCATTGTCCAGTAGAATATTGCATATCCTGCTGTAATCCAGTTGTCTGTTGGATTTTTAATATCTCTGTAGCCTTGAACAACATCTTCACCTTGACAAAGTTTTTTATTCATATTTTTAATAAAATTCTTGTCAACAATATTGTCCGCATCAAATATACAAAAAGCATCATATGGTGCGTTTTCATCAATTTTTTGTCTTAAAAACCAATTTAGTGCATATCCTTTTGTCTTTTTGCTTGGGTCAAATCTCTCATATACAATTGCTCCTGCTGCTCTTGCAACATCTGCTGTTCTATCTGTACAGTTATCTGCAATTACATATATGTCAAGCAATTCTTTTGGATAGTCTTGAGCTTTTAAACTTTCTATTAATTCTGTTACTACATTTTCTTCGTTATGGGCTGGAATAATTGCCATAAAACGATGATTTTTGTTTACAAGCATTGGTTTATCTTTTAGTTTTACTAGTGAACATACACTAATTGCTAATTGATAAAACCAAAATACAGTTATAATCCATACTAATGCTTGTTGAACAATATATAGGTATTCCATGATTTTCTCCTTTTTTTAATTTCTAAACTTATTATATACATATTGTTAAAATAATTCAACTGTTTTAATTAAATCTTAATATTTATTCTTTTTCTTCACTGTTTCCAGCTTCTAAGTCTTTCATATTTAAGTTGATTCTTCCTTGGTTGTCAATTTCAGAAACTTTAACAGTTACCTCATCTCCAACACTTAAAACATCTTCAACTTTTTCTACTCTTTTGCTTGATATTTTAGAAATGTGTAATAGTCCTTCATTGCCTCCGCCAATATCAACAAATGCTCCAAATGGCATAATTCTTGTTACTTTTCCATCATAAATTCCACCAACTTCAATAATTTTAGCTATATCTAAAATCATATC
>CAKOVG010000013.1 GCA_934121875.1 uncultured Clostridia bacterium
GTGCTAAGATATGTAGGTATTAAATATTTAGGGGTATAGTGTTAATGGTAGCACATCGGTCTCCAAAACCGCCTGTGTGGGTTCGAGTCCTACTACCCCTGCCATATTGTTTTGGAGAAAAAAATGGAGAAATTAAAAAAAGTATTAAACAGAGAAGTAATTTCTTATATTATATTTGGGATTTTAACAACAGTAGTAAATATTGTTGTTTCTTATATTTTAAAGGCCTTTTTACATGTAGAAACTAATATTGCAAGTACAGTTGGAATTATCGCTTGTATTATATTTGCATATTTCACTAATAGAAAATGGGTTTTCGAATCTAAAGCCAATACCATCAAAGAAAAATGGATTGAATTTTTTAAATTTATTCTTGGAAGAGCATTTACAATGGTAGTTGAAATTATAGGGGTATTTTTACTTAATGATGTTCTTCATGCATTTTATAACTTTGGAGATAATATTGGATTTTTAATCAATAAATGTGTTATCACAGTAATTGTAATTATTTTAAACTTTTTTATTAGCAAATTCTTTGCTTTTAAAAAATAAATTGGGGGCTACTAGAATTGGAGGTATTTATGTCTAGTAGTTTTTTCAAGCCTTTTTGTTATTTATTTATTTTTCTTATTGCTCTAATTTTATTTATTTCATGTTTTTTTGGTTCTTCTATCGCCCGGTATAGAGTTTTATCCATTTAATCCAAATGAAGAATATGTTTGGCCTTCACCTGGTTATACATATATTACATCATATTTTGGTTATAGAGGCTTGCCTACTGCTGGCGCTACTACTTATCATGCTGGTGTTGATATTGGTGCTCCTGAGGGTAGTAAGTTTATTGCTATTTGTGATGGAACTATTACTTTTGCTGATTTTTTAGGTGGTGGTGGCTATACTATTACTTTAACTAATGATAATATGAAGGTTACTTATTGCCATGTTTCACCTAATTTTATTGTCAGAGTTGGAGATAGTGTTTTAAAAGGGCAAGTTATTGGGAATGTTGGCCCTAAAAATGTTTATGGTGTAAAACGGAAATCAATATAAAGATGAAAACCGGTAATCCAACTAATGGTGCTACTACTGGGCCTCATTTACATTTAGGTATACGAATTAATGGAGAATATATTGACCCATTAACTTTATTCAAAGAAAAAAATAGTTAAATGTTAAACATTTAACTATCTTTTTTTACATATCTTCGTCGTTATTTTCCTTGTCATTACATTCGCAGTCATCTTCTCCATCACAACATCCGTCACAATGTGAGCAACATTCTCCTCCACATTCCTCGTCTTCATTCCAGTCTAATTCAATAATGTTATGGCATTCTGGACATTCTACTTCTGAATTTTCTTCGTTGCTTACATCTGCTACAAATTCATAATTGCAATATGGACATATAATTTCAAATTCATATGCTTCGTCATCTTCATAAATATCATTTTCTATTCCGTCTACTGCTTTTTTTACTGTTTCAATTCTATTATCTATTTCTTTTTGTTTTTCTTCAACTTCTTTTACTCTTATATCTGTTAAGTATGTTAGCCTATCTATAACATCCATAAACATCATTGATAATTCTTGAAATTTATTTAAGACAAAAACTCTTTCATTTTCATCTTGAAAATGATTTTCTAATTCTGTTAATATCTTTTGATAATGATTTTTTAAATCTGACATTATTTTATTCCTTTCGATTTATACTCTTTCCATATATTCACCAGTTCTAGTATCTATACGAATAACATCTCCTATATTGACAAACATTGGAACTGAAATTTCATATCCATTTTCTAGTGTTGCTGGTTTTCCAGAAGTTGTTGTTGTATTTCCTGCAAATCCTGGTTCTGTATATGTAACTTCTAATTCAACAAACATTGGTGGTTCTACTGAAAATACATTGCCTTTGTATGATAAAATTTTAACATTCATATTTTCTTTTAAGAACTTTAAGCTATCTCCAAGTTGATCTTTATTTAATGGTAATTGTTCATATGTTTCATTATCCATAAAATAATAAATACCGCTATCATTATATAAGTATTGCATTTCTCTTTTTTCAATTTGTGCTGCTGCATATTTATCTGATGGGTTGAATGTTTTTTCAATAACTGCTCCTGATATTACATTTTTTAATTTTGTTCTAACAAAAGCTGAGCCCTTTCCTGGTTTTACGTGTTGAAATTCAACAACTTTAAATACATTTCCATCCATTTCAAATGTTGTTCCATTTCTAAAATCTCCTGCCATGTATACGTCTGCCATAATTAATTTCCCCTTTCAAAATTCATTTATTTTTTGTAACCTTTGTTACTAATTAACTTTTTAGCCTTTATATTATACACCCTATTTTCTCTAAAATCAAGCTTTATCTACTATAATATAATTTTTGTCCGATTTTGTTAATTTTATGCAACCAGATTTTGTAATTAAAACAGTATCTTCTATTCTAATGCCAAATTCACCTGGAATGTAAATTCCTGGTTCATTTGTTACAATCATATTTTCTTTTAGAAAATTATCATTTCTATCACTTATTATAGGTGCTTCATGAATATCTAATCCTACTCCATGTCCAAGCGCATGCACCAAATTATATCCGTTTAGCTTAAAGTCATTGTCAACATTTCTTGATAATATTCTAATACTAGCTCCATCCCTCATATCTTTTTCTGTTTGCATTTGATTTTTTAAAACTAAATCATATACTGCCTTTGCTTTTTCTGGTATAAAGCCTGCAAAGATTGTTCTTGTCATGTCAGAACAATATCCTTTATATTTACAGCCAAAATCCAAAGTAATAATATCCCCAACATCTACTTTTCTTTCTGTGGTTAAAGCATGTGGTTTTGAAGAGTTTGGTCCTGAGGCTACAATTGTTTCAAAAGAAAGTCCATCTGCTCCATTTTCTATAAAATATTTTTCTATTTCAAATGCTATTTGCTTTTCTGTCATTCCAATTTTTATATATTCTATTAGATGTGAAAAGCAGCTGTCTGTTAACTCACATGCTTTTTTTGTTAATTCAATTTCTTTTTCGTCTTTTATTAATCTTTGTTTTTCAATTATATTTTCTGTTTCTTCTAAATGGTTTGCTTTATATTTTTGCATATATTTTTTGTATGTTGCATATGTTATGTGGTTTTCCTCAAATCCTACATTTTCACAAAATGAAAAAAAGTTCTCATAGTCATACTCACTAATGTCGGTATAATTATTCACAATAATTTCGTCATCTATTGTAAGTGTAGACTTTACTTCTTGTATGTACCTAGAATCTGTAATATAATAATTTTCTTTGCGTGTTATTAGTAATACTCCTTCTGCATTAATTCCTGTTAAATATTTAACATTAGTGGGGTTCGATATAATCATTCCTTGTATATCTAATCCACGAAGTTTTTCTCTCAAACATTTTATTTTTTCATTCATAAAACCACCCTATTTACATTAAATTTAAAAAGCTCCTAAAGTAAATATTTTTAATACTATTGTTAATAATAAATCAAATGGTGTAAATATAACAACAAATGTGCTTGCTACAATAAACGGTCCAAATGGTATATATTCATTTGTGTTTTTCTTTTTAGCTATTAATATTGCTATGCTTATGACTGCTGCTAATAAAAATGAAATTACTGCAACTATGATAATGCTAGGCCAGCCTACAAATAATCCTAATGCTCCCATTAGTTTTACATCTCCAAAACCCATTGCTTCTTTTCCTGCAATAAGTCCTCCAATTACAGTTATTAGTAGAAATATACCGCCTCCAACTATCATGCCAAGTAAGTTATTTATTAATACATTTATTCCTAAACTTGTGTTTGAAATTACTTGAATAAATGTAAATACAAGTCCTGCTTCAAACATTGTTAATGTTAGTCTGTTTGGAATGATTTGAAGTTTGTAATCTATACAAAATGCTATTAAAAGCATTGGTGCCAATAATAGGTATTTGAATAAATCTATGCTTACTCCAAATGAATATACTAAACCTAAAAAAATAACTACTGTTATTATTATTAATATATAGTTTGGTTTAAAATTTTTAAAATACTCTGTAAAAATTTCTTTTGAAAATACCTTTTTGTATTCTGGCATTTGTTTGTTACACCAGTCTATAAATTGTCCTACTACTATCCCTATAAACCCTATTGCAACATATATTAATATATGAGTGTCGTTTATGTACATTTTATTTATTCTCCTCTGTTAGTTTTAAATATTTTTTTATAATTCTGTTTTCTATTGGTCTTTTAATTTTAGTAGCCCAGATGTCTTTTTCATTAATTGGTTTTACTAATATTGAAAACATTTTGCTTCTATTTGCTCCAATTACATCTGTGAAAATTTGATCTCCAACTACAGCGATTTGTTCACTTGGCAATTCTAATGCTTTCTTTGCTTTATTTAGTCCACCTTTTAAAGGTTTTTTTGCAAAATATGTATATGGAACATCTAGAGTTTTAGCTGTATTTTCCACTTTTTCCTTATGGTTAGAATTAGAAACAATATATAACTTTATATTATTTTGTTTTAAATTTTCCGCCCATTCTTTAATTCCATCTGGCATTTTTCTGTTAAAATCTATTAAAGTATTATCAACATCTAGTATAATGCCTTTTATATTATTTTCTTCAAGTATTTGAAGTGTTATTTCCTTTACACTGTTTAAATATAATTTTGGATATAAAAACATTTTGCCTCCACTTTTAGTTTTTTCTTTTACAATATTATCAATATGTGTGTAATTTGTCAATATGCAATTAAGCAAAATTTTAGTGTGCCATTGGCACACTATTTGCAGAATCTATGGTTTCCTATAGTTACGGTCATTGGTCTTGACCATATCCATTTATTTGTTGCAGTGTTTGGGTTAAAATAATATATTGCTCCATAGCTTGGATCCCAACCGTTTAGTGCATCTTGCGCTGCTTTTTTTGAAGTTGAGTCTGGAGACAAGTTTATTTGTCCGTCTGATACTGCGTCAAATGCTCCTTTTTGATAAATTACTCCTGCTACAGTATTTGGAAATGAACTGCTTTTAACACGGTTTAGCACAACAGCTGCTACAGCTACTTTTCCTGTATATGATTCTCCTCTTGCTTCTCCATGTACTAATCTTGCTAATAAGTCTAAGTTTGTTGAGTAACTTGAATTTGTGTTATTGTTTGAAGATTTATATATTCCCATTGCTACTAATGTGTTTTTTCCTGCAATTCCATCTACCTTTAAACCATTTTTAGATTGAAAATATCTTACTGCTTTTTGCGTTTGTGTTCCATATATTCCGTCTATACTTCCTTTATAGTATCCCCATCTTTTTAGTTTTGTTTGTATTTGAGTCACTTCATTACCTCTGGAGCCATATTTTGATAATGCCTCAACTTTATTATTTCTAAAAAATGTATTGTAAGAAATAAATATAGTAAAGGTTAATATTATTACTATTATTGAAATTATAGTTTTTTTGTTTTTTAACATAAAAAATACACCTACTTTGGTCAAATTTAATTATTGTTATTTTAACCAAGTTAGGTGTTTATATACATTAATTTTAAAATATTCCTACAATGTTGCCGTTTTCATCCAAGTCTATATTTTCTGCTGCCGGAACTTTTGGTAAACCTGGCATTGTCATTATTTTGCCAGTTAGCACTACTATAAATTCTGCGCCTGCTTTAAGTATTACATCTTGTACATGTATATTAAATGGATCTTTACATTCTAAGTTTTTAGAATCGTCTGAAAAAGAATATTGTGTTTTTGCTATACATACTGGTAAATTTTCGTATCCAAGGTTTTTAATTTCTTTTATATGTTGTTTTGCTTCGTCTGTATATTCTACTTTCTCCGCTCCATATATTTTTTTTGCTACTGAATTAATTTTTTCTTCAATTGTTTCATTTAATTCATAGGCAAATTTAAAGTTTGAAGGTATTTGTACTAAATCTACAATTTTTTGTGCTAAATCTTTTGCTCCTTCTCCACCTTTTTCCCAACTTTCAACTAAGCTTAAGCTAATTTCTTTTTCTTTTAATTTTTCTTGTAAAAATTTAATTTCATTTTCAGTATCATATGTGTATTTATTTATTGCTACTATAACATTTAATCCATAGTGTTTTTTTAAGTTGTCTATATGTTTTTCTAAATTTTTAAATCCTTTTTCTAGGTATTCAATTCCTTCATTTTTTATATCTTCTTTTGGCATTCCTCCATGATATTTTAGTGCTTTAATTGTTGCTACACATACCACTGCATCAGGTTGCAAGTTTGCTTTTCTACATTTTATGTCTAAAAACTTTTCTGCTCCTAAGTCTGCTCCAAACCCAGCTTCTGTTATAACATAGTCGCTTAGTTTCAATGCTAATTTAGTTGCTATTATGCTATTGCAACCATGTGCAATATTAGCAAATGGACCTCCATGTACTATTGCAGGTGTTTGTTCCAAAGTTTGCACTATGTTAGGGTTTATAGCGTCTTTTAGTAATACTGTCATTGCTCCATCTGCTTTTAAGTCCCTTGCAGTTATTGGTTTATTTTCTTTAGTATATCCAACTATAATGTTTCCAATTCTTCTTTTTAAGTCATTTATATCTGTTGCTAAACAAAATATAGCCATTATTTCAGATGCAACTGAAATATCAAATCCATCCATTCTTGGTACTATATTTTTTTCTTGTGATAAACCTGTGTTTACTGTTCTTAATTGTCTGTCATTTAAATCAACGCATCTTTTCCATACTACTCTATCAAATCCTAGCTCATTGCCAAAATATATATGGTTGTCTATCATTGCTGATAGCAAATTATTTGCTGATGTTATTGCATGTATATCTCCTGTAAAATGTAAATTTATATCTTCCATTGGTGCTATTTGACTATGTCCTCCACCTGTTGCTCCGCCTTTTATTCCAAATACTGGTCCAAGTGATGGTTCTCTTAATGCAAGTACTGCATTTTTTCCTATTTTTCTTAATCCATCCGCTAAGCCTATTGCCATTGTAGTTTTTCCTTCTCCTAGTGGTGTTGGATTAATTGCTGTTACTAATATTAGCTTTCCATCTTTTTTGTTTTTTAAATTTTTATATACCTCTGGAGAAATTTTTGCTTTATATTTTCCGTATTGTTCTAGTTGTTCTTCTTGTACATTTAATTTTTCTGCTATTTTTGTTATATTTTTTAATTTTGTATTTCTTGCTATTTCAATATCTTCCATTTTTTCTCCTTTAAAATAATAATCCTACAATAACACCAATAGTTGCTCCTGCTATAACTTGAACTGGTGTATGTCCTAAAACCTCAACTAATCGTTCTGATACTTGTAAGCTTGTTAAACCTGGTGTTTCTACTATTTTATTTAATAATTTTGCTTGTTTTCCTGCTGCTCTTCTAACTCCTGCTGCATCATACATTACAATAAAAGAAAAAATTAAAGCTACAGCAAATAAAGGAGATTTAAGGCCTATATCTTTTCCAATCATGGTTGTTAATGATACAACTACTCCTGAATGTGAACTTGGCATTCCTCCTGCTTGCATTAACTTTTTAAAGTTTAACTTTTTAGTTTTTACAAGATCATAAATAAATTTAAATAATTGTATGGCAAACCATACTAAAAATGGGACTATTATATATTTGTAGTCTTTTAAAAAAATTAAATTTCCCTTCATTTTTTACTCCTCTTCTTGTATAAAATTCTCTTCTTTTATATCTTCCCCATTATTTAATAATATAGTAATTCTTTTTTCTGCACTTTCTAATAAGTCACTACATTCTTTTGATAGTTTCATTCCTTCTTCAAACTTTGTAACAGATTCTTCTAAGTTTAAATCACCTTTTTCTAGTTCTGTAGCAATTTGCTCTAGTTTATTCATTGTTTCTTCAAAACTTATTTTTTTATTCATTTTATTTTCCTCACATATTATTTTTCTTCTACAATTTCTGTGGTAACATCAACTATATATCCTCTTATTAAATGTGTTGATTTAGTATCATATACTGTTACTAAATATTTTCCATCATTTTGAATACTTACATTAAATGACACTCCTTTTGTGTTACCCCATTCTTTTGTCCATTTTTCTTTTACTAATTTTATTGCTTTGACTTCTTTAGGTGTCATTTGATTTTCTTCTTGTTCGTCTGAGTTTGTATCAGCTGTGTTTTTATTTTCTTCTGTTTTAGATATAGTTTCAGTATTATTTACATTTTCGTCTAAGATTTCATTTAGCATATTATTTAAGCCTTGATTCGGGTCTGGTAATATGTTTTCTTTTGTAATATTTCCGTTTGCTTCAATAGGCTCCTTTTTAAAGTGTTGGTATCCTAAACATATTAATGCAAATGCTAGTACTACTATAACTATTCCAATTAAAATATTTTTAGTTGTTTTACTCATATAAACTCAGCTCCTTATTCAATAATTCTGGCTTTTTTTTCACCATCTTGCATTCTTATACAAATTTCATCTTCTTTTTTTAATTGTTTTGTACTTTTAATAATTACTCCATTTTTTGATACTATTCCATAGCCTCTAGCTAAGGTTTTTAACGGACTTAATGAATCTAGTTTTAGTATTATATTTTGTGCTTTTGATTTTTCTTGTTGCATTTTTTGTTTAATACTATGTTCTATTGATTTTACTTTTATATCAATTAACATATATTTTTCATTTACTTTTTGTAATGCTCCTGTAAAAGCTTTGTTAGCCATACATTTTTCATAACGTAATTTCATTAATTGTATTTTACGCACTAGTGATTGTTTATATCTATTTTGATAATTTTTTAGTTTTAGTTTTAGCTCATTAATGTCTGTTGCAGCTAATTCTGCAGCTGCTGATGGAGTTGGTGCTCTTAAATCTGCTACAAAATCTGCTATTGTAAAGTCTGTTTCATGCCCTACAGCTGAAATAACTGGCAATTTAGATTCATATATTGCTCTTGCAACAACTTCTTCATTAAATGGCCATATGTCTTCCAATGAGCCACCACCTCTGGCTACAATAAGCACATCTGCTAAGTTGTGCTTGTTCATAAATTCAATCCCTTCTGCTATTTTTTTAGCTGCTCCTTCTCCTTGTACAGGAACAGGAAATAACCTAATGTGTACATTTGGATTTCTTCTAGTAGATACATTTATAATATCTCTAATAACTGCTCCTGTGTTTGATGTAAGAACTCCTATTGTTTGTGGCATCATTGGTATTGGCTTTTTATGTACTTGATCAAATAATCCTTCTTTTTCTAGTTTTTGCTTTAGTTCTTCATATGCTGCTCTTAAATCTCCAACTTTTCCAACTTGCTTCATGGCTTTAGCATATAGTTGATATGTACCATCTCTTTCAAAAACTGAAACTGATCCAAGAATTATTACTTTCATTCCATCTTGTGGAACAAAATCTAAGTGTCCAGTATATGTTTTAAACATTATTGACTTTATTAATGACTTATCATCTTTTAATGTAAAATACATATGTCCAGTATAATGGTTTTTAAAATTTGAAATTTCACCTTCTACTAACACATTAGAAAAGTATTCGTCTTGTTCAAATTTGTCTTTTACATATTTATTTAATTGGCTTACACTAATTGGGTTATATGTCATTTTTTATCTCTTTTCTTATTTCATAATATAAACAATTTAGGTTGATGAGCCTGTTTGGATAATAATATTTGCTAATGCACCATTAACAAAAGCTGGTGAATTATTGTCACCATACTTTTTGGCAATTTCTACTGCTTCATTTACTACTACTTTGTATGGTAGTTTTACATATACTATCTCATATGTAGCAAGTTTTAGTATAGAAATATTTATTTTTGAAATTCTTTGAATATCCCATTTTTCTTTTAAACTATTAGATATTAATTTTAATATTTCATTTTCATTTTCATTAATGCCATTTATAGTTTCAACTACATAGTTTCTTGCTTTTTCTTTATCTTCTGCCTGCTCTGCTAAGAAAAGTTCAATTTGCTCATTGTACTCTTCTTTTGGTGTTTTTTGAATTTCTAAGCTGTATAATAATTCAAATGCAAGTTCTCTTACTTGAGTTCTGGTCATATATTTTGTTGCTCCTTTTTATAATTTGTCTATAAAATTTTTGGTTTTTTCTTTTACATTTTCTTTGTTTCTTTGAATATAGCATCCTAACCATATGCACACAATTATTAAAGCTATTGTAAATAGCACTTTATATAAATTTGTACAGAATAAAATGATTGATAGTGCAATTCCTATTAGTCCGCCTAAAATGCATCCACCATATTTTTCACAAAACACTTTAAAACTATCCATTTAAATTGCTCCTTTCATATGTTATACTTGTGGTTGTTGTTTTGTAGGTTCAATGTCTTTCACTTTAATATTAACTTCTTTAACTTCTAAGTCTGAAGTCTTTTTTATTGTATT
Organism: uncultured Clostridia bacterium; assembly: GCA_934121875.1. Lineage (GTDB taxonomy): Bacteria > Bacillota > Clostridia > TANB77 > CAG-508 > CAG-273. The sequence goes on from CAKOVG010000013.1 coordinate 10,426, forward strand.
CTTAATTTTAGTTTGTAAATTTGTTGATAATTCCTTTATAATAGCATTTTCTTTTACACTTAAGTTTACAAATACAGTTACATTGTTTTCTTTGTCTAGTTCAACTCTTGTTGTTACGTTTTCTGCGCTGTCAAAACCTTTAACAACACTATTTACTAAGTTTTCTATTGTGCCCTTTGTAATTAAAAGTTTGCCATCTGAATTTTCTAATAATATACCATTTTTGTAGTCTATTTCTTGTTTTGAACTTGAATCAAAAAATATACATTTTATTGCTAGTAGTATAAATATTATACTTAAGCTTAGCATAATATTAGATGCTACTTGATTTTGAATAATTCCAATTACTATTGAGTGTATTAGTTCAAGGTCTAGCCATCCAAAAATTAACAAACATGTTATTACTGATATAATAAGCATTAATGTTGAAAATAATGCTAGTCCAATTCTATCTAAAATTTTCATATTTAATTTTTCCTCTCTTTTAAACTTTAAATTAGGCACAGTAAAAAAATTATTGTGCCTAACTTTTATTCTTCTTCACTTTGTGTTTTTTCTTCGTTAACTCCCATGTTTTCTGTATTAACTCCCTGAATATGAACATTAACTTCTACAACTTTCAAGCCTGTCATATTTTCTACCGCTTTTTTTACTTTATTTTGTATTTCAAAAGCAACATCTGGAATTCTAACTCCATATTCTACTATAATGTTAACATCTATTTTTGTTTCTTTTTCTCCTGAGTCTACTTTGATTCCTTTTGCTAGGTTTTTCTTTCCGCTAAGTACTTCTGAAATTCCGCCTGCAAATCCTCCAGACATTTGTGCTACTCCTGGCACTTCTGATACTGCTACTCCTGCAATTACAGAAATTACATCATCTGCAATTTTTATGTTTGTATTGCTTTCTAATGCAACTTCTCCATTATTTTCTTCTCCTGTTACAACCTCTTTTACTTCTTTGTTTTCTTCTTTCATAAATAATCCTCCTTTTTCTTAAGAAAATTTATATATATTAGTATATCAATTTTGTACAAATTTTACAACTATTTTTGCTAAAATAATAAAAAATCCGATTCATTTTTTTAATATAAAAAATCAAGCCACTTTTATAGTGTCCTGATTTTTTGTATTATTTTTTATTTAAGTTTACACCTATTACACCACCTATCATTCCTGCTATTGTTCCAGTTAGTAACATTATAAATGATTTTAGTGTTAATGCAAATCCAGTAATGCACAGGCTTGATACTAAGTATAGCATTATAATATATATGATTCCTACTATTCCACCATTTAGTAATCCATTTTTTCTTATTGTTTTTGTGCTAATCATTCCTCCTATTAAAATGCTAATTGCTGTAATTACTAATACTACCGGCACCATTGTACTTTCAGATATATTGGTATAGCATAAAAGCATTGCAAAAATTAGTAACAATATTATTGATAAAATAATTGAAAATACACTACCTTTTATTATTCTAAGTGAATTTTTCTTGAATTCACTTTCTTCTGTAATAATATTATCTTTTTCCATATTTTCACTTCCATTTGTAATTTTATTACTTTATTCTATGTTTTAACTTTATTCTTTAGAACAAAAAATTTCAAGAAAAATCTTGAAATTTTTTGTTTATCTAATTTGCATTTGTTACTGTATTTGTTGTAGTATTGTTATTGGCATTAGTTTGTGTATTTTGTGTTGTATTTGTTGTTTCATTAGCATTTGTTTGAGTTGTATTATTATTTTGTGTTTTTTGATTATTTGTTGTACTAGGAGTTTCCTTATTTACTGGTTTTCCATACTTTTCTACATACTCTTTTAGATTTATTTCTTGGTTATTATATATCATGTAATAAATTTCTTGTCCTTCTGATGTTATTGAATATACAGCTTGTAATGCTGTAGGTATTAATTTTTGTCCATCACTTGTTATTATTCCATATAAGCTATCTTTTTTTATTACTATTCCTTCATATTCTGGAATTAGTAAAGCACTGTTTACACTTTTCTTAACTATTTTGTCTACACTAGGTATACATCCTAAATCTGTATATGTTTCATTATTTATTCTTTTACCAGTTTTGTCAAATAACTGCCATTCTCCATCTTTTTTTACTGGAATACATTTATTATATAGCAGATATTGGTTTTTAATTTTATCACTAATAAATTTAGTTGAATCTATTCCTATTTGATCATACTCTGGGTAGATTATTATCTTTCCATTTGCATCTACAACGCCTTGTTTTTTGTTACTTGTTACTAAGTATAATTCAGAATTTTTGTCTATTTGTTTTATGTTATCATACTCTGGACTAATTTTTATTTTTGCATCTTTTGACATTATTCCAACTTTGTTTTCCATTGTTGTTACAATAAATTCTTTTGCGCTTTCAATAAATTTTATTTCAGAATATTTTGTTCCTAATATTTCTTGTCCATTTAAGCTTTTAACACCATATTGTTTGTTTTCATTTTCTACTACTATCATATTATACAACAAAGCTTTTTTGTTGCTGAAGTCTGCTTTTTCATCTGCAATTCCTGAGTTTTGGAATTTGGTTGTATAATAGTTAACTAAATATGGTAATGTATATATTGTTACTCTATTTTTATTTTTATCATATGACATTGAAATATTAAATGCAATGCTTGCTCCTTCTATTGTTGTGCATAGTTGGTCATTTATCAATTTTACTGGTTCTGATAATTCATAATATTCATAGTCATTGCTTGAATTTAATAGTGTTTTATATATTTTGTTTGAACCTAAATTAAATGATGCAACTTCGTTGGTTGATTCAACATAGCACTTTGTTTTATCTTCTGTATATTTGTTTTCGTATTCTGCATTATTTGAGCTATATCCAACATAACTTGCAAAAGCACGTATTGGAATATATAGTTTGTCATTTTCAAATATTAGTACATTTTTTAAACTTATATTTTGTTTTGTATCTATAGATATTTTTAGTTCTGTGGATTCTATGTAATACATCCAGCCTATTAAAGCAAAAACTAATAATAGTAAAATAATTAAGATTGTTCCTATTATCTTCATCCATTTTTTTGCATTAACTTGATCTTGAGTTGGTCTATTGTTATATCCTCCATTGCCTATAAAATCGTCCATAAAAAACATCCTCCATTTCTTTTGTGTTATTTTTCATAACCATATTTTTTGTAAAATTCTTCTTTGAATTTTAGTAAGTTATCATTCTCTATTTCTATTCTAACTCTTTCCATAAGTTTAGTCAAGAACCTTAAGTTATGAATTGATAATAATCTTACTGCTAATATTTCGTTTGCTTTTACTAAGTGCCTAATATACGCTCTAGTGTAATTTTTACAGGTGTAGCAATCACACTCTGGATCTAATGGTGTAAAATCTCTTTCATATGTAGCATTTCTTACTACTACTTTTCCATTCCATGTCATTGCAGTTCCATTTCTTGCAATTCTTGTTGGAAGGACACAGTCACACATATCTATCCCTGCTAGTGCTGCTTCTATTAAGTAATCTGGTGAACCTACTCCCATTAAGTATCTTGGTTTATTTTCTGGCATTAATGGTGCTGTGTAGTATAGCATTTTTAAATATTCATCTTTTGGTTCTCCTACACTAATTCCGCCTATTGCATAGCCAGGGAAATCTAGTTCTATCAAGTCTTTGGCTGATTTTTCTCTTAAGTCTTCATAAAATCCGCCTTGAATTATACCAAATAAAGCTTGTTTTTCAACATTTTTGTGTGCTTCTTTACAGCGTTTAGCCCATCTTGTTGTTCTCTCCATAGATTGTTTTGTATATTCATATGTAGAAGGATATGGGCAACATTCGTCAAATGACATTATAATGTCTGCGCCTAAAGCTTCTTCTATTTCCATTACTTTTTCAGGTGTGAACATATGCTTACTTCCATCTAAGTGAGACCTAAATTCAACACCTTCTTCTGTAATTGTTCTTAAATCACTTAGACTAAATACTTGAAAGCCTCCACAATCTGTTAGAATAGGTTTGTCCCATTTCATAAAGTTGTGAAGTCCACCTGCTTCTTTTACTAATTCGTGCCCGTGGTCTTAAGTATAAGTGGTATGTGTTTGATAATATTATTTGAGCACCAACTTCGTTTTTTAGTTCTTCTGGTGTCATTGATTTTACTGTTGCTTGTGTTCCTACTGGCATGAATACTGGTGTTTGTATGTCTCCATGTGGAGTGTGTACTATTCCTCTTCTTGCTCCTGAGTTTTTGTCTATATGTAATAATTCGTATGTTACTGCTGGTTTCATCTTATTTCTCCTATTTTAATTTTTTATAAAATATATAATATTAAAAGAAAGTGCTGTCCGCGTAAGGTAGAGCGAAGCGTAACGGTTGGAGAGTTCCGTCCGATAGTGTCCAAAAACAAATTTATTTGTTTTTGTGACATCCAATGGAAGGAAGCTCGACACCAAGGACAAGCGATTTTAATATTATATATTTTGTATAACAATTTAATAAATAAACATTGCATCACCAAATGAGAAAAATTTGTATTGCTCTTTCACTGCTTCCTCATATGCTTGCATTATAAACTCTTTTCCAGCTAATGCTGAAACTAACATTATTAATGTTGATTCTGGCAAATGAAAGTTGGTAATTAATGCATTTAAGCATTTAAATTTATAGCCTGGATAAATAAATATATTAGTATCTCCTTCCACTTCCTTTACATAGCCATTTTCGTCTGCAACACTTTCTAATACTCTACAAGATGTTGTTCCAATTGCTATTATTCTATGTCCTTCTCTTTTAGCTTTATTTATTTTCTCTGCATCTTCTGCTTTTATGTAAAAATGTTCTGAGTGCATATCATGTTCTTCAATATTTTCAACCTTTACTGGTCTAAATGTTCCTATTCCGACATGCAATGTAACATTAGCTACTTCTACCCCTTTTTGTTTTAGTTTTTCAAATAGTTCATCCGTAAAATGTAGTCCTGCTGTTGGTGCAGCTGCTGATCCTTCATATTTTGCATATACAGTTTGATATCTGTCTTTTTCTTTTAATTTTTCATGTATGTATGGTGGTAATGGCATTAAACCTATTTCATTTAAAATTTCATTAAAAATTCCGTTATATTCAAATTTTACTTTTCTATTTCCACCCTCGAGTTTTTCTATAATTTCTGCCTTTAAAAGTCCATTTCCAAATTTCACTCTTACTCCTGGCATTAATTTTTTGCCTGGTTTTACCATAACTTCCCAAATATCGCCATCTATTTGTTTTAATAGTAAAAATTCAATATTTGCTCCAGTTTCTTCTTTTATTCCATATAAACGAGCTGGAATAACTTTTGTATTATTTCTTACTAGGCAATCTCCTGGCTCTAAATAATCAATAATGTCTTTAAAAATTTTATGTTCTATTGTTTGGTTAGTTTTATCTAGTACCATTAGTCTTGACTGATCTCTATCTTTTATTGGCACTTGTGCTATTAATTCTTTTGGTAAATCATAGTTAAAATCTGATACCTTCATTTTTATGCTTCTCCTTGTTTTATTTTTTGGTATGTAAATGCTTTTTGTACTCTTTTGATAATACTTTGTACTACTTCTATAATTCCTTCTGGTTCTTTTAGTTCATTTATTTGTACTGAATATTTAAAATTACTTTTATGTACTGGTTTGTATGTATATATTTCTTCTGGTAATCCAATTTTGGTATTTTGATAAGTTATTTCTTGGTTCATATAGTCAGTATACCATTGCTTTAGTCCTTGTATAGTATCTTCTTTGTATCCATATAGCACATAATCATGTAGTGCTGGTACTTTATATCCATATTCAGCAACATTACGTTCTAATGTATGCAGAAATTCATGTATAAATACTTCTTCCGGAAATGTATTTACTCTATAATTAAATTCATATGCTAAGTTTTGTCTATCATCTGGCATTCTTATATTTGAAAATCCAGTTCCCATATATTCCATACCTCCTAATCCTATCCAGTCACTTGTTAATTCTGTTTTTCCATTTTGTTTGTCTGCCATTCTAAATGCAATATAAATATGGTCATATTCATTGTTTTCTATGTAGTCTTTTATATTGTCATATATATCTGTTATAGATACATAATACCCATTGTTTTTATCATATGATAGTGTAGTTATAGGCTGATTTATTACATATGTGTCATATGTGATTGACATTTTATTTTTACTTATTTCTTTTATAGAGGATTGAAATCTTGATAAGTTTGTTTTTATGGTACTTACCTCATTGTTTGACATTTGTAGTTTTATATTTTCTTTTTTTCCATTTATATCAACGTTAACATCTATATTAGGAAATATAAAGCATACCATTTTCCATTCATTAGAGTTATTTAAATTTCCTTGTTCAACTTTAAAGTCTGAAAACCACACTGTTCCTTTTGAGAGTGTTTCATAGCCACCTAATCTAAAGCCAATGTTTACTTCTGTTGCTTTTTTTGAATTGAACATAAATGTTATTTCTTGCCAGTTTGTAGTTCCTGTTATCATTTTAGTTCGTTCTTGTGTTGTGTTAGAGCATATGTGTGCTCCTCCTGATGTTGAGTTGTTTTCATTTTGCACATTTTCTGTTTTTATCATACAGGTTATTTTGTATGGTGTATTTGGTGTCACTTTAATATTTTGTGAGAACATTGCATCATTGTAATCTTTGCTTTCTATTTTATAGCTTGCTTTTTTCCCGTATTTAATGTTATTGTCTCTAGTAAATGTAGTTATTCCTTCTTTTCTTATTCCTTTTTCAAAATTGTTGAAGTTGTATTTGTTATACATTACTATTAATGCTATTATTGCTACAATCATTATTAAATAGCTTAGAATTTTCCTTGCTTTTTTCATGTGCATTTAACCTTTCTTTTTTATTTTCAAATTTACACAACTTTGAGACTGCCAGGTTTTACCTTTTTCAGTCTCAAATTGTATTTATTTAATTGCTTCTGCACATCTATGGCATAATGTTGGATATTCGCTGTTTTGGCCTACTTCTGTTGTATATTTCCAGCATCTTTCACATTTTTCGCCTTCTGCGACTTCTACTTTTACTCCAATTTTATTTTCGTCTTTTCTTTCATTTTCTTTTATTTCTAATGCTGATACAATAAAAATTGTTGTTAAAAGTTCTTGATTTTCTTTTAAGAATTTATATTCATCGTCATTTGCAAATAAAGTAATCTTTGCATTTAATGAATGCCCTATTACTTTTTGAGCTCTTGCTAATTCTAATTCTTTTGCTACTAATTCTTTTAATTCTAATATATGGTTCCATTTTTGCGTTAAATCATTGTTATCATATTCTGATACTGCTTCTGGCCAATCACTTAGCATTACACTTTCAACTTGTTCATTTTTAGTATGTGGCATGTATTTCCAAATTTCTTCTGCTGTGAAGCAAATCATTGGAGCTACCATTTTAACTAGCGCATCTAAAATTATATACATTGCTGTTTGAGCTGAACGTCTTTCTATTGCATCATTTTTTGATGTATATAGTCTATCTTTTATAATATCTAAGTAAAAGTTACTCATGTCTGTTACACAGAATTGGTTTATGTCACGATATACTAAATGGAAATTAAAGTTTTCGTAATTTTCTGTACAATCTTTTACTAGTTTATTTAATCTTGATAATGCCCATTTATCAATTTCTTCTAAATCTTTGTATTCTACTTTATCGTCAGGATTAAAGTCTGAAGTATTTCCCAAAATATATCTTGCTGTATTTCTTATTTTTCTATATGCTTCACTTATTTGTTTTAAAATATCTCTTGAAACGCTTATATCTGATTTGAAGTCTGATGATAATACCCATAATCTTAATATATCTGCTCCATATTCTTTTATAATATCTTGTGGGCTAATTCCATTTCCTAATGACTTAGACATTTTTCGTCCATCTTCATCAACAACCCATCCATGTGTTAATATTGCCTTATATGGTGAAACGCCTTTTGTTGCGACTGATGTTAATATTGATGATTGGAACCATCCTCTATATTGGTCATGTCCTTCCAAATATAAATCTGCTGGGAATGGTAATCCTCTTTCTACTAATACCCCTTCATATGTAGAACCAGAATCAAACCAAACATCCATAATGTCTGTTTCTTTTTTGAATTCATGACATCCGCAATTTTCACAAACTGCTCCTTCTGGCATTAATTCTTTTTCTTCTAAATCAAACCATGCATTTGAGCCTTTTTCTCTAAATATTTTTGATACTTTTTCAAAGCTTTCATTTGTAGCATATTCTTTACCACATTCTTTACAATAGAAAATTGGAATTGGTACACCCCAAGTACGTTGTCTTGAAATACACCAGTCATTTCTATCTTTTACCATGCTAGAAATTCTTTCTTCTCCCCAAGTTGGTGTCCATTTTACTGTTTTTATAGCATCTAATGTTTCTTTTTTAAAGTCATTTACAGATGCAAACCATTGATCTGTTGCTCTGAATATAATTGGATTTTTACATCTCCAGCAATGTGGATATGAGTGGTTTATTTTTTCTTTTCTTAATAAGTACCCATTTTGATCTAACCAGTCTATAATAGCATCATTTGATTTTGCATAGAACATACCTGCAAAAGGACCTGCTCCTTCTGTTTGATATCCTTTTCCGTCAACTGTAACTATAATATCTAGTCCATTTTTTATTCCACATAAATAGTCTTCTTTACCATAACTTGGTGCTGTATGTACTGCTCCTGTACCAGTGTCTAATTCAACTGCGACTGTATCATCACTACCTAATACTACTTTTGAAGTTCTATCTAAAAATGGATGCTTACATAAAATTCCTTCTAATTCTGTTCCATTTACAGTTTTTATAGTTGTATATTCAGTAATTCCTGCTAAACTCATAACTTCATTAACTAAACTTGTAGCCATTACTAATTTTTCTTTTCCTGTATCAACAACACTGTATTCATATTCTGCACCTACTGTAATACCTGTATTACCTGGTAATGTCCATGGAGTTGTAGTCCAAATAACTATAAATGTGTCATTATCTAGAACTCCTTTTCCATCTTGTACTGGGAATTTAACATAAATTGACATTGTATCACAATCTTGGTATTCAATTTCTGCTTCTGCCAAGGCTGTTTCACAGTCTGTACACCAATAAACTGGTTTTAATCCTTTATATATATAACCTTTTTTGTATATTTCTGCGAATATTTTTATTTGGTTAGCTTCTAGTTCTGGTTGTAATGTTATATATGGATGTTCCCAGTCTCCTAATACACCTAATCTTTTAAATCCTTCTGTTTGTTTTTCTACATATCCTAGTGCAAATTCTTTACATGTATCTCTAAACTTAGAAACACTAATTTCATCTCTATTAATTCCTAGTGCTTGAATTGCTTTTTTCTCTGTTGGAAGTCCGTGTGTATCATAACCAGGAATATATATTGTTTGATACCCTTGTAGACTTTTGAAACGATTTACAGTATCTTTTAATACTTTGTTTAATGCATGACCCATGTGGATTTCGCCATTTGCATAAGGAGGACCATCATGTAATACATAAGTTTTGTGTCCCTCATTTTTCTTTAACATTTTTTCATATAAACCATTATCAAAAACCTCTGCTTTTGTTTTTGGTTCATTTTCTGGTAAATTTCCTCTCATTGGAAATTCTGTACTTGGCAAATTTAAAGTTTTGCCATAATCTTGTTTTTCATCTGCCATTTTTTATTCCTCCTTTTAATTTGCATATTTTTCTTCTACTAGGAGTAAATTCCTAGAATACAAAAAGCCATTTCGTCATAATATTATAGGACGAAATGGCTTAAAATTTCCGCGGTACCACCTAATTTAAAAGAATATTTTCTTTTCTCTTATTAACCTTTAACGCAGGCATACGATTTCTTTTACTATTATTTCAAAGAAATGGCTAAAAGGTGATAACAATAATTACCAAGTGCTTTCAAACTCTCACCATTGTGTTTGATTCTCTGTTAAGTTTTTGTAAAAATTGTGTTGTCCTTTATAATTGCTTTTTATTAATATGTTATATAGTTTACCACTTTTTCGTAAACTTGGCAAGAGTTTAGTAAAATATTTTATTCTTCCCACTCAAGTTCCCAATCAGAGATTTGTACTAAGTCTCCATCTTTGATTCCAAGTGCTCTTAATCTGTCATTTACTCCTAATTCATTTAATCTTCTATGGAAATAATGTAATGATTCGTTGTCTTCCAAATTTACTGTTCTCATAAGTTTAGTTATTACATCTCCAGAAACTATATACATTCCACCTTCTTTTTTTACTGTGATGTCTTCTTTATCTCCTAATGTATATACTTTCTTTATTTCTTCTATTTCTATCAAGTCCTCTTTTGGTAATGTTTTTAATACTTCACTTACTCTTACAAGTAGTTCTTTTACTCCCTGTTTAGTTGCAGCTGATATTTTATATATTTCTATGCCTTTTTCTTTTGCCATTTTTTCTAGTTCTAAATATAGGTTTTCATCTTGCATGCTGTCTACTTTATTTGCTACTATTATTTGTTTTCTTTTACTTAACTTCTCGCTATATTTCTTTAACTCTTCATTTATAATTTCAAAATCTTTTACTGGATTTCTTCCTTCTATTCCAGATACATCTATTACATGAAGAAGTAGCCTTGTTCTTTCAATATGACGTAAAAATTGAATTCCTAGTCCAACTCCTTGACTTGCTCCTTCAATTATTCCTGGAATATCTGCAATAACAAAGCTATCACCATATTCTCCTTTTACTACCCCTAAATTTGGTTCAAGTGTAGTAAAGTGATAATCTGCAATTTTAGGTGTTGCATCAGTTACAACTGACAACAGTGTTGATTTCCCTACATTTGGAAAACCTATTAATCCAACATCTGCTAAAAGTTTTAATTCTAATATAAGTTCTTTTTCTTCGCATTTTTCGCCCTCTTGTGAAAATCTAGGTGCTTGTCTAGTGGATGTTGCAAAGTGTGAGTTTCCTTTACCTCCTCTGCCACCTTGCAGTATAAGCTCTTTTTGTCCTTTTTCAGATAAATCAGCTAAAACTTTTCCAGTTTGTGCATCCTTAACAATAGTTCCTAAAGGAACTTTTATTGTTAAATTTTCTCCACTTCTTCCATATCTATTTGCACCTTCGCCATTTTTTCCATTTTCAGCTTTAAATTTCTTTTGATAGCGGAAATCGATTAAGGTGTTAGAATCTGGATCAACTTCAAAGTATATGCTTCCGCCTCTTCCTCCGTCGCCTCCGTCTGGGCCACCTGCTGCAACATATTTTTCTCTACGAAAAGAAACAGCTCCATCGCCGCCATTTCCTGCTTTTGCAATTATTTTTACATAGTCTGTAAACATTTTATTCTCCTTCAAAATAGTCTAGTTTCATTGCTTTTTTAACTTTTCTCATAGTTTCTCTTGCTGTTTGTCTTGTTTTTTCTGTTCCATCTTTTAGTATTTTTTCAACCAACTCTGGTCTTTCTTCATAATATTTTCTTTTTTCTCTAATTGGTGTTAGAAACTCATTTATATTTTTAGCTAATTGTTTTTTACAAGCTACACATCCTCTTGTTCCTGCCTTACATTCTTCACAAGCTGTTTTAACTTCTTCCTCATTACTAAATAATTTGTGATAATATGCAACCATACATACGTCTGGATGTCCTTTATCGTCTTTCTTAATTCTAGCTGGATCTGTTACTGCACTCATTACTTTTTTGTTTATCTCTTCTTCAGTATCTGATAAATAAATAGCATTTCCTAAAGATTTACCCATTTTATCATTTCCATCTAGTCCTTTAATTCTTTTTGCGCTTGAAAGTACAGCTTCTGGTTCTGTTAATATTTCTCCATATATGCTATTAAATTTTCTAACTATTTCTCTACATTGTTCAATTAAAGGTAATTGGTCTTCTCCAACTGGAACCAATGCTCCGTCAACCACAGTAATGTCTGCTGCTTGATTTACCGGATACCCTAAAAATCCATATGTAACACTTTCTCCAAAAACTTCTTTTTTTTGCGCTAATTCAGTTTTTACAGTTGGATTTCTTTCTAATCTAGCAACTGTAACTAAATTAGAATAAAACACTGTAAGTTCTGCTGTTTCTGGTACCATTGATTGTATATATATAGTAGTTTTTTCTGGATCAATTCCTATTGATAAATAATCTAATATAACTTGCTTTACATTTTGTCTTACCTTTTCTGGATTTTCAAAATTATCTGTTAAAGCTTGAACATCTGCAATTAAAATATATGGATCATATTTTCCAGTATTTTGCATCTCTACTCTTGTTTTTAAAGATCCAAAATAATGGCCAATATGTAATCTACCTGTTGGTCTATCCCCTGTTAAAATACGTTTTTTCTTTTCTTCCATTTTCATCATCCCTTCTTTAAAAAGCTTATATTTATTCTAATCTATCTACAGCACTTTTATAATCAGATAATCTTTTTTGTTTTATTTTATTGTACACATCTTCTGATAACCCAAATTTCATTATCATTTTCCTTGTATATTATATTCTAGTATCAATATATTTTCAAGTATATAACAATAAAAAACTCCACATAAGTGAAGTTTTTTATGTATTATTCAGCTTTACTTCCTTCTTCAACAGGATATACGCTAACTTTCTTTTTATCTCTGCCAAGTCTTTCAAATTTAACTTTTCCAGTTACTTTAGCATATAGTGTATCATCACTACCAATACCAACATTAGTACCTGGATGGATTTTTGTTCCTCTTTGTCTTACTAGTATATTACCAGCTGGAACTACTTGACCATCTGCTCTTTTTAGTCCTAAACGTTTAGACTCACTGTCTCTACCATTCTTAACACTACCTTGACCTTTCTTATGAGCCATCCTATTTCACTCCCTTCAATTTTTGTTTTAGGGTATTTCTATCTTTCTAATAGTTTTTACCATAATATGTTCAATTTTTTACCTAAGCTTCTTTTTTTGTAGTAGCTTTTTTTGTAGTAGTTTTAGCTGCTGTTTCTTTTACTTCAGCTTTTTCTACTTTTGCTTCTGATTTTTCAGTAGGCATTTTTATTTTTGTAATTTCTACTTTAGTGTATGGTTGTCTATGTCCTTGTGTTCTTCTGTAGTTCTTCTTAGCTTTGTATTTATAAACTAAAATCTTTTTGCCTTTACCATGAGAAACTACTTTTCCTTCAACCTTAACACCTTTTACATAAGGAGCTCCAACTTCTACTTTTTTGTCATCAGATACTAAAACAACATTATCAAATGTTATCTTTTTTCCTTCTTCTGCTTCTAATTTTTCGAAGAATACTACATCTCCTTCTGTTACTTTGTATTGTCTTCCACAGCTTTCAATAATTGCGTACATTCTTTGTACACCTCCTATATTCGTATACTCGCTAAGCATAAATAACAAGGCAATTGCTTAAAAGCAATATTTAGTTGCCCGACTCAGGCGGCTTACAGTTAAATATTGTACCATATTATGTCAGTCATGTCAACATTTTAGTTAAATTTTTCAAGGTCCAGGCACTTTAATTTTTTCATTGGCATATAATTCTATATATTAAATTGGAGGTATAAATATGTTTTCTCTTTTCATTAGCAGTCTTTTAAACTTTTTAAGTTCTTCTATTTTTTTAGTTGGATATATTTCAAATAATACTTTATTTCCTGAGCCTTTAAGTAGTGAAGAAGAAAAAAAGTATTTGGATCTTATGGAAACTGGAGATGAAGAAGCTCGAAATCTTTTAATAGAAAGAAATTTAAGGTTAGTGGCTCATGTATGTAAAAAATATAGTGCTGCTAGAGTTGAGCAGGATGATTTAATTTCTATTGGTAGTATTGGGTTAATTAAGGGGATAAATAGTTTTGATAGTTCAAAAGGAGTACGTTTAGCTACTTATGTTTCTCGTTGTATTGATAATGAAGTGCTTATGTATTTAAGAAGTACTAAAAAATTAGGTGCAGAGGTTTACCTAGATGATCCTATTGGAAAAGACAAGGATGATAATGTTGTTACTTTACAAGAGGTTTTAGAGAATAATGATAAAAATATTGAAGATGAAGTTGACTTGAAATTCAAAATAAAGAAACTATATGAAAAGATGAAAGAGGTTTTAAAAGACAGGGAAAAAGCTATTTTGGAATTACGTTTTGGACTAAATGGCGATAAGCCTAAAACTCAAAATCAAATTGCAGATTCTATGGCAATTTCCCGTTCTTATGTTTCAAGAATTGAAACTAAGGCTATCAGCAAGTTAGCTAAGGAATTTAAAGAATAAATATATAAAAGGAGTTTTTAATACTTACATTAAAAACTCCTTTTACTTCTAGTGGTACATTGTATTTTAGCGATAAAGCATTTCTTGTATTGCACTATTGGGTTTTGTATTATCAATATTTCTAGCTATAATAACACCAAAACATGCATTATCAACCTTTTCAAAAAAACTTTTGTCAACTATAAATTTCATATATGTTCCTTCTTTTCTTGTTTTGATGTTACACATTTTACACCTTTTTTTCATCAATTGCAATACCTAAACAGCCTTGTAATAAAAACAAGGCTGTGTGTCATTTTATTTAATCAATGATACTAGTAAATCCACTAACTCTTTTTGTGTTATTCCTGCGGTTTCTATATCAAAATATACATCATTTAGTTTGAATTCTGCTAAATATAGTTTTTCATATTGTGTTATTATAACATCTGTATTTCCTATTTTTGATATTTTTTCTTCACTACTTAAGTAATAATCTCTTAGTGGTTTGCCAACTTTTGAAAATGCTATTCTTATTGTTCTATCTTGTGCTTCATTTGAATAATCCCAAATATAGTCATGAGTCACAGTATATTTTTTATCTGTGTAATTTTCTTTAGTCAGTATAATTCTATTTACACCATAGTTTCTCAAATCTTTCGGAGCATTAAGTACCTTTTGAGCAAATGGAAAAGTTTTATTAAATTCATCGTTTAAGTCACTTACTATTTCTTGTATATCAGCATCTAATTTTGCCATGCCTTGCTTTTCAGCCTTATTTATATTTATTTCTAGCACTCCTGGTACTGTTGGTGGCGTAACAATTTCATTATTGTTTTCAGGCATATTATATGCCACAACTCCCACTAATAATGCTATTGCTATAAAACTTGAAGCTAAAACATAACTTAACTTTACTTTCATATTATCTCTCCTCTCCATTTTGGATAAAATGATATTATAATTCTTTTCTTGGTCAAAATTCTTTTGTATTGTATCTTTCAAATTATTCATTTATATCACCTTCTATCTTTACATTTTCTTTAATGTCCTTAATATTTCTATATAAAATATTCTTGACATTAGATTCACTTATATTTAGTTCTTCTGCAATTTGTGATATTTTTAATTCTGCACAATAGTATAAATAGAAAACTTTTATAACCTTTATATTCTTGCTTTTAATATATTGCCATACCGCTTCTGCATTTAGCTTTTTAATTGTTTCCGCTTCCAAATCAAAATTATCTGGCAAATCTATTTCTTCGTCCTCTGCTTGATAAACATTATAATTTTTTAATTTATATAAAAGACCATAATATTTTTGAATTTTCTTTTTAGCTATTCCTATTACAAAATTAGGACAGTTTTCTAAATATATTTCTTTCTTTTTTTCTAGTATGTTATATAATTCTACATATGTATCTTGCACTAAATCATTCACATCGTCAATATTAGAGCATTTACAAACTATATATCTCAATGTTCGTTCATATGTTGAATTATATATTTCTTCAAAATTTTCTAAGGATATTCCGAGTACTCATTGTTATCTCCTTTCACATATATAGTGCTCAATTTTCATCGAAAAGTTTCAATAATTATAGCATATTTTTATTTTGTATACATATAATTTTTATATGAAAGTGTTTATTTTTAAGAAAAAGTATCTTGTAATTGTTTTTATTATGCTAATTTTAATACTTTGCTTTTTACTAAAAGATAACTCTACTTTTGCTTTATCTTTAAGCAAAGGTGAAATTTTAAGTGCTTCTTTTAAAGATAAATTCGCCTCTATTTGTAAGAGTGATGAAAAGGTTGTATATTTAACTTTTGATGATGGTCCAACTTCTAAGGTCACACCTAAAATTTTAGATGTACTGGAAAAAGAAGATGTTAAGGCTACATTTTTTGTTGTTGGCAAACATGTTAAAGAACATCCTGAAATTGTTAAGCGTGCTTATGAGGAAGGACATTTTATTGCCAATCATGGATATAGTCATAATAATAACTTGCTATATAAAAGTGAAGAAAGTTTTCGTAATGAGATTTTAAATACTGATGAGGAAATTTCAAAAGCCATTGGAGTTTCTAACTATTGTTCACATGTTTTTCGTTTTCCAAATGGCTTTGCATCTCCAAATTACAAATATAAAAAGAAAAACATAGTTAATATTCTCGCCGAAATTAACTATGTTTATATCGATTGGAACTGCTTAAATAAAGATTCTGAGCATAAGTATTCTAACTATCAACTACTAAATAATCTAAAAAAATCCGCTAAAGGCAAAGGAACTTTAGTTGTTCTTATGCATGATACTGGTGACGTGAATAATACTTATGATATTTTACAAGACTCTATAGAATACTTAAAAACTCAAGGCTATATATTTAAAAATTTTTATGAGCTTTTTACTGAAACCCTATAAACTTGTAAATTCGATTTGTAATCTGTTCCACTTCTTCATCCAATTCTTTAAAAGTGTAAAATTCTAAATTTGTATCATTTGTAACTTCTTTATTATTTAAAAATTCTATTACATTTTTTAAGTCTTGCTCTTCTAATAAAACTTCTTCTATTTGCTTCAATTTTTCTAGCGCCTTTTCATAACTCTCTAATGTTATTGTGTTATCTATATATTTACTATCATATTTTTTTAGGTCTTTATGTTTAATTTTAATATATTGTTCTTTATTAAGTTTTTCTTTTTCACATTTCATTACATAATCTTTATTTAACAAGTGGTCAGTATATAAATGAATTAAATATCCATATGCTACTGGATTCGTTTTTAATATATCTTTATATTTTTCGTAAAAGTTTGTATATGTAGTGTAGTCTACTTCATTGTATAAATGTGTATGATTATGATTATAAATATGTGATATTTTTTCTACAATAAATCCATTGTTTATATCTGGTGCTATATTTCCTAATAAAAACAAATTGTAGTCTTCATTGTTAAAATGCATTTGTTCATTTATTTTTTTTGCTATTTCTAAATGTACTCTCCAGTTTGGCACGTTTTTCATCTCTCTTTCATTTTGCATGTTTTGTAATTATACAACATTTTTCTTTAAATGTGAACCTTTTAATTTAAAAAACGTCCAAAAAATATGGTGTAATAATCTTACACCATATTCTCATATTTAATAATTTTCTGCTTTTATTTCAAAATATGCTTGTGGATGTGTGCATACTGGGCATACTGCTGGTGCTTTTGTTCCAACTACAATGTGTCCACAGTTTCTGCATTTCCAAATTTTAATTTCTCCTGCTTCAAATACTTTTCCATCTTGAACATTTTCTAATAGCTTTTTATATCTTTCTTCATGTTCTTTTTCAATTTTTCCAACTTCTTCAAATAAAAATGCAATATGATCAAATCCTTCTTCTTTAGCTTCTTTAGCCATTCTATCATACATATTTGTCCATTCAAAATTTTCTCCAGCTGCTGCATCTGCTAAGTTTTGAGTTGTTGAAGGTATTTCTCCTCCACATAATAATTTAAACCATAATTTTGCATGTTCTTTTTCATTGTCTGCTGTTTCTTGAAATATTGCAGCAATTTGTTCATATCCTTCTTTTTTTGCTTTACTTGCAAAATATGTGTATTTATTTCTTGCTTGTGATTCTCCTGCAAATGCTTCCATTAAATTTTTTTCTGTTTTTGAACCTTTTAATTCCATATATTTTATCCTCCCTTAAAAATTGTTTTGTTACAATATATCACAATTTCTTTTTTGTTTCAACTAATTTTTGATATTTTTACCTTATTTTGAGCAATAACGGCAAAGTATTGCTTCTAAGCCTATTTCTAAAGATATTAGTCCTATTTTATAGTTTGCATCTAAGTCTATAAGTGCTCCTAATACTTCCCTTAATTCTTGTGTTTCAAAATATTTTGATTGTGTTCTATATTTGCTTACTAAAAATAGCTGATTTGGTTTTAAGTTCATTGCTGTTGCAACATCTTCATTATATTTTTCTGCAATTTTTATAATATATAGTTTTTTAAAATGGTTATATAATGTTATCAATATTTTTTGTATTGGTTCTTTGTTTGATATAAGACCATTATATACTTCTAATGCTTTTGATGTTTCTTTTTTTCCTAAATTATCAGTTAAGTCAAATATTACAGCTTGTATTTGTTTAGTACATAGTAAGTCTATATCTTGTTTTGTTATATTGCTGTTTTCGCCTTTATACTCAATAAGTTTTCTAAGTTCGTTTATCAAATCTTGCATACTAGTTCCACAGCATTCTACCAAATATTTTGCTGTTACATCATCTATGTTTACTTTATATGCCACTGCTATTTTTTTTATGTTTGTAATTAAGTCTGGTAATTTCAAAAGTGCAAATTCTTTTACTTCTCCTACTTTTTCAATTGCCTGATATAGTGAATTTTTTTCAACATCTTGTTCGACAAATATTAAATCTGCTGTATCTTTTAGTTCTTCAGAATTTTCCTGTATATATTTAGCTATTTTTTCATTTAAAGGTAATTTTGTGTCATCTACTTTTTTCTTTTTTGAATC
>CAKOVG010000014.1 GCA_934121875.1 uncultured Clostridia bacterium
GCATTAAAACAAATGGGATTTGATAAAGTATTTGACACAAATACTGGGGCAGATTTTACAATTGTTGAAGAAGGAACGGAATTTATAAAAAGACTACAAAATAAGGACAATTTACCAATGATAACTTCATGTTGCCCAAGCTGGGTAAAATATATTGAAATGAATTATCCAGAAAACATTGAACATTTATCTAGTTGTAAATCACCACATGAAATGTTTGGAGCATTATTAAAAACATATTATGCTAAAAAAGAGGGATTAGATCCAAACAAAATATTTGTAGTATCTGTAATGCCATGTATTGCAAAAAAATATGAAAGACAAAGAAAAGAAATGGAGCAAGATATTGATGCGGTTATTACTACAAGAGAATTAGCAAGAATGATTAAACAAGCTAAAATAGATTTTGTAAATTTAGAAGATGCTAAGTTTGACAATCCAATGGGAGAAGCAACAGGTGCAGGTGCAATTTTTGGGGTGACTGGAGGCGTTATGGAAGCAGCACTTAGAAGTGTTTCTGAAATTGTAACAGGAAAAACTTTAGAAAAAATTGTATTTGAACAAGTAAGAGGAAAAAGTGGAATAAAAAGAGCTGAGATAGAAATTGGAGACAAAAAGGTAAAAGTTGTAGTAGCACATGGTTTAGCAAATGCACAAACAATTATGGAAGAAATAAAATCTGGCAAGGCAGATTATCAATTTGTTGAAATTATGGCTTGCCCAGGTGGATGTATTACAGGTGGAGGGCAACCTATAAAAAATTCTAAAACTCAAGAAGAGATTGATGTACATAAAAAACGTGCTGAAGCCATGTATTCAATTGATGAAAAAAGTGTCATTAGAAAATCGCATGAGAATCCTGTGCTAAAGCAGATTTACAAAGAATTTTTAGGAGAACCTAATGGAGAATTAGCTCATAAATTATTACATACTCATTATTCTAAAAAAGAAAAATATAAATTTGTCAAGTAAAAATAGTAGAAAAAAAGTGGAAATTTGTTTACATTTTTCTACAAAATTTGTATTATAATAGTAATATAATTACTAAGTTAAAAAATATAATTAGGTAGGAGAAAATATGGAAAAATTTAAATCAGGATTTGTAGCAATTGTTGGAAGAACAAATGTAGGAAAATCAAGCATATTAAATGATATGGTTGGTCAAAAGGTAGCGGTGGTTGTTAATAAACCACAAACTACAAGAACAGCAATTAAAGCAATAGTAAATAGAAAAAATTCACAAATAATATTCACAGATACGCCAGGAATTCATAAACCAAAATCAAAATTAGGCAATACTATGAATGACACTGCGTGGGGCAGTATTCCGGATGCAGATATACTTTTATTTGTTGTGGAAGCTACCTCAGACGAAATTGGAAAAGGCGATCAAATGATTTTAGACAAAATTAAAGAAGCAAAAGCAAACACAATCTTGATAATTAATAAAATTGATTTAGTAAAAAAAGAGCAAGTTTTCAAGCTAATAGAAACATTTAAAGACGAGTATAATTTCAAAGCCATTATTCCAATTTCTGCTTTAAAAGCAAAAGACACAGAAATTATACTTGAAGAAATTGAAAGGAACCTTAAAGAAGGCCCTGCATATTATGATATAGATGAATATACAGACCAAACTTTAAGAGATATAGCCTCTGAAACAATTCGTGAAAAAGCATTAAAACTTTTGCAAGATGAAGTGCCACATGGAATATTTGTAGAAGTTGAAAAAATGAAAAGAGGAAAAACTAGAGATAATGAGCCAATTTTCAACATAGAAGCTACAATTTATTGTTTAAGAGATTCACACAAAGGTATAATTATTGGAAAAAATGGCTCTATGCTTAAAAAAATTGGTACTTATGCTAGAGAAGATTTAGAAAAAGAATTACAAGATAAAGTTAATTTACAATTGTGGGTAAAAGTGCGTGAAGATTGGATAAATAATGATAAGTTTGTAAAGCTATTTAAAAATACAGACTAGTTTTACAAATTATACCAGTATAAAATTCAAGAATAAGCGAAAGATAAGGTTAGAAGCAAAACTTCTAGGATAGGAGATGAAGTGTAACATGATGGAAAAACAAATTAAAGATTTAGCATGGAATACTTTTAAAAAAACAGGAAACATTGACACATTTATGGAATTAATGCAAGTAGAAAATATAGAAAAAAACATAGCTAAAAATGTAGAGGAAACGCAATATGGGAATATTAAAAACGAAGGGGATAATCCTTTTAGAAAGTAACATGAATGATTTTGATAAAATGGTAACTATACTTACTCCAAATGGTAAAATTGGGTGTGCGGCAAAAGGGGCTAGAAGACCAAAGAGCCTTTTAATGTCAGGCACTCAATTTTTGTGCTTTGGAGAATATTTGCTATATCAAAGCAGTAACAGCTATCATATAAACTCATGTGATACAATTGAAGTTTTTTATAATATTCGAACAGATTTAGATAAACTCAAATATGCTGCATACATTACAAAAATAATAAATGATGTCACAGACGAAAATCAAAATACATATAAAATTTTGCAATTATATTTAAACACTTTATACATGATATCAGAAGAAGAAAAAAACTTAGATTTTGTAATATCAGTATTCAAACTAAGGCTATGTTGCTTACTAGGATTTATGCCAGAAATAAAGCAATGTGGTAATTGTAAAACACAAGATAACTTAAACTATTTTAGCTTGCAAGATAATTGCTTAAAATGTTCAGCTTGTGGAAAAGTAGATAAAAGTGCAATACAAATATCAGACTCAACTAGAACTGCAATTCAATATATAGTATTAGCAGATGCTAAAAAGATATTTTCTTTTAACATTTCAGAAAAAAACTTAAAAGAACTAGAATTACTTACAAAATTATATTTAAATGATAAACTTGAAAAAGAATATAAATTAGAAGAACTATTATAAAGGGGATTTTATGAATAATAATCAAAAACTAAAATGGAGAAAACTAGATAATTCAGCAAAACTATTTCCAATAATATCAACAAAAAAATTTAGTACAATATTTCGTTTGTCTGTTGTATTAACTGAAACTATAGAACAACAAAAACTAAAAATAGCCACAGAAAAAGCATTGGCAACATTCTCAAATTTTAAAGTTAGGCTAAGAACAGGATTTTTTTGGTATTATTTAGAAGAAAATAACAGAGAAATTATAATATATCCAGAAGATAGGTATCCATGTAGATACATAGGCTATAGAACTAATAATGGATATTTATTTAGAGTATCATATTACAAAAATAAAATAAATGTAGAAGTATTTCATGCTTTAACTGATGGAAACACAGCTACAGAATTTGTAAAAACTATAATTTATGAATATTTAAATTTATGTCATGATTTTAATGAAAAATTTTCAGCAAAACTAATAAGACCACAGGTACAAGATATAGAAGATAGCTATTTAAAAAATTATGATAAAACTTTGCATTTTAAAGATAATTCAGGAAGAGCATACATTATACGAGGTAAAAAACTATTACCATATCAAGCAGGAACTACACAAGTATTTATTGATTTAAAACCAGTAATTAAAACATGTAGAAGGCTAAAAGTTACAGTAACTGAATACTTTACTGCTATATTAATATATTGTATATACCAACAACAAAAAAATACAAAAGATAAAAAAAGCATAAAAGTATGTATACCAGTAAATTTGAAAAAGTTTTTTCCATCCAATACAATAACAAACTTTTTTTCATACATGACTGTTGTTGCTAAATCTGGAAAAACAGACCTAACAAACTTTGAAGAAATATTAGAGTATGTTCAAGATTTTTTTGGAGACAATTTACAAAAAGAAAGTATAGCAAAAACAATGGCTCATAATGTTAAATTAGGAAATCAAATACTTATAAGAATAATACCACTTTTTATAAAAAAATTGATATTAAAACTTGTGTATGGAGAAATTCAAAAGTATACAACAACTACTTTTTCAAATTTAGGAAAGATAAATTTTTTACCAGAATATGAGCAATATATAGAAAATTTCTTTTTTATAATTGCACCAGAAAAGGCAGAAAAAATAAAATGCACAATATGTTCTTATAAGGACAATATAATATTTTCAGTTGGATCTATTTTGCGAGAAAATAATATTGAAAAAAGCTTTGCAGAATTTTTAGAAAAACAAGGAATTAAAACTCAAATTATAACAAATGATATTTATGCCAAAGAGGAAAATGAGTTATACCCTAAGATAGATGGACTACCACTAATAAACATGATTAAACAAAGAAAGCAAAAAATAAAAAATGGAGTGACGTTAAAGGAAACGTTTAAAAGGAAATTTCATATATAATATAGTTAGGAAGCGGAATATGAATAAAATAATAAAAATAAGTATAATCATATTAATAACCATGTTAATAGGAATAATAATTGAAGCAACTTATAGATTTAATGGTAATATACAAGCTCAGCCAAATGAAGAAAAAAACTATAATATAACTGAAGAAAAATTTTCACAAAGAAAAGTATTTGTACTTACACCAAAAAATGAAAAATCAAAAAAGGTAATATTGTATATACATGGAGGAGCTTATGTAGGAGAAATAGAACAAGAACATTGGTTATTTTTTAATGAAATAATAAAAGATACAAATGCAACAATAATAGTACCAGACTATCCATTAGTACCACAGTATAACTATGAAGATGTATTTAATATGGTTTTACCACTATATGAGAAAACATTAGAAAAAGTTAAACAAGAAAATTTAATACTAATGGGAGATTCTGCAGGAGCAGGAATGAGTTTGTCTCTTGTACAAAAAATAGCAGAAGACAAGCTTGCACAACCAAGTAAAACAATTCTAATTTCACCATGGTTAGATGTAACTATGTCAAACAAGGAAATAGATAGTATTCAAAAAAAAGATTCAAAGTTAAATAAAAATATTTTAAAAATAGTAGGAAAGTTTTATGCAAAAACGGAAGAAAATATAACAAATTATTTAGTAAGCCCAATTTATGGAAAGTTAGAAGAAATAAATAATTTAGTTATATATACAGGAACAAATGATATACTTAATCCAGACGTACATATATTGAATCAAAAGTTAAAAAATAATGGAATAAATGCAAAAATAAACGAATACGAAGGAGCAATTCACAACTGGATACTAGAGAAATATGTTGATAAAAAATACGATGATGAATTAGCAAAAAATGCATATAAAAATTTAATTTCTGATATAAATAAATAAAACTAAAAAACAATGTAAAAGAGCCTACAACATGCTATAAATCAATAAAAACTAGAAATTGACACAAAACGTAAAATATGATATAATTTTATAGTTAGATTTTGTAATTTAATAGTACAAATGTTAAGGAGAAAGGCATGAACAAAACAATTAAATTTGGCTTGGGTTTTGTAACAGGAAGACCTAATGTATGTAAAGTAATAAATAATACTTATGAACAATTAGTAAACCAATTTAAAGATTTAGACGACAAAGTTGAATTAACAGCCTTTATTTTATTTGATTTAGGCTATCAATATACAACAAGGGTTGATTTTTATGGATTAATGCCAAATGTGTATAAAGATATAAAAATTAAATATATTACTCCAGAAGATATTGAAGAAATGAAAAAAATGTTAATAGGCAGAGAAAAATTAACAAGAGAAGAAGCAGAATTATTTTTTGGACATGGACATGCCAAAGGTAGAAATACTTTAATGTATTATGCTTTATTAAGAGGCATGGACTATTTACTATTTTGGGATGACGACGAATATCCTGTAGCATGTATAAAAGATGAAGGCTCAAAAGAAATTACATGGAAACAGCAAGACAATGTGCGTATGCATTATAACTATATACAAAATGCAGATGTAACAATAGGATATCATTGTGGATATATTTCACCTATTCCATATGTAGAGTTAAATGAAGATGTGGATGAAGAACTTTTTAGACAGTATATAGAGGCTATTAGTAATGACATCATCTCATGGGATTCAATAAAAGAAAAATTTACAAAATATAATGGAGTTACATATGCAAACAATGAAATTAGCAATGGAGAAAAAGTATATGAACTTAAAAGTGATGGAATTGGAAAATGGGTTGCAGGTTCTACTTTATGTTTAAATTTAAAACATATTGATAAAATACCAGCATTCTATAACCCAGAAGGAGCAAGAGGAGAAGATACATTCTTTTCTACTAAACTAAATGACGCAAAGGTATTAAAAGTACCAGTTTATCACTTTCATGACGGTTTTTTAAAATACACAAATGTATTACAAGGAAAATATCCAAAAACTTTAAGAAAAATAAAAGTTGAAGACGAACAAATTATTAAAAGATTTATACAAGCTTCAAGAGGTTGGATTAAATATAAACCACTATTTCAATACATAACACATAAAGAAACATATAAAGAGAAAATTCAAGAGACATACGAAAAATTAAAAACAGGAATTATAGAAGTAAATAAATTATTTGAAAATGAAGATTGTAATGTATTGCTAGAAGACTTAACTAAGTATGACAAAAATGTAAAAAAACATTATAATGAATATTTAAAAACAAATGAGATTTGGGACAAGCTAAAATCAGAAATATAAAGGAAATTGTATTTATGAAAAAAAGTGTTAATTTAGTTAATGTTAAAATTATTGAAAATAGAATTGCAAATATTGAGATTTTATACAAAACAGATAATAAAATCCACAATATAAAAGCATATTTCAAAACAGAACATCAAAACTATGATTTTGATGTTCAAACATATTCATTTTCACAAGAAGTGAATTATAATAAACTGACTTTAAATATAAAAATTAACACTGAAAATATATACAAATTTGTATTAGAGGATAATAATCAAAAATTTGAGAATGTAGAATTCTTAGACAATAAAGACAAAAAAATAAATGAACTAGAAATACCATATAAAATTTTTACAAAAGGATTTACTTTAATTATAGATGATAAAAAAGGTACATTCACTATAAAAAAATACAAAGTATTTGAAAAGCTTAAATATGAATTATCTAAAATATTTAAAGCCAGAAAAATATATAAAAAATGGTATATTCTAAATCTATTAAAAACAGGAGAAAAATATTATTTATTAAATGACAGAATTATGTATGGAGACGATAATGCAGAGCAATTGTTTAGATACATAAATCAAGAGGATAAAAATTTTAGTAAATACACATATTTCGTGTTAGATAAAAATTCTCCTAATTTTAAAGATATTAGTAAAGTTGGAAAAGTACTAAAATATGGATCTTTAAAGCACAAGTTAAAATATATAAATAGCAAAATGGTAATGTCATCACATGCTAGTTATTATGATAGAGTATTTAATCCATTTAATGAACAAGAAATGTCTGTTTATAAAGATAAAATAAATAAACAATTTGTATTTTTACAACATGGAGTTATAATGAACGATGTTCATAACTTTTTAAACAGAGAGCACATTATAGCAGATTTATTTGTTACAACTACAAAGCCAGAATATGAGGACGTAGCACAAAACTATATGTATGATAAAAATGCAATTGTATGTACTGGACTTGCTAGGTTTGATAGGCTAAAAGATGAAAGAAAAAAGATAATTTTAATAGCACCTACTTGGAGAGCATTTCTGGAAAATGTAGAATATACAAATGACAAAGAAAACTCACTAGAAGAGTCAGAGTTTTATAAAAAATACCAAAGCTTATTAAACAAAAAAGAAATATTAGATGAAATAAAAAAATATGGATACAAAATTCAATTTTTGTTACATCCAGCATCAGAAAAATATAAGCAAAGCTTTTTAAATTTACAAAATGAAAACGTAGAGGTTTTATCAACTAAAGATATAAGATACTCTGCATTATTTAAAGAATGTGCATTATTTATTACAGACTATTCAAGCACACATTTTGATGTAGCATTTTTGCAAAAACCAATTATATATTATCAATTTGACCAAGAAAAATTCTTTACATCACACTACAATAGAGGATATTTCGACTATGGAAAAGATGGATTTGGTAAATTGATTAAAGATGAAGAAGATATAGTAAACAAAATTATTTTTTATATTAAAAATAATTGCCAAATAGAAGAACAATACAAAAATACTATAGAAAACACATTTCATTATTTAGATCATAATAATTCAAAAAGAACTTTAGAAGAAATAAAAAAATTAAGCAAAAAATGTGAAAAAAATTATAGATTTAATCTAGTACACTAAAATATGTAAAAAAGGATAATGTAATAAATGGAAAACTATATTGTAAAAAGATATGAAGAAAATGCTGAATTAGAAAAAGCAATAAAAAGTTTAACTAATCAAGTTATAGTTGTAGAAAATCGGCTTTGAAATTTTTAGTAAACATTACACAGAGAAAAATTACAATGACGAGAATTTATATATATGGTATATAGAAAAAGAAGAACTAAGAAATTCTATAACACATGCTAGATATTATGAAATGATATTAAATTAAAGAGGAAAATTAAATGTATTTAATAGTAGGACTAGGAAATCCTGAGCCAGAGTATAGTTATACAAGGCATAATATGGGATTTGATGTAATTAACAAAATAGCCAAAAAATGTGAAATTGATATTTCAAGAACAAAATTTAATAGTTTATATGGAAGTGGAATTATAAAAGACGAAAAGGTTATTTTATTAAAGCCACAAACGTATATGAACTTAAGTGGACAATCTATAAAACCATTTGTAGACTTTTATAAAATACCACTAGAGAATGTACTAGTTATATATGATGATATGGATGTTTCAGTAGAAAATATCAAAATAAGAAAAAAAGGCGGACCAGGATCACATAATGGTGCAAAGTCGGTAGTACACGAACTTGCATCAGAAGACTTTCCAAGAATTAGAGTTGGAATTGGTAAACCAGTGGATGAATATGATGCAATTGATTATGTTATAGGAAAACTAGATGAAGAAAAATACAAAGCATTAGAAAAGGGAATAAATAGGGCGGCAGATGCAACTATTTATTATATTGAACACGGAATAGATAATACAATGAATAAGTTTAATTAACAGCTATAGAAAGGGAAAGCATGCAAGAGGTAATAATTAGTCAGGACAAGCAAAACAATAAAATAGTTGCTCTAGTAGAAAATGGAAAACTAGTTGAAAAATACGAGGAAAGACCAGAGCAAAAGAGACTAGAAGGAAATATATATTTAGGAAAAGTAGAAAATGTACTAGTTGGTATGCAAGCTGCTTTTGTTGATATTGGAGTAGAAAAAAATACTTTTATACATATAAAAGATATTATTCCAAAAGTGAGTAATGAAACAGGTAACAAAAACGAAACATTAAGTAAATATGATATAAAAAATTATATACACACAGGAATGACAATATTAGTGCAAGTAAAAAGAGACAGCACAAATAAAAAAGGTGCAAGAGTTTCTACGCACATTACTATTCCAGGTAGATTTGTAGTGTTAATGCCAAACTCAGAGTTTATTACAATTTCTAAAAAAATAGAAAAAGACCAAGAAAGAAAAAGACTTACAGACTTAGCAAAAAATGTTTTACCACAAGGTTTTGGAATTATTATAAGAACTTCAGCAGAAGGTAAAGAAAAAGAATTAATACAAAAAGATATAGAGGGAGTTATACAACAATATAATGAAATAATTAAAAAAGCCAAAACTCTAGAAAAATCAAGCAACTTTAATCCAGTAGCTCTATATTCAAACAATGGAATTGTAGAAAAAATATTAACTGATATTATTGATCAAGATTTACAAAGAATAATAACTAATAATGCAGAAATAAATAAATATGTTCAAAATTTTTTGCAAGATACAGGGCTTGAATCAAAGGTAAAATTAGAACTAAAACAAAACGAAAATGTGCTAAATATATATGATATAGAAGAACAAATAGAAAAATCAAACAATCGTAAAATTTGGCTTAAATGTGGAGGCTTTATAACTATTGATAAAACAGAGGCATTAACAGCAATTGATGTAAATTCAGGTAAGTATGTAGGTAACAAAGATCTAGAACAAACAGTATTTACAGTTAATAAAGAGGCAACTATTGAAATTGCAAAACAGTTACGATTAAGAGATATTGGCGGAATTATAATTATTGACTATATAGATATGGAGAAAAAAGAAACAAAACAAAAAATATTAGAAATACTAGAAGAACATGTAAAAAAAGACCGTTCAAAAATTCAGATAGTAGGGTTTACACCATTAGATCTACTTGAAGTTACAAGAAAGCATATGTGTAGTAATGATTAGTGAAAGGGATGTATAAATGAAAAAAGTACCAGAGTGGAATTACAAATTTCTAAGGCCACTAGCAATAGTATTATTAAAAATTATATATCAACCTAAGGTAATAAATAAACAAGCAATACCAAAAGAGGGACCAATAATTTTGGCAGGAAATCATAAAGCATATCCAGACCCAGTATTAGTAGGAAGTTGTACTAGAAGAGTAATACACTTTTTTATAAAAGATGTATATACAAATAGCATATTAGGTCCATTTTTCAAAAGTTTACGGAGTATTACCAGTACATGTAGGAAAATTGCATAAGGAATCTTTTGAAAATGCAATAAGCTTACTAAAAGAAGAAAAATCAATAGGTATATTTCCAGAAGGAACTAGAAATAAAACAGATCAATTACTATTACCACTTAGAAAAGGAACTACATTATTAGCTAAAAAAACAAATGCAAAAATAATACCATTTGCAATTACAGGGAAATATAGGCCATTTGGAGGTTTGAAAATAGAATTTGGAGAACCAATAGATATGACTAATATGGATACTACAGAAGCAAATAGAGTACTAACCGAAAGAATAACTGAATTATTATTAAAAAATAGGTGATAAAAATGAAGTATATATTTATAGTTAATCCTGAGTCAGCAAAAGGTAATGCAATGAAAATAATAGGAAACATTGAGAAGGTATGCAAACAAGAACATATAGAATATGAAGTATGCTATACTTTAGCACAAGGAGATGCCACTAGATTAGCACAAAGTTATAAAGACGATGAAAACATTATATATGCTGTTGGAGGAGATGGAACATTATCTGAAGTACTAAATGGGGTAGTAGGAACAAAAAACAAAATCGGTATAATACCAGCAGGTTCAGGTAATGACTTTTATCGTACAGTAAAAGAGCTTGGCAAAACAGAAATAGAATCAGATGTTGGTGTGGTAAATGGAAAATACTTTTTAAATATTGCATGTGTTGGAATTGATGCAGAAGTTGCTAACAATGTACCTTTAATGAAAAAGAAAAATGTTAAAGTGAAAAATCTATATACTGCAAGTATTTTATACACTTTTACACATTTTAAATTTAAACAAATACACTTCAAATCACAAGAAAAAGATGAAAAAGGAAACTTTACAATACTTAGTATTTGTAATGGTAGGTATTATGGTGGAGGCTATAACATATCTCCAAAAGCAAGTTTAGAGGATAACTATTTTGATGTATATTATATAAATAAACTAAGATTACCATCAATTATAAACTTACTTTTGAAATTAAAAAAAGGAAAACTTGAACAAGATAAAAGAACAAAGCATTTTAAAACAAACAATATTACAGTAACATCAGAAGAACCAATTAGATTTAATGTTGATGGAGAAACAATAGAAAATACAAAATTTGAAATAAAAATCATACCAAAAGCAATAAAAATATATCATAATGCAGAATTAGAAAGTAAATTTTTGTCAGTTTAGAGTTTATAACTCTAACTGACATTTTGTTAAAGGAGAAAACAGTGAGAATCAGATATAAGCCATGGGCTAGAAAAGAACTAGAAGAAAGTAAATTTTATAGAGAACATCCAGAAGAGATAATAGGAAACTGGAAGAATGAATATACAAGACCAGATCAACCTTTATTTATTGAGCTAGGTTGCGGAAAAGGTGGTTTCATATCACAAAAAGCTTTTTTACATCCAGAAAATAACTATTTGGCAATTGATTTAGTAGATCCAATGCTAGGTTTAGCAAAAAGAAAAGTTGAAGAAGTATATACTCAAGGCAAT
Source organism: uncultured Clostridia bacterium (assembly GCA_934121875.1). GTDB lineage: Bacteria > Bacillota > Clostridia > TANB77 > CAG-508 > CAG-273. Next base: position 12,089 of record CAKOVG010000014.1, read on the forward strand.
AGAAACATAGACAACATTATACTTACTCGTTTTGACATTGAAAGAATTTTGCTGATCTTAAATAAACAAGACTCAATTGAAGGAATATACATAAATTTTTGTAACCCTTGGCCAAGAGGTAAACATCACAAAAAAAGATTAACATATACTAAACAACTTGAACATTATAAAGAGTTTTTAAAAACAGGTGGAAAAATTTACTTTAAAACAGATGATGATAATTTATTTGAAGAAAGTATACATTACTTTGAAGACGCAGGTTTTAAAATTGAAAAACTGACAAGAGATTTACAAAAGGAACCAGACTTTTGGGAAAACATTGAAACAGAACATGAGAAAATGTTCTCAGAACAAGGAATAAAAATAAAAGCACTTATCGCCGGATAAGTGCTTAATTAATTGCAAATCAACTACCGAATAGTCACGGAAAAATTGGTGAAAATACTATATAATCTAGATTTTTATATTGACATTGTAGTATAATAAATAAAGAAAATAAGAAAAGGAGAGGTAACTATGGATAAAAACAAGAGAAATTGGATAATAGCTATTGTAGTAGTCTTTATACTTGTATTTGGAGGAGGATATCTAATGACAAGAAATAACGATACAGAGCAAAATAACAATAATGGAGGAACAGTTAAAGGAAAAAACAATGTTAAAATAGTGGCAAATGCAGCAAGTCAATTAACACTTGAAGATTATTCAACAGCAGAATTTTCAATGAAAAAACCACAAGGCTGGAAAGTTGAAACAGGTGGAACAGGAATGTATTATGCAATTAAAGTATATGATCCAAACGAAACAAACAATCAAATATTTTTAATGTTAAAAATGCAACCACTACTAAAGAGCACAGCAGGAAAAGCTTTTTGGCAAAATTACTATAAACTAAGTGGAAATAACAGCCAATACAAAGTATTTGCAGATGCTGTGGTATTAGAAAAACCAACAACAGAAGTTTTTTACAAAAAGTTTAGTGAAATAGGTTCATATATGAATTCAATTGAACCAACATTAAGTACATTTAATTTTCCTAAATTTAATAACTTTACAAAACTAGAAGAATCTGACTCTAAAGCATCTATGAAAAGCGTTGCATTAGATAGCAAAGTATTAAGAGCTACCTTTACAGGAGATAACAATAAACAAGGTGAAGGTATGTTTATGGCATCTATTGTAAATTTTGGAAACCAATATCAAAGTGGAACAGATATGCTATACTATATGGTTTATGATATAATGTCAATAACTTCTGCTAAAGATGAGTTTATAGACTACAAAGATATTTTGTTACAATCAGCTAATTCAATTGAATTTAGTGACGCTTATGTAAAAAAGACGATAGATGACGGAAATGCGCAAACAAAACAAGCTTTAGCTTTAAGTGCTTCAATTCAAGCAGCATTTGACTCATATATGCAAGCATGGGAAAATAGACAAACAACTTATGATATCATGAGCCAAAAACAAAGTGACGCAACATTAGGATATGAAAGAGTATACAATACTGATACAGGCGAGATATATAAAGCATATAACGGATTCACAGATGACTACAAAGGCGAAAAATATAAATCTGTAACAGATGAAATGTACACTCAAAAAACAAGTGGATATATTGAAAAATAAAAATGTAAAATATGTCGAAACTTGGCATACGATTTTACTTGCAAAATGCAATTAAGTATAGTATAACAATACTAACTTAGTTGCATTTTTTATGTATTTTAATTAATCTTAAAATTTTATCAAAGAGTCTTAGCTTTCAAGACAATTTATTTCAAACTTTATTAAATCTATATAAATTAAAATCAAAAATTAAATCTTAAAATCAAATTCAAAAATAACAAAATCTTATTAAATCTAAAAATTCCAAACAATGAAAATATAAATTAACAAGAAAGAGAGGTGCATTTTAGTATAAAAATGCAGCTAAAATATAAAATTTAAAGGAGAAAATGTATGCAAGAAAACATTACAAACGTACCACAAGAGAAGAAAAAGTTTAAAAGACTATCACCAAAGCTAGATATAATATTTCAGGCAATATTTGGAGAAGTAGGGAGCGAGAATATAACAAAAGACTTTTTAGAAAAGATACTAAATAGAAAGATAGAGAAAATAACATTAGACAAAAATCCAGTATTGAGAAGAGAGCTAAAAGATGATAAATTAGGAATATTGGATATAATAACAGAACTAGACGGAAGAGAAAAGTGCAATATAGAAATTCAGCTAATAGATAAGAATAATATTATAGAGAGGATGTTATACTATTGGGCAAAAATATATACGAAGCAAATAAAAGCAGGAGAAAATTATGATAAGTTAGAAAGGACAATAGTAATACTAATAGCAGACTTTAAAATAAAAGGATTAGAGGAATTAACATATCATAGTAGGTGGAAGATAATGGAAACGAGAAGCGTCAAAAAGATAATATTGACAGAGAAGTTTGAGCTTGATATAATGGAACTATCCAAAATAAGAGGAAAAGAAGAAGAGAAAGACCAGTTATTAGATTGGCTAATGTTTTTGGAAAATCCAGAAAGTGAGAGGGTGGCACGAAAAATGGAAGAGAACAAGAACTTAAAAGAAGCAGTAGAAAAACTAGATAGAATAAGTGAAGATGAAAAAATGCAAAGAATAATAGAACTAAGAGAAAAAGCAAGAAGAGATGAGCATGCAATATATTCAAAAGGTGTTGATGATGGAATAGAAGAAGGAGCAAAGAAAGAAAAAATACAGATAGCAAAAAATATGCTTCAAAGAGGTTTTACCAAACAAGAAGTTATGGACATTACTGGCCTAACAAGTAAGGAAATAGAAGAACTAATTAGTGGTTAGTAAATCTAATCTTATCAAATTAGTTGCTAAAGCATATAAAAAAGTTGTAGTTCTAAAGAAAAATAAGGTAAAGAGGTACCAAAATGATAAAAACTAAAAATCAAACAGGTATAACATTAATAGCGTTAGTAATAACAATAGTAGTGCTACTATTGCTAGCAGGAGTAAGTATAAATACTCTATTTAATGATAATGGAATATTAAACTCAGCTAGTAAAAGCGGAGATAAGTACAAAATGGAAGCTGTAAGAGAGCAAATAGAAGCAGAAAGAGTAAATTGGGAAGCTGAGAGAGTAGTAGATAATACTAAAAAAGTAGAGGACTTTTTTGATGCTTTAGAAAAGGCAGATATAATAGATAGTGCAAAAGAAGATGTAGGAGAACCAGAAACTACAACAGAGGGAGAAAATGAAATAACAAAATATGAAATAACAACTAAAGAAGGGTATATAGTAGAAGTAATAATAACTAAAAAGCCAGATGGGTCAACAACAATAACAATAGGAGATATAAGAGAAAATAAGAAGCAATTACCAAATGATGAAATATCTCCACAAGAAGCAGAAGTAAATTTTAGTACAACAGTAGCAACAATAGATAGAGAGATGACAGCAACAGTAACGTTAAAAGATAATGAAAGTGGAATAAATATAAGTAAAAGTAAATGGGTATTTAATCAAACAAGTACAGAAATAGGAACAGAAGAAAGCAGTTACACAAATACATTTACAAGTGCAACAGAAACATTAAAATTAACACCAAATACACTTGGAAGTTGGTATTTACACATATTATCAGTAGACAAAAAAGGTAATAAAAAAGAAACAGTAAAGGGACCAATAGGAGTAGAAATAGCAGCCGAAAATTATACATGGACACAAAGTAAGACGAAAGTAACAGGAACACCAAAAGCAGGAGGAAATACAATAACAAGAGAAGTAGGAGAAAGTTTTGAATATGACTGTGGAGTATCAAACTACACAGGAGGTTGGGGCATATTAGGAGCAGAAAATGGCAAATTACTAATAATGTCAACAACAGATATAGGAACATTAAAATTAGAAGGCAAAGAAGGATATAACACAGGAATAAGCCAATTAAATGAAATGTGTAAACCATATGGAACAAATGCAAGAAGTATAAAAGTAGAAGATATAAACAGAGTAACAGGTTATGATCCAAATAATCCAGTAAGTGGAAAGAAATATGGAGCTACAGGTTGGAATGAATATGGAAACAAAGTAACATATACAGCAAATAAAACTATAAGTTCAAATGGTTTAAAATACACAGGAAAATTATGTAATAGTAAATATGAGCATCCAGATGGAAGAACAATAGGAACAAATGGAGTAACATCAATAACAGAAACAAGTACAGCATATTTTTATTATCCAAATACATTAACATCAAGTAATTCAGGAACAACGCAAGGAATAGAAACAACAGGTACAGCATATAAATTATTATTCAGAAATGATAAAGATACAGAAAATTGTCAATATTGGCTTGCATCTTCTTGTGTAAGCACAGGAAATAATTATTCAAGTTTTGGAATACGAATGATCTTTTCAGGAAACGTAAATAGTACACCTCCATGGTATTCATATGTTACTAGCAGTAGTAGTGCAATAGGTGTCCGTGCTGTAGTTCCTCTATAATACGGTATAGAGTAATAGTATATGAAATGTCGAAAAAAAGCATACAATTTTGCTTGCAAAATGCAATTAAGTATAGTATAACAATACTAACTTAGTTGCATTTTTTATGTATTTTAATTAATCTTAAAATTTTATCAAAGAGTCTTAGCTTTCAAGACAATTTATTTCAAACTTTATTAAATCTATATAAATTAAAATCAAAAATTAAATCTTAAAATCAAATTCAAAAATAACAAAATCTTATTAAATCTAAAAATTCCAAACAATGAAAATATAAATTAACAAGAAAGAGAGGTGCATTTTAGTATAAAAATGCAGCTAAAATATAAAATTTAAAGGAATAAAGAAAGCACAAACCAATTGGCAAATAAGGGAAGAAGAATACAAAAGTATAATCTTGACAAGCTATTTTGAGATTTGTATAATAGAGTTACCAAAAGCAATAAGAGAGTATAAAACAAATAAGGAAAATGGAGCACTACAGTGGATGATGTTTTTGGAAAATCCAGAAGATGTGGAGGTAACCAAAATAATGGAAGAAAATGAAAATATCAAGGAAGCAAAAGAAGAACTAGATAGAATTAGTCAAGATGATATATTAAGAAGAATGGCATTTAAGGCAGAACTAGAAAGAATGGATCATGCTCAACTAATGTATGAAGCAAAAAGAGATGGCAAGAAAGAAGGCGCAAGAGAAAAACAAATAGAAATAGCAAAGAGTATGCTAAAGGAAAATATGGATATTGAAATAATTATAAAAATTACAAGATTAACAAGAGAAGAAATAGAGAAACTAGTAAAAACTGAATAATCATTAAATGTTAGGCAAGAATATATTTAGAGGTGATTTAAATATGTTCTTGCCTAAAGCCGTTTATTACGAAAAAGATAGTGAGAACTATGAGCTTGGAAAGGAGCTTTTGCAAAGATATAGAAATAAAGGAATACAGTGTATTGAAATAGAAAATCATAACAATATAGAAGAAATGAGGAAAAAACAAAATAGTGAATTTCCACAAATGAAGCAAAACCTAATAATAGGAGTTAGAAAAACACACAAATTTGTACCAAACCATAAAACATCAGATTTTCTAGTCCCATATACTTCATCAGGATGTATAGCAATGTGCCTATATTGCTATTTAGTGTGCAACTATAACAAATGTGCATATTTAAGGTTATTTGTTAATAGAGAGCAAATGCTAGGGAAAATAATAAAAGTAGCAAATGAGGCAGACAAAGATTTAACCTTTGAAATAGGCAGTAACAGTGACTTGATTTTGGAGAATACCATTACAAATAATTTAGTATGGACAATCGAAAATTTTAAAGACAATCCAAAAGGATTATTAACATTTCCAACTAAATTTGACATGGTAGACCCAATTTTATCACTAAATCACAAAGGAAAAATAATAGTAAGAATGAGCGTAAACCCAAGAGAAATAATTAGAACAATTGAGATTGGAACATCACCATTAGAAAATAGAGTAAAAGCAATAAACAAATTAAAAGATGCAGGATATAAATTAGGAATTTTAATTGCACCTGTAATTCTAGTAGAGGACTGGAAAAAGCAATATACAGAACTAGTGCAATATTTAGCGGAGAATTTATCAGAACAAGTAAAAAAAGATGTGTTTTTTGAAATAATATTTATGACATATAGCTATGTGCATAGAATGATAAATCAGGAAGCATTTCCAAAACAAACAAGCCTATATAATCAAGAAATAATGACAGGCAGAGGAAAAGGAAAATACACATATAACAAAGATGTAAGACAAGAAGCGGAAATATTTTTAAGAGACTTGATGAGAAAATACTTCCCACATAATGAAATTAAATATATAGTATAATTTTTATAAATTATGAAATTGCTATTGAACTTCAATGGCAATTTTTTCTTTTTTTGTTCACAATATAGACATAAAGCCTTTGTATAATATATAATAGTTATGTAATATTTAGGAGGAAAATTAGATGAATAATATTACCATTTTAGTAGTAGATGACGAATCAAGAATGAGAAAATTAATAAAAGACTTTTTGGCACAAAAGGGTTATAGTATATTAGAAGCAGGAGACGGAGAAGAAGCACTACAAGTATATGAAGGAAATAAAAGCCATATTAACCTTATATTACTAGATGTAATGATGCCAAAACTTGATGGTTGGTCAGTACTTAGACAAATAAGACAAAGTTCAAAAGTACCAATTATAATGCTTACAGCAAGAGGTGAAGAACAAGATGAATTATTTGGATTTGAACTTGGAGTAGATGAATATATAGCAAAACCATTTAGTCCTAAAATCTTAGTAGCAAGAGTTGAAGCAATACTAAAGAGGACAATGGGAGATAAGACGGAGGTAAAAGACTACGGTGGTATTGTAATAGACCCGGAAGGTAGAACTGTTAAAGTAGATGATAAACAAGTTGAAATGAGTCTTAGAGAGTATGAACTATTAAAATATTTAGTAGATAATGAAGGAATTGCATTATCAAGAGATAAAATATTGAATAATGTATGGAACTATGACTATTATGGAGACTCAAGAACCATTGATAGCCATATAAAAAAAATAAGACATAAATTAGGCAAAAAAGGTAAATATATAGAAACAATGAGAGGCGTTGGCTACAAATTTGAAATAAAATAAATGGAGTAAAATAATGATAAAAGAAAAACTAAAATCAGTAAGAATTAGGTTATTCATAACACTTTGCTTGGTTGTTGTGGCATTAGTAATAAGTTTAATAGCTGTAAATAGTTTAGTATTAGAAAACTTTTATATATATAGCAAAACAAATACAATAAAAGAGTTATATGAAAAAATAAATGCATATTATGAGGCACCAAACTTAGATATAAGCTTAGAATCTGAATTAAAAAAAGTAGCATTCAGAAACAATTTTGACATACTAATAAAGGCAGATACAGATTTAATTTTGTTTTCAACAAACAAGGATTTTTTGTCAAATATAACGGCAGTTGAAAGCAAAAATAGAACACATTTTGAAGAAAGAAAAAATCTATTATACAGTGATGAAAAAATGACTATAAGAAAAATAGATGATACTAGTAATAGCCTAAACTATATTTTACTATATGGAAAATTAGACAATGGGTATAGTCTATATATAAGAATTCCTATTGCACCAATTGAAGAAAGTGTAAGAATTTCAAATACAACTTTAGTTTCAATAGGAGCAATAACTATATTAATATCAGGGGTAGCAGCTTCATTAATATCACGTAAGTTTACAAAACCAATTTTACAATTAAATGATATTACTAAAAAAATGGCGAAGCTTGATTTTGAACAAAAGTATAGAATAAATGATTCGGACGATGAAATAAATGAACTTGGAAGAAACATAAACACTATGTCAGATAAGCTAGAAACAACAATAAAACAGTTAAGAGAGACAAATAGTGAACTTGAAAAAGATATTGAAGAAAAGTCTAAAATAGATGAAATGAGAAAGCAATTTATATCAGATGTATCACATGAATTAAAAACACCAATTGCGCTAATTCAGGGATATGCAGAAGGTTTAATAGAAAATGTAAATAATGATGACGAGTCTAGAAAATTTTATGCAGAAGTAATACTAGATGAGTCAAATAAAATGGATGTATTAGTAAAACAATTACTAGAATTAATGAAACTTGAATATGGAAAACGTGAATTCACAGACAAAAAGTTTGACGTTGTAGAACTTATAAATGCGGTTATTAAAAAATGTAATGTAATGTTAGAGGAAAGTCATATTCAAGTACAATTTGATGAAAAAAAACCTACATATGCGTATGCTGACGACTTTTATATAGAACAAGTAATGACTAACTATTTTACAAATGCCATAAAACACGCAAAAAAAGTAGATGGTGAAAAACAGATAAAAATAACTATACAAAATGTAAATGAAAAAATAAGAGTAACTGTGTTTAATACAGGAGATAAAATACCTGAGGATGACTTAACTAGAATATGGGGAAGATTTTACAAAGTTGATGATTCACGTAATCGTGAAAACAGTGGAAGTGGAATAGGATTATCAATAGTAAAGGCTATACAAAATAATTATCAAAATGAATATGGAGTTCAAAATCTTTCTAATGGAGTGGAATTCTATTTTGATATCTCTACGAAAAAGTAGTTTTATATTTTGTAATACTATTTTAAAGTATTTATAGATAAGTAGTAGAGTAGCCACAGCGACTTTGATATATATTTTTTCGTGCTTTAGTCGAGAAAAAATATATTCAAAGTGCAAGTGGCGTGGCGGACAGAATAAGGAGAAGGTAAAATGGAACAACAATACAAAATAGAAAACAACGGAAGCTTTGTTCTGAAACATATATTTGAATGTGGACAATGCTTTAGATGGAACAAAGAGCTAGACGGAAGTTATACTGGGGTTTTCAAAAATAATGTATTAAATGTAAAAGAACAAAACCATCAAATTATATTTGATGGTATTTGTGATGGAGATATAAAAGAAATAGTAACCAAATATTTTGATTTAGATAGAAACTATGATGATATAAAAAATAAACTATCTAAAATAGATGAACCACTAAAAAATAGTATTGATTATGGAAGCGGAATAAGATTATTAAATCAAGATTTGTGGGAAACAACAATATCTTTCATAGTATCAGCTAACAATAACATTCCAAGAATAAAAGGCATAATAGAAAGAATGGCAAGAAGATATGGAAACAAAATTGAATGGAAAGGAAATGAATATTATACATTTCCAACACCAGAACAATTGTCAAAAGCAAGTGTTGAAGACCTAAGAGCATTAGGGTTAGGTTTTAGAGATAAAAGAATATATGATACAACAAAATTAGTTATATCAAAACAAATAGATTTAGAAAAATTAGAACAAGAAACAGATAGCAAAAAAATAAAAGAGACTCTACTAACATTACCAGGAGTTGGACCTAAAGTAGCAGATTGTATTATGCTATTTTCAACATTAAAATGTTTAGATGTATTTCCAATAGATGTTTGGGTAAGAAGAGTTATGAATGAGTTATATTTTAAATTACCAGACGAAACAAAACTAAAAAGAGATCAAATAGAAAAATTAGCAACAGAAAAATATGGAGACTTAGCAGGAATGGCACAGCAGTATTTATTCTATTGGAAACGTGAAGCGTAAGTTTTGTTCAAAAAATAATCATCATTTGACGTCGTTAGACTTTATTTGAAACGCGGTTACATACAATACGTATGCGCCCTTGCCTTTCAAATAAAGTCTGCCTAGTCAACTAATAATTCTTTTTTGAACAGTAAATGATTTTTACAAATTGAAAGGGGAGAGAGTTTTGAGTATTCAAATTGTATATGGAACATCAGGTACAGGAAAAAGTACATATATTTTTAACCAAATAAATGAACAAATAAAACAAAAAAGTCCATACAAAATAAAAGTAATTACACCAGAACAATTTTCATATACAGCAGAGCAAAAATTACTTGAAACATCTTCTTCACAAAGTATGATTTCAGCAGAAGTAATTACGTTTGCACGTATGGCATATAGGATTTTAGGAGAAGTAGGCAAAAAAACAAGAATAAATTTATCTGGTTCAGGCAAAGCAATGCTTATAGACCACATTTTATTAACAGAAAATAATAAGTTTTCATTTTTAGGCAAATCAGATGAAAATGTAGAAATGATATCAAGACAATTAACCGAACTAAAAAAGCACCAAGTTCAGTTAGATACATTAAAAGAAGTTACTAAAAATACTCAAGATAAATACCTACAAAAAAAACTTGAAGATATTACAAATTTATACGATTTATATAATACTTCAATTCAAAATCAATATATTGACGAAAATGATGGATTAACTCTTTTAGCAGAAGAGCTAGAAGAATCAAATGAATTTAAAAATTGTGATATATATATTGATGAATTTGCGGGATTTACTTTACAAGAATATGAAATTTTAAGAAAACTTATGAGAATATCACATAAAATTACAATAACAATTTGTGCAGACAATTTACAAGAAAACACAAATGCGGATATAGATATATTTTATAGCAATAAACAAACAGTAAAAAGAATTTTAGAAATTGCAGACCAAGAGAAAATAAAAGTAGAAAAAGCAATTTTTCTAAATACACCATACAGATTTAAAACTGAGGAATTACAACATTTAACAAAAAATATGGAATCACCTTTTTATAAAAAATACAATAAACCAAATGAAAATTTATCAATATTTTTAGCAAGTAATCCATACTCTGAAATAGAAAATGTTGCAATACAAATAACAAAGCTTGCAAAAAAAGGCTATAAATATGAAGATATGGCTGTAATTACAAAAAACATAGATACATATTCAAGTTTGTGTAAAGCAATTTTTGAGCAATATAATATACCAGTTTTTATAGATGAGAAAAAAGACTTAGGAAGTAATATTTTAGTAAGATATGTATTATCTTTATTAGAAATATTTGCAAAGAACTGGTCTTATGAATCTGTTTTTGGTTATATAAAAACAGGATTACTAGATTTAGATACACAAGAAATAGCTATATTAGAAAATTATTGCTTAAAATGGGGCATAAAAGGAAGCAAATGGTATGTAAAAGAATGGAACTTTTACAATGAAACAGAAGAACAACAAAAACAAATAATATATGCAAGAGATAAAGTTATAGAACCTCTTTTGAAATTCAAAAAACAGTTAACAGGGTTAAAAACAGTAAAAGAAATAACCACTGGATTATATGAGTTTTTAGTACAAAATAATATATATGAAAAGCTAGAACAAAAAATTGAAGAATTGAAACAAAATAATGAAATAGAAATTGCAAAACAATATGAATTAAGTATTAAAATTTTAACAAATTTATTTGATGAAATAGTGTTAGTTTTAGGTAATAAAAATATAACTTTTGATAGGTATGCAAAAATATTAAAAATGGGCTTTAATCAAAGTGACTTAGGTACAATTCCAGCAACAGCAGACCAAGTAATAGTAGGAGATGTAGACCGTTCAAGATCACATAAAGTAAAGGTAGTATTTATTATAGGTTTAAATGATGGAAGTTTTCCAAGTATACAAAAAGATGAAGGATTTTTAGATGATAAAGATAGAAATATATTAAAGGAGCAAGGAATAGAACTTGCAAAAGGAACAATAGAGCAAATTTATGATGACAATTTTAATATTTACAAAGCATTTACAACAGCAGAAGAAAAACTTTATTTATCTTATGCTTCATCAGATGCAGAAGGAAAATCTTTAAGAGCATCAATATTAATAAATAAAATTAAAAGAATATTTCCTAATATAAAAGAACAAAGTGATGTAATAGAAAGAAAAAGTGAAGTATTACTTTCTAAAACTACATTTGATGAATTATTAGTAAATTTAAGAAATTTTACACAGGGTGAGGAAATAGAACCTATTTGGTTTGATGTATACAATTATTATCAAACTAATTATAAAACAAAATTAGAGTCAGCAATAAAAGCTTTACAATATAAAAATGAGCCAGAAAAATTAAAGCAAAATAAATTGGAAAAATTATATGGCAATACTTTAAAAACAAGTGTGTCAAGACTAGAACAATATCAAGCTTGTGCTTTTTCATATTATTTAAAATATGGACTAAAATTAAAAGAAAAAGATAGCTTTAATGTTGAGGCTGTTGATACAGGAAACTTAATGCATGAAGTAATAGACAGCTTTTTTGAAAGATTAGATGAATTAAACATATCTGTAAAAAATATTGAAGAAGAACAAATAAAACAAATTACAGAAGATATTGTTGAAGAAAAACTAGCATTAAAAAAATATGATATATTTAATAGTATTCCAAAATACAGAGTATTAGCTCAAAGGTTAAAAAAAGTAATTACAAAATCTATGAAATATATTGTTGATAGTTTAAAATATAGTGACTTTGAAGTGTTGGGGCATGAACTTGAATTTAAACATGGTGGTCAATATGAGCCAATTATGTATGAATTAAAAGATGGTAAAAAAGTTGAGATAACTGGAAAAATTGATAGACTAGATATAGCAAAAACTGCAGAGGGGAATTATATTAGAATAATAGATTATAAATCATCAATAAAAAATATAAATTTAAATGAAGTGTATGCAGGTTTACAACTTCAATTATTAACATATTTGGACGCTGCTTGTGAAAATGAAGAAGTAACACCAGCTGGAGCATTATATTTTAATTTAATAGATCCAGTATTAAATGCAAATCCAAATATGACTGATGAAGAAATTACAGAAGAACTTAGAAAACAATTTAAAATGCAAGGACTTATACTTGCAGATAGTAATATTGTAAGAAAAATGGACACAAATTTAGTATCTGGTAGTTCTAATATTGTTCCGGCATATATAGGTAAAGAGGGAGAGGTTAGTGACAAACCAAATACATTAAATAGAAAACAATTTGAAAACTTACAAAATTATATGGAAAAAATAATAAAACAAATTTCAGAAGAAATTTTAAATGGAAATATTGGAATTGAACCATATTATAGAACTAGAGATAAAAAAACACCTTGCGAATATTGTAGTTATAAAGCTATTTGCCAATTTAATCAAACTACAAAAAATAATTATAATTATATCCTGAATGTTAACAAAGAAAAAATATTGGAAAAAATTTGTCAAGAATAACTTGATTTATAATCATAGGGAGGAAATAAATTACACGTGGGAAATATAATTTATCAAAATAAAGATGGAATTGAATATATTCAATTTAAAAAATTGTTAGAGTATCCAGAGATAACACATTGCTATACTCTAAAAGGTGAAAATAATTTAGATTTTAAAGTACAAAATATAGTTACATATAAACAAAGTTGTGATAAAATATTAAAAAGTTTAAATTTGAAAAACACATCAATTGTAAGACCATATCAAACACATACAGATATAATAGAAAAAATAGAAAATATTAAAATAGTGGATGAACTAAAAGATGTTGACGGAATAGTAACTGATAAAAAAGATATTGTACTACTTACAACTTCTGCAGACTGCATTTCAATGCTTTTATATGATCCAGTAAAGAAAGCTATAGGAAGTATTCATTCAGGTTGGAGAGGTACTTTAAAAGGAATAATAGTAAAAGCAATAGAAAAAATGGTAATTGAATACCAAAGCAATCCTAAAGACATTATATGTTGTATATGTCCAAGTATAAGACAATGCTGTTTTGAAGTTGATGAAGATGTAAAAGACTTATTTTATAATAAATACAAAGATTTAAAAAATATTAACGAAATAATTAAGCTAGGAGACAAAAAAGAAGGTAAGCAAAAATATTATATTGATACAGTGAGAATCAACATTGAACTATTAAAAAATATAGGACTAAAAGAAGAAAATATAATAGATAGTAATATTTGTACAATGTGCCATTCAAAAGAATTTCATTCATATAGAAAAGAGGGAAAAAGCTTTGGTGTAAATGGAGCAATAATAGCTATAAAATAGGAGGTAATTATGATTCCTGAAAAACTAAAAAAAGGTGATACTATTGGATTGATAGCACCATCAAGCCCTGTACTAAAAGAAGATTTAGAAAAAATAAATAATTCGATAATGCTTATGGAAAGTGCAGGATTTAAAATTAAATTTGCACCAAATGCTATATCAAATAAATTAGGATATTCAGCAACTGCGAAACAAAAAGCAGAGGATATAAATTATATGTTTCAAAATGATGAAATAAAAGCTATATTCTGCATATCAGGAGGATTTAATTCAAACTCTACATTTGATTATTTAGATTATGACACAATAAAATATCATCCTAAAATAATATGTGGATTTAGTGACTCTACCTCATTATTAAATGCAATTTATACTAAAACTGGATTAGTAACATTTCATGGTCCAACATTTAAAGCATTAACTTCATGGCAAACTAAATACGGATATGAAGAAGTAATAAAAAGGTTTGTAGAAGGTGGATTAAGCTTAGGACAAGAGGATGATAAATATGTTACAATTAAAGAGGGAAGAGCAAAAGGAATTTTAGTTGGCGGAAATTTAAGCTTGGTAAATGAAATGGTATGTGGAAAATATAGCATTGATTTTACAGATAAAATACTATTCTTAGAAGAAATATTTGTTGAAACACCACCAGAACTAGTTAGCAATTATTTTTACCATATGAAACAAAATGGAGTATTTGACAAAATAAAAGGAATTTGGCTTGGAAATTATGATGGAGCAGTAACTATAGAGAAAATTTTGTTAGATACATTAGATGGAGAATACAGCTTCCCAATAATAAAATCTGATAATTTTGGACATATAGATAAGAAAACTGTTATACCAATTGGAACAATGGCAAAGATTGATACAAATCAAGAAAACAAAATAGAATTATTGGAAAATTGTGTAAGATAAAGGAAATAAGAAATGTACGATAATTGGGAAGATTTAGAAAATAGTATAAAAAATTGTAATAGATGTAAATTATGTTCAACTAGAAAAAATATTGTTTTTGGAGAAGGTAATAAACAAGCTAATTTAATGTTTATAGGAGAAGGACCTGGTGCAGATGAAGATACTCAGGGGCTTCCTTTTGTGGGAAAAGCAGGACAACTTATGAATAAGTCATTTCAGGGGTTAGGCATAAAAAGGCAAGAAGTATATATAACTAATATAGTTAAATGTAGGCCACCTGCTAATAGAGTGCCAGAGCAAGACGAGGCAGAGGCTTGTTTGAATTATCTACGTAATCAAGTAATTCTTGTAAAACCCAAGGTAATAGTTCTTTTAGGAAGTACAGCTTTAAAAAATGTGTTAGGAAAAGAGTATTCTATCACAGCTAGTAGAGGTAAATGGATAGAACAAAAAGGAATAAGATATATGCCTACTTGGCATCCTGCTGCATTACTTAGAGACGAAAACAAGAAGGTTGAATTTTGGAAAGATTTAAAAGAAGTTGTTAACTTTTTTAATGAATTAGGAGTAGAAAATGGAAAATAATATAAAACAAAAAGCTGAACATTGCTTAAATTGTAAAAATCCACAATGTAGGACAGCCTGCCCACTTGAAAATAATATTCCAACTTTTATACAAAAAGTAAAAGAAGACAATCTAGAAGAAGCATATAAAATATTGTGTGAAACAACAGTTATGCCAGCAATATGTGGTAGAATATGTCCACATCAAAAACAATGCCAAAGTAAATGTATTAGAGGTATTAAGTCAGAACCAGTTTCAATTGGAGAAATAGAAGCTTATGTTGGAGATTGGGCATTAAGTAATACAAATAGCTTATTAAACTACAGTGAAAATACTCAAGAAAAAAATAAAAAAATAGCAGTTATTGGTGGAGGACCATCAGGCTTAACAGCTGCTGCATTTATTAGAAGAAAAGGATACCAAGTGACAATTTATGAAAAACAAAAAAATTTAGGTGGAATTTTAAAAAGAGGAATACCAGAGTTTAGGCTATCAAATGAAATTGTAGAAAAAACTATTGAGCAAATTTTAGCACTCGGCATAAATGTCCAATGCGAAAAAGAGTTAGGAAAGAACTTAGAACTAGCTGATATAGAAAAAGAATATGACGCAATATATTTATCAATAGGAGCAAATATACCAAGAACGATGGCTATTGAAGGTGAGGAGTTAGAAGGAGTGTATGGTGGAAACGCCTTATTAGAAAATGCAAATCATCCAGATTATACAAATAAAAAAGTTGCAATT